>JAVEEC010000123.1 GCA_030840645.1 Frankiaceae bacterium
CCCCCCCCGCTACCGGTGTTCGTGACCAACGCGACCGCGATCACGTTGATCGCGATCATGGGGTTCGCCGTCATCGGGCTGTCCGTCGGGATCGTCACCGGGCTCGGCGGGCAGCTCTCACTGGGACAGTTCGCGGTCGGCGCGGTCGGTGCCTGGGCGTCGTACGAGGTGTCGCGCCGGATCGGCCACTTCGAGCTGGCGTTCCTCTACGCGGGCCTCGCCGGCGCCGCCGCGTCGCTCGTCATCGGGCTGCCCGCGCTGCGCATCCGCGGGCTGTTCCTCACGGTCACGACGCTGTCGTTCGCGCTGGTGACGCCGGCGTTCCTGCTGCAGCAGGAGTGGGTGTTCGGCAACGGCGTCGACCCGGGCCGCCCCGTCGTCGGCAACACGCCGCTCGACACCGCGCGGCTGTACTACTGGTTCGCGCTGCCCGTCCTCGTCCTCACCGTCCTGCTGGCGCGCAACGTCCGCCGCGGCGGGTTCGGGCGGCTGCTCACAGCGGTGCGGGACAACGAGGACGCGGCCAGGTCGTTCACGATCCGCGCGTCGCTGGTCAAGACGCAGGGGTTCCTGCTGGCCGGGTTCTTCGCCGGGATCGGCGGCGCGCTCTACGGCCACGCGCTGTCGCGGATCGGCCTGTCGACGTTCCCCGCGAAGGCCAGCATCCAGGTCGTCGTCATGGTCGTCATCGGCGGCGTCTCGCTGCTGGCCGGGCCGATCATCGGCGCGCTGTTCGTCATCGGCGTGCCGGCGTTCCTGCCGCTCGACTCGGCCGGGCTCGCGGCGACCGCGCTCGGCCAGCTCCTCATCGTGCTGTACCTCCCGGCCGGGCTCGGCGGTCTCGTGGAACCGCTGCGGGACAGGATCGTGCGGATGCTCGGCCGCCGCGCGGGCATCGACGTCGACGCGGCGTACGACGAGGCGCCCACGGCCGCGGGCTCGACGGGCGCGCCGCTGGTACGCGACCGGGCGCTGCCGGTCGTCGTCGGCGAACGCCTCCGCCCCCCGGGTACGACGCTGCTCAAGGTCGAGGGCCTGGCGAAGAGCTTCGGCGGCGTGCGCGCGGTGCGCGGCGTCAGCTTCGACGTGCGGGCCGGCGAGACGCTCGGGCTGATCGGGCCGAACGGCGCCGGCAAGACGACGACGTTCGAGCTGCTCGGCGGGTTCACCGCGGCCGACGCGGGCGTGGTGACGTTCGAGGGCCAGGACGTGAGCGCGCTCGGCGCGGAGGCGCGCGGGCGGCTCGGCATCATCAGGTCGTTCCAGGACGCGGCGCTGTTCCCGACGATGACCGTGCAGGAGACGATCCGGCTCTCGCTGGAGCGGCTGCACCCGACGCCGTTCTTCCCCGCCGTCCTCGGCCTGCCGTCTGGCGAACGGCAGAAGCGCGAGCTGGTCCGGGACCTGCTCGCGTTCATGGGGCTCGACCGCTACCGGACGACGCCGATCCAGCAGCTCTCGACGGGGACCCGGCGGATCGCGGAGATCGCCTGCCTGGTCGGGCTGCAGCCGACGCTGCTGCTGCTGGACGAGCCGAGCTCGGGGATCGCGCAGCGGGAGACGGAGGTGCTGGGCCGGCTCCTCGTGGAGCTGAAGGAGCAGCTGCGGCTGACGCTGCTGATCATCGAGCACGACATCCCGCTGGTGATGAGCGTGTGCGACCGCATCGTCGCGATGGCCGACGGCGCGGTGATCGCGTGCGGGACGCCGGACGTGGTGAAGAACGACCCGGCCGTCATCGAGGCGTACCTCGGTGGCAGCATCGAGGCCATCGAACGTTCCGACGTCGTCGCGGCGACGGCCCCATGACCCCGGAGGACGACATGCCCACCCTGCGCCCCCTGTCGCCCGGCCCCGTCTACGCCGGCATCGCGCTGACGCTGGCCGGCTTCGTCCTCATCGCGGTCGCGTGGGGGCAGACCGCGCACGAGACGAACGTCGCGCGGCAGATCCCGTACGTCCTCTCCGCCGGCTTCTCCGGGCTCGGCCTGGTGCTCGTCGGCGTGACCGTCGTGAACATCGCGGCCAAGCGCCGTGACGCGCTGCTCCGCGAGCAGCAGACGCAGCTGCTCGCCGACGCGCTGCGCGAGCTGTCGACCGCGCTGGACGTGCCGCGATGAGCGAGCTGTGGCGGGTGCTGCGCGACCCGAGGGTGTCGACCAGCCTGGTGCTCGCGGCAGTCGTCGTCGCGGGGTTCGCGCTGATGTACGAGGGGTGGCGCGGCGCGGCCGCGCTGGTCTTCGTGCCGTTGCAGGTGCCGTACCTCGTCAGCGGTGCGCTCGCGGGCCTCGCGGTGGTCGGCGCGGGACTGGCGCTGCTCGACGTCCACGTGGACAGGACGCAGGCCGCGGCGGAGCGGCGCGCGATCGCCGACGTGCAACGCGAGGTGCTGCGGCTGCTGGCGCGGGTCGCGCGGGACGACGCGTGATCGAGGAGCTCGGCGCGCTGGTCGACTGCGAGTCGCCGTCGGCCGACGCCGCGGCGACGCGCTCGTGTGCCGGTCTCGTGGACGACCTGTTCGCGCGGCACCTCGGGTCGCGCGGTCGCTGGGTCGGCGACGAACGCGGCCACCTGCTCTGGTCCGGGGGCGGTGACGTCCGCGTCCTGCTGCTCGGCCACGTCGACACCGTCTGGCCGGCGGGGACGACGCAGCGGTGGCCGTTCTCCGTCGCCGGCGGCGTGGCGACGGGACCCGGCTGCTTCGACATGAAGGCGGGGCTCGTTCTCGGCATCCACGCGCTCGCCGGCCTCGACGACCTCACCGGTGTGGCGTTCCTCGTCACGACCGACGAGGAGGTCGGGTCGCCGACGTCGCGCGCGCTGGTCGAGGACACGGCGCGCGGCGCGGACGCGGTACTGGTGCTGGAGCCGGCCGCGGACGGCGCGGTCAAGACCGCCCGCAAGGGGGTGTCGTTGTACGAGCTGGTGGTCGAGGGCCGCGCCGCCCATGCGGGTCTCGAACCCGAGAAGGGCGCGAACGCCGCCGTCGAGCTCGCGCACCAGATCCTCGCGCTCGGGGACCTGGCGCGGCCGGGGCTCGGCACCACCGTGACGCCGACCGTCCTGTCCGGAGGCACGACCGTCAACACCGTGCCCGCGTCCGCGCGGGTCGCGGTCGACGTCCGGGTCGCCGAGCCGGCGGAGCAGGAGCGGGTCGACGCCGAGCTGCGCCGCTTCGCCGCGACGGTGCCGGGCTGCTCGCTCGACGTTCGCGGTGGGCCGAACCGGCCGCCGCTGCCGCCGTCGGCATCGGCCGCGCTGTTCGCCCGCGCGCAGCGTGTCGCGGAGACGTTGGGCCTCGCTCCGTTGGAGCACGTTGCCGTCGGTGGCGCGTCGGACGGCAACTTCACCGCGGGGCTCGGCGTCCCGACGCTCGACGGTCTCGGGGCGGTCGGTGCGGGCGCGCACGCCGAGGGGGAGCACGTCGTCGTGGACGCGACGCGCGAGCGGGTCGGGCTGCTGCGCGGGCTGGTCGCCAACCTGCTCGCTGTCCCCGCCCACGAACGCCGGGGCCCGCGTTGAGCGCGCGGTACGAAGCGGGGGCGCGCGAGCGCGGGGACGATGGACGGGTGACGACGACCGCGCCGTTCCCGGGACCCGCGCTGCTCGCGGACGCCCGGCGTCAGGCGTCCGCTGTCGCGGCCGAGGCGGCGGTGCGCATCCGGCCGCTCGAAGGGCTGGCTGCGGTGCGCTCGGCCGAAGCGCTGTTCGTGCGCATCTGGCGGACCGAGGCGGACCGGCCACCCGTCGCCGCCGAGGTGCTGCGCGCGGTCGAGCACGCGGGCGGGTACGTCGCGGGCGCGTACGACGGGAGCGAGCTGGTCGGCGCGTCCTCGGGCTTCCTCGGGCTCGCGCCAGAGCTGACGCTGCACTCGCACATCTCCGGCGTGACCATCCCGGGCCGCGGCATCGGGCTCGCGCTGAAGCTGCACCAGCGGGCGTGGGCGCTGGAGCGCGGCATCGAGACGGTCACCTGGACGTTCGACCCGCTGGTCCGGCGCAACGCGTGGTTCAACCTGGTCAAGCTCGGCGCCGTCGGGCTGGAGTACCTCGTGGACTTCTACGGGCCGATGCCGGACGGCCTGAACGGCGGCGCCGCGAGCGACCGGCTGTTCACCCGCTGGGACCTCACCTCGGCGCCGCCCGCCGGCGGCGCGGCCGACCCGGCGGACGCGGTCTCCGTGGTCGAGGAGCGCGACGGCTTTCCCTGGCCGGCCGCGCCGTTGCCCGCCGCCGGGCGCCCCGTCCTGGTCAGCGTGCCGGACGACGTCGAGCGGCTCCGCGTGTCGCAGCCCGCCGCGGCCGACGCGTGGCGGGTCGCGGTGCGCGACGCGCTGGTGCCGGCGTTCGCCGACGGCTACCGGGCAACGGGCGTGACGCGCGACGGCAGGTTCGTCCTCACCCGCTGACGCGTGGCGTGGCCCGCCCGACGTGTTCTGTGAAGATCAGCACGCTCGAGAGGGGGCGGGTGGACTGCACAGAACGAGGCGGGAGGCGGGCCGAGCAGGAGCTTCGCAGGACCCCCCTATCGACGGTCCTTGACGACGCGACCGTCCTTGACGACGCGACCGTCCTTGACGACGAGCAGTACGCGGTCGGGGTCGTCGAACAGCTCGGGCTCGGCGAGCGGGTCGCCGTCGACGGCGACGAGGTCGGCGCGCCTGCCCGGCTCAACGGTGCCGAGGTCCGGGCGCCCGATGATCTCGGCGTTGACCCGCGTCGCGGACACGATCGCGGCCATCGCGCCGAGCAGCCTGGCCTTGAGGACGATCTCGAGGCCGCGGCGGTCCTGGTCCGGGCCGAGCAGGTCGGAGCCCGACCCGACCAGCACGCCGGCGTCGTACGCGAGCCGCGTCGCCTCGGCCATGCCCTCCTGCACCCGCGCGAGGTTGTCGCGGGACCAGGTGTCGACGCCCCACCCCGCGCTCTGCTCGACCATCAGGTGCGCGACCGACAGCGTCGGCACGACCGCGGCGCCCGCCGCCGCGATCTCCTTCGCCGTCGGGCCGTCGAGGAACGACGCGTGCTCGAACGACCGCACGCCCGCGGCCAGCGCGGCGCGGATGCCGGCCAGGCCGTGCGCGTGCGCCATGACGTACGAGCCGCGCGACTCCGCCTCCGCGACGGCGGCGCGCAGTTCCTCCGCGCTGAGCTGCACGTCGTCGGTGCGGTCCGAGACGGAGATGACGCCGCCGGACACGCAGACCTTGAGCTGCGTCGCGCCGCGGCGGAACGCCTCGCGCGCCGCCGCGCGGACGGCGTCCGCGCCGTCGCACGGCGTCGAGACGCGGACGAGGCCGGGCAGCCCCGCGTGGTGCTGGTCGGTCCAGGGCGAGCGCAGGTCACCGTGCCCGCCGGTCTGGCAGATGATCGGCCCGGACGGCAGCACGCGCGGGCCCTCGACCAGGCCGCGCTCGATCGCGTCCGCCAGCCCGCCGTCCACGCCACCCGCGTCGCGCACGGTCGTGAACCCGGCGTCGAGGGTCCGCCGCGCGACGGCGAAGATGCGCGCCGCGGTCACGGCGATGGAGCTCTTGGTGCCGTCGTCGGCGACGTCGACGATGCCGAGGTGGGTGTGCGCGTCGATCAGCCCGGGCAGCACGGTGAGACCGCCGCAGTCGAGGTCGACGGTGCCGGAGGCGTTGCCGACGGAGGCGATCCGGTCGCCGTCGAGGACGACGGTGACGTCGTTCGACGGGTCGGCACCCGTTCCGTCGACCAGCCGGCCGCACCGGAGGACGAGCGTCACGCCCTAACCGCCCCAGATCTCGCGGAGCACGCGGAGGGCGTTGCCCCCGACGACCGCGCGGATGTCGTCGTCGGCGTAGCCGTGCTTGACCAGCCAGCGGACGATGTTCGGGAAGCACTCGGCCGGGTTCTCCAGCCCCGCGACGTACTCGACGGGCTCGAACGTCGGCCCGCCCAGCGCGACGCCCCAGGAGATCTGCTCGGCGTAGTGGCGGTGCAGCGCGACGTGGTCGCCGAACAACGTGTCCGGGCCGAACGCCACGTGCTCGATGCCGAGCAGGTCGACGCAGTACTCGAAGTGGTCCATCACCGACTCGATCGAGTGCGCCGGGTGGTCGTGGCTGATCGTCGTGTGCGGCGCGGCCTCGATGCCGATCAGGCCGCCACCGGCGGCGCAGGCGAGCAGCACGCCGTCCGGCTTCATCCGCTTGGTGTCCCACACGCCGCGGGCTCCGGCGTGGGTGATGAGGACCGGCGCCTCGCTCGCCTCGAACGTGTCGAGGCAGGTCTGGTCGCTGGAGTGCGAGACGTCGATGACGATGCCGAGCCGGTTCATCCGGCGTACGGCGGCGCGGCCGAACTCCGTCAGCCCGCCGTCGCGGCGTTCCTTCAGCCCGGTGCCGAGCGTGTTGCTGTCGCTGTACGCGATGCCGAGCTGGCGGATGCCGAGACCGTAGAGGACGTCGATGCGGTCCAGCTCGTTCTCGATCGGCGTCGCGGCTTCGAGCCCCGGGATCAGCGCGAGCCGGCCGGACTCGCGGGCGTCGAGGATCTCGGCGACCGAGCCCGCGTGCACGACGAAGTCCTGGTGCGCCAGGTCGGACAGGCGCATCCCCACGTCGTAGACGATGTCGTCCCACTTCCACCCGGCGTTCGACGTGATGCAGCCGATGCCGTCCATGAAGTTCTCGAACACCGCGTCCATGCCGGACTGCGCGAGCCCCTCGTACCCGGTGACCTGGCGCAGCGTGCGGTTGTACGCGGGCGTCTCCGCGATGTCGCTCGGGTAGACCGAGACGTGCTCGTGCAAGGAGACGACGACGCTGTCCGCGAGCAGGCGGTCGGCGCGCTCCTCCTCGTCGCTCGTCAGGCCGAGGTCGTACGGCGCGACCCGGCCGAGCTGGTCGACCAGGTCGAACCGCCGGTAGTCGACGCCGGGCTCGAGGTAGGCGTAGGACTCGTAGCCGTCGTAGCGCTTCTTCGTCATCGTCCGCAGCGTAGGGAGCGCGGGGCCGGCCGGACTTCGGTGGTTCGCACAACGATCGCCGCCACCGACCGCACGGTTCGGACAACTCAGCGCCGGACGGCGCGGCCCGGGCGGCTGTCCAGCAGTACCGCGCCGTCCCGTACGACGGGGGTCCCGGCGACGACGAGGTGGCGAACTCCGGTCGACGGGAGGTTCGAGGCGTCGTAGGTCGCGCGGTCGCGGTAGGTGGCCGGGTCGAGGACGACGACGTCGGCGTCCGCGCCGGTCGCGAGGCTGCCCTTGCGGACGGCGCCGCCGGTCGCGTCGGCCACGACCTGCGCGGGCAGCACCGCGGCGCGCCGGACGAACTCCGCGACGCCGAGCGGGCCGCGCCGGACCAGCAGGTCGTACGCCCTGGCGAACGTCCCCGCCGAACGCGGGTGGTTGAGCGCCTCCGGCGGCAGCGGCCACGCGCCCGGCTGCGCGGGGCCGTTCCACGACAGCGGCATCGCGTCGCTCGCAACGCAGGTGTCCTCGAACAGCAGCGCGCGCCGCAGCACGTCCGCGTCGGCAGGGACGTCCTCGTCGAGGAAGTGCACGACGACCAGCGCGGTCGGGTCGTGCGCCCGGAGCTCGGTCAGCCGGGCGGCGCCGGCGACGCGTTCGCCGGTCGCGGCGACGACGATGCTCGCGGGCGCGAGACCGCGCTCGGCGAGCCGGTCCGGCGCCAGGAACGCCGCGCCGATGCCGGTCATGCCGGCGCCGTACGGGTACGCCTCCGTCGTCACGACGGACCCCTCGCGCCGCGCCGCCGCGACGAGCGCGTGCACCCGGTCGACGGCGTGCAGCGACGTGCTGTTGACGTGGCAGTAGTGCATGTGCGCGCCGGTCTCCGCGGCCGCGCGGACGATCTCCTCGGCCCCGTCGATCCGGGTGTCCGGCGTGAAGTCCACGAGGTCGCGCGCGTGGGTGAACGCCGGGACGTTCGCCGCCGCCGCGAGGGCCGCGACGCGGACGTACTCGCGCGGGTGGCAGCCGGGGGAGTACCCGACGATGACGCCGACACCGAGCCCGCCCTCGGCCAGCTCGGCCTCGATGCCCGCGACGAGCGCGTCCTCCTCGCGCCGCGTCGCCTCCCGCTGGAACGCCGCGTTGCCGAGCTGCCCGACCAGCGTCTCGACCCGCCCGTCGGGAACGACGCCCGCCAGCACCTGCATCCGGACGCTCGCCCACGACGCGGAGAAGCCGTGGTGCAGGTGCCGCCCCTCCGCCGCCGCGTCGGCGTACGCGCGGGCGACGCCGTACGCACCCGCCTCGAGGTCGAGCGCGGTCGTCACGCCGTCCAGCGCCTGCATGCGCTGGCCGTCCAGCGACTGCGCGTGGCTGTGCAGGTCGACGAAGCCGGGCAGGACCAGGCAGCCGCTCGCGTCGAGCACGGTCCGCCCGGTCGGGCCCGGCCCGAGGGCGGTGATCGAGCCGCCGTCGACCGCGAGGTCGAGCGGCGCGTCGGTGCCCGAGGCCGGGTCGACCACGCGGCCGCCGGTGATGACGAGGTCGTGCACGCGTCCAATCCAACACGACGCCGGGCCGTCGCCTGCGTGCCGCGCTCCAAGTCGCCCCGCCGAGTTTTGTCGCCTCGTCCATCAGAGCCGTGACCACGCGCGACCTACGCTGCGGGAGCGGGGTTGCCGAGAGGGCGGGCGCATGCGAGCAGGGCGACGGATACCCGCGGGGGTCGCGCTGGCAACGTTGGCGGTCACCCTGCTCGCGGTCCCCGCGACCGGCGTGACGTCGTGCGGCATGGCCGGCGTGCCCGCCGTCGACGGCCCGTACCCGGTCGTCCGCGAGGCTGCCGCGATCCAGGTCCGCGACGGCGAGGTCCGCTCCGCCTGGATCGACAAGCCGAGCGCGCCGGCGCCGCCCGGCGGCTGGCCGGTCATCATGCAGCTGCACGGGGGCGCGGCGTTCGCCAACGACCCGCGCAACGACGTCGTCCCCGCGGAGGTGCAGTGGGCGTACGCCTGCCGCGGGTACGTCGTCGTCTCGTACCTGCGCCGCGGGTACCCCGGCATCGTCACGACCAACCCGGCGACCACGGTGAACCCGAACGCGCCGAACCGCGCCACCACGACCGGCTGGGACTACGGCGGCCCGCTCGACGTCGGCGACGCGCAGGACGTGCTGTCCTGGGTCCTCGCCAACGAGCCCGTCAACGCCGACCGCGTCGGCGCGACCGGCGGCTCGCAGGGCGGCTTCACGACGTACGCGTTCGCCGGCCAGGAGCCGCGGCTGCGGACCATCGTGCCGTCCGGCGTCTACGACAGCTGGAACGCCAACCAGGTCCGCAAAGGCGTCACCTCGCCGGGCTGCGCCGGCCTCGTCATCGCCGCCGGGCTGCTGACAACGACGACGCCGGAGTGGGCCGCGCAGCAGTGCGCGCTCAACGCGCAGGCCGTCGCCAACGGTGGCGACACCAACGACTACTTCTGGCAGCGCGCGCCGGCCCGCTGGGCACCGCAGATCACCGTCCCCGTCCTCAACGTGCAGAACCCGCAGGACCCGAACTGGAACATCTCCGGGATCCTGCGGCTGCACGGCCTGCTGCCGAACCCGCACAACAAGCTGTTCGTCGGCCCGGCCGCGATCCACGTCAACGTGCCGGTGCCGCAGCGGCTCGCGTACTACAGCCTGGTGCAGCGCTGGTGGGACTACTGGCTGAAGGACGTGGACACCGGCGTCGACGCCGAGCCGAAGGTCACGTGGGCGGCGCCGCCGTCGAACCGCGCGAGCGCGACGGCGCCGTACACGTGGGGGTACGGCACGACGTCGCTCGCATGCGGCGCCGCGCGGGCCGCTGTGTACCTCGCGGACGGCGAACGCCTCGCGGACCAGCCGGGAACCGCTGCGCCGCAGCTGTTCCTGAACAACGGCGCGTCCGGGTCCGCCAACCTCGCAACGCTCGGCACCGCCGTGACGGAGACGCCGGTCGACACAGCGGTGTACCGCACCGAACCGTTCGCCGAGGACACCCTGATCGTCGGCGACGTGCGGCTGCGGCTCGCGCTGACGTCGCTGTCGGCGCGGTACCAGCTGCACCCCGACCTCTACGAGGTCCACCCCGACGGCACGTCGCGCCGCATCTACGACATCGCCGCGCTGAACATCGGTCCGCTCGTGCCGTACGGCGTGTTCGACGGCGTGCCCGGTGCCGACAAGGTCGTGTCGTGGGCGGCGCACACGACCGTCTACCGGATGTGGGCGGGCGACCGGCTCGAGCTCCGGCTGTCCAGCGCGAACCGCGCGTCGTGGATCCCCGAGCCGTCGCCGGGAGGCTTCCTGCTGAACCGCGACGCGGCCCGCCCTTCGACGCTGACGTTCGACGCGCTGCCCGCCAGCCGCCTCGACTGGTCCAACGCCGGCTGTCCCGCGGCCGCCGGGCTCCGTACAGTGGAGGACTGACGACATGACACGAACCCCGCGAACGAGCCTGGCGGCGTTGCTGCTGCTCTTCGTCGCGGCCTGCGGCTCGACCGCGCAGGTGCGGACGACCGCGGGCGGCGGGCCCGCCGGGGGGACGGGCGGCGACCAGGGGCTCGGCCTGCCCGGCCAGAACGGCACCGTCCCGACCGCGCCAGGGTCGCCGGGCGGCGTGCTGCCGTCGTTCCCCGGCGGGGTCAACGGCGGGGGCAGCGGCACCGCCGGCCCGGTGCTGCCCGGCGGCGGTCCTGGCGGCGGGCCGAACCCGTCGCTGCCGGCCGGCGGTGGCGGCGGCTCCACGACTCGTGCCGTGGGCATCACGAACACCGAGGTCAAGATCGGCGTCATCATCGCGGCCGGGAACCCGGGGACGGCGTTCGGCTCGGGGTTCGGCTACAACACCGAGAGCACCACGGCGATCGTCAAGGCGATGGTCGAGGAGGTCAACGCGTCCGGCGGCATCGCGGGTCGCAAGGTCATCGCGAGTTACGCGTACAACGACAACACCAACGGCGACTCGTCGAACCAGACCCAGCAGCAGAACGCGATCTGCACGCGCTTCACCGAGGACGAGAAGGTGTTCGCGGTCTTCGCGTTCAACCCGGCCGGCGTCAACTACGCCTACGACTGTTTCGCGAAGCACCAGACGCCGATCATCGACACGCTGCTCGCCGACGCCGACACGCGGCAGATGGCGGAGCTGAAGCCGTGGCTGATCGCGCCGATCTACGTGAACTGGGGGCGGATGGCGCGCGTGCTCCCGCAGGCGCTCGCCGAGTCCGGCTTCCTCACCAAGAAGATGGGCGTGTTCAGCTACGACCGCCCGACGCTGCGGCGGACGCAGAAGGCGCTGGTCGCGGAGATCGAGCGGCGCGGCGGCAAGGTGCTGGAGACGGTCTATGCCGACGCGACGTACGACAGCCTCGCCTCGACCAGCGCCAGCGCGGTCCTCAGCTTCAAGCGGCAGGGCATCGACCGGGTCGTCATGTGGGCGCCGCAGTGCGGGCCGTTGATCGTGTTCGCGGGGCAGGCCAAGTCGCAGCAGTACGCGCCGCGGTACGGCCTCACGACGTACAACACTCCGTCCTTCTGCGCGACGATCGTCCCCGCGGAACAGCTGGCGGGCGCGGCCGGGGCCGGCTTCCTGATGGCGAACGACGTGTCGGGCACCGGCGCGCCGCCGCCGACCGCGCGCGAGAAGGCGTGCTTCGCGCGGATCGCCAAGCGCACGGGTGGCACGTACACCCAGCGCGGCTCCTCGGGTGACGCGGGGTTCGCGCTGGGCGTCTGCGAGGAGCTGGGGTTCCTGCAGTTCGCGCTGCGCCCGGCGACCGGGCTGCACGTCGGCAACGCCGACGTCGCGGGGTACGTCGCCCGCGTCGGCACGAGCTACCCGTCGATCAACGTGCCGCGGACGCGGTTCGGGGCGGACAAGCTCGACGGCGCGGACCAGTACTCGGCGCTCGACTTCCACGCCGACTGCAAGTGCTTCCACTACAAGGGCGGCTGGCGCGACATCGGCTAGCTCCGCCCCGACGCCCGCTACTGGTGAGTAGCGGCGCGCAGCGCGTCGACGGCGAGCCGCGCGGCGGTCCCGATCGCCGCGTCGGCCGCGGGGTGCTTGAGGGCGGTGGAGCGGCTACGCGTGAAGACCGCGACCGCGTAGCTACCGCCGCCGGCGTACTCGACGACGCCGGCCTCGTTGCGGACCGGCCCGAGCGAGCCGGTCTTGCCCGAGGTCCGTACGCCGTCCTCGGGGAAGCCGGACGCCAGCCGGTGCGGCCAGACCTGGAGGCCGAGGATGCGGCGTACCTCCGCGCAGGCGGCGGGCGGCGCGGCGCGGTCGGTCCAGACCAGCCGCAGCAGTGTGGTCGACTCCTTGGCGGTCGTGCGGTTCGTCAGCGCCGGGTCGAGCGCGCGCAGCCTCGCCAGTCGTGCCGGGTCGGAGAGCGCGAGCACCAGGTCGCTGCCGGCGTCGGCGACGATGCCGGCCACGATGCCCGCGCAGTCCTCCTCGACCCGGGTCGCGGTGAGACCGAGCGAGGCGAGGGTCGCGTTGACCCGGTCGATGCCGACCCGTCCGGTGACGACGTCGGCGGCGGCGTTGTCGCTGATCCCCGTCATCAGCCAGGCGAGGTCGCGCCACGACATGGTCACCGGGTCGCGCATGATGCTGATGCCGAACGGCCCGGGTGAACGGCCCTCGGCCGGGACGGTCACCTGCTCGGCCGCGTCGACCTCACCGGCCGACACCTGGCGGCAGAGCTCGACCAGGACCGGCAGCTTGAACACCGATGCGGCGACCACCACGTCGTCCGCGCGGTACGCGACCTCGGCCCCCGTCGCGAGGTCGACGGCGTGCAGGTGGCCGTCGACGCCGACCGCCTCGAAGAGCTCACGGATCGCACCCTCCGCCGCAGGCGCCACCTACTGGCCCGCCGGCTCGGGCGCGGTCGGGCCCTCGACGTACCCCTTGACGAACTCGTCGATCATCGCGACGTCGACGGTGCCGCACCGGCGTACGCGCTCCCACGCGACGAGCGCGATCCTGCTGTCCATCGGCTGCGCGGGCACGACGATGACCTTCCGCTGGTGGCCGTACCGTTCGACCAGCGCGCGCGCGTCCGGCGCGCTCAGACCGCGGTAGTAGATCTCGACGTAGCCATGTTCGAGGGAGTGCACCGCCCGCAGCAAGGTGGGCCTGGTGCTGCCCGCCGGGTCGTTCGTGAACGGCTCGTCGTACACGCCGCCGGGCAGCGGGTCGGCGTCGTGGGCACCGCCCGCAGGTGGGTAGGTGCGGAACTTCCGCGTCTGCCCCGGCTGCAGGTGCGTGCGGTCGGGGTCCGGCTCCTCGGTGACTTTCCCGCAGCCGGTGGCCGGGTTGACCGGGAACGCCGTCGACGACCCCGTGCCGAGGAACGCCGCGCCGCCGGACGCCGCAGGAGACGACGTCACGGAGGGGCCGACGGTCGAGCCGGCTCGCGGCGCCGCGGCGTGCTCGCACCCCGACGTCAGCGCGGCGAGGAGCAGGCAGCACGCCGCCCCCCGGGCGCCGTGTGGCGCCCGGGGAGCGGACCGTACGGGAGACCTCATGCCGCGAGGTGCCAGGTGACCTTGGACTGCTCGTTGACGTTGTTCGGGTTGTGGTACAGCGAGTAGATGTCGGTGCCAGACAACGGCTCGACGGCGAAGAAACCCTTAGCGTTCGACGCGACCTTGATCCTGATCGTGTTGCCGATCCCGCCCGTGAACGTGTAGCCGCTGCCGTTCTTGAACGAGAAGTGCACCCGGGTGTTGGCGGCCAGGCCGCGAGCGGTCGGCACGATCGCCGTCACCGGCGTGAGGCCGGCCCAGATCCGCGTCTCGATGCCGCCGGCCGTGACCTCGAACATGTCGACGAACACCTGCTGCCGCGTCGTCGTCGACGACGTCACCAGGTCGAAGTCGGTCTGGATCAGCTTGCCGTCCGCGGTGATGAGGCCGGAGTTGAACGTCTTGTACTCGCCGGTCGCGTACGTCGTCGCCGCGCAGATGTTCGACTGCGGGTCGACCCAGACCGGGTTCGTGTACGACGTGGTCGCGGCCTCGGCGCCGGTCGGTGCGCTGGGGCTGAGGACACCTCCGGCGCGGAACCAGTTGGTCACCGTGCCTGACGTCGCCGGCGGCCAGGTCGTGTCCTCCTGGAGCGTCCACGGGTCGGTGGCCTGGTTCTTCGTCGGGACCGCGTAGAACACCGGCCCGGTCATCGTGACGACGTCCTGCCGCACCCACTTGTCGAGGAACTGGTGGACCTTGTCGCGCAGGTTGGTCGCGTTGGTGCTCGCGCAGGCCGCGGAGTGCCCGCAGGCGCCGACGTAGAGGTACTTCTTGTTCGGCGTCTGGACCGGCAGCTTCTTCCACAGCTCCGTCGACATCTGCGGGTTGAGGCCCTGGTCGAGGAAGCCGTGCGAGACGAACGTCGGCGTCGTGATGAGGTGCGCCTTGTCGACCAGGGGGTCGTCGTCGACGATCGCGCGGTCGTTCCACCAGGTGCGGGTCGCGCTCGCGACCGTGCTGGTCAGGTACGTCCCGCGCATGGCCTCGGTCATGTGCGTGACGACCTCGGGCCGGCTGTGCGTGTTCCAGCCAATGGTCGTCTGCGCCACGCCGCCGGGGAGCCCGGCCGGCTCGGCGAGCGGGTGGCTGCTGATGTTGGCGACGGTGCTCAACGGCGTCAGGATGCCGGAGATCGCGTCGGCGACGACGCCCTTGACGCGCGAGTCGCTCCGCGCCAGGTGCAGCACCAGGCCGCCGTGGTACGACGTGCCGATCGCGCCGATCTTGCCGGTGTTGATGCTCAGAGTCGCGGCGTTGGTGACCGCCCAGGAGATCAGGTCCTTGGCGTCCTGGACGTCGACGGGGCCGGCGAAGTCGGCACCGCTGTCGTTGATCGAGTCGGTGATCTCGGTGTTGGTGCTGTCGCAGCCGAGCGCGGGCGCGTTGTTGGCGGCCGCGGCGCGCGGCATGCCGCGCGGGTTGACGCTGAGGACGACGAAGCCGTCCGCGACCATCGTCGCGCGCGGGTACCAGTTGATGTCGTGGCAGCGCGTGGTGCCGGAGCCGGCGTAGTACAGCACCAGCGGCCACCCGCCCGACGGCGGCGTGGCGTTCGGCTTGAGGACGCGGATCTTCAACGGCGTCCCGTCAGTGGCGTTCACCGGGTAGTCGGTCGACGTCCACCCGCCTGGCGTCGGGTGCGCCGACGCGCCGGTCAGGGGGACGCCGGTGAGGCCCGCGACGAGGGCACTCAGCAGGACGACGTTGCGGAACGTAGGGATTTTCGGCATAGGTGCAGACACCTCTCTGTGCTCGTGTTGGGTCGCCGCTTCGCGGCGCGGGCCTGCGTCAGTGCTCGTTCAGTCGCTGGTCAGGTGATCGGCGAGGAACTCCTCCATCTCGGTGAGGAGCCGGACGATGTTCGCCGGCTTGGTGACGGCGTGGCCTTCGTCGTCGAAACGCAGGTACGTCACCGGCACCCCGCGGGCCCGCAGGGCGTCGGCGATCTGGTCGGACTCGGCCTGGTTGACGCGCGGGTCGTTGGCGCCGTGGACGAGCATCACCGGCCTGGTGGCCGCGTCGACGCGCGACAGCGGCGACCGCTCCCAGAGCAGCTCGGCATCGACGTCGGGGTCGCCGACGTCGCGGCGGAACAGCGCGCTCACGCCCTGCGCCCAGTAGGCCGGGAACGACCGGACGAGGGTGATCAGGTTGGACGGCCCCATGACGGAGATCGCGCAGCGGAACCGGTCCGGCGTGAACGTCGCCCCGACCAGCGCGGCGTACCCGCCGTACGAGCCGCCGGCGATGGCGACGCGCTCGGGGTCCACGATTCCGTCCTCGACCAGGTGGTCGAGCGCGTCGAGCAGGTCGGTGTGCATGGCCCGGCCCCACTCGCCCCGCGACGCCTCGCGGAACGTCCGCCCGTAGCCGGTCGAGCCGCGGAAGTTGACCTGGACGACGAGGTAGCCGCGCGTCGCGAGGAACTGCACGATCCCCTCGTGCGTCCAGTGGTCGCGCTTCCACGGCCCACCGTGGACGAGCAGTACCGCGGGCAGTGCGGTGCGGCCCGCGCCCGGCGGGTAGCTGAGGTACCCGTGGACGCGCAGGCCGTCGCGGCTGTCGAACTCGAAGGGCTCCATCTCGGCCAGCTCGACCGCGTCCAGCTCCGGCCGCGCGGCGTAGAGGTAGGTGCTCGTGCCCGTCCTCAGGTCCAGGACGTGGTAGCGGCTCGGCGCGTGCGGCGCGCTGACCTCGACGACGTACCTCGCGCCGGTGGCGTCCTGGTCGAGCACCCGTACGTCGCGGCCGCCGTGTGCTCCGACCGCCTGCAGCGCAGCGCCCGCGGTGGGGTCGTACGCGACCCACTCGAGCCGCGACCCGGAGTACGCGACCGCCTGCACGGCGCGGGTCGCCGGGTCGACCACGAACGTCTCCACGTCGTACGTCGGGTGCTCGGCCACGACGTCGTAGCGGCCGGTCGCGAGGTCGACCCGCAGCAGCCGCACGGTCTCCGCGCCGTACCCGTTCGTGAGGTAGACGGTGCCCGCGGGCCCGCGCACCAGCGTGTTCGCGCGTTCGCCGACCAGCGTGTCGGCCAGCTCCAGCGGGAGCACGGCCGCCCACCCGCCGTCGACGTTGCGGACCAGGTCCGTCGACCCGTCGCCCTGCGCCTGGATGCCGGCGAGGACGGTCAGGTCGGGGGCGACCAGCCAGCTCGTCGGCAGGATCCGGTCGCTCTCCGCGAGCAGCGTGCGGTCGCCGGTCGCGAGGTCGACGGCGTAGAGGTCGTGGCGCGCGGGGTCGGCGTCGTTCAGCGTGACGACGACGGCGCCGGGCCGCGCCGCGTCGGTGTCGACGATGCCCGCGCGCACCCCTGCGTACGGCGTCAGGTCGCGTTCTGTGCCGGTCAGCGTGTCGACGCTGATGACGTGGTGGTTCTCGTCGCCGGCGACGTCGCGCAGCATCAGCAGGTGCCGCCCGTCCGGTGCCCACTGGAGCTGCTTCACGGTGTCGGAGCGGGCGCGGCCCACCGGCTGCCCGTCCTGCCCGGCGCGCCCGGTCCAGAGCCGGACCAGGTCGCCGTCGGCGGCGGACCAGGCGAGCGTCGTTCCGTCGGGGGAGATGGCGGGAGCGCTGCGCGACGGGCGGGCCGCGATGACCTCGGCAGGTACGCCGGTCATTGCGGCCCACTCCGCGGCGGTCATCGGCGGATGCCGGCGTCGGCGCCGAGGTCGAGCAGCTGCTGGCCGAACCTCGGGTCGACCGGCCCGTCGCCGCGGACCAGGACGCGGTCGGCCCAGTCGGCGAGGCTGCGCAGCACGAGCGGCTCCATGGGCCGGTCCGGCTCCGCGAGGTAGCGCTCCGGCGTCGAGAGCCCGGGCTCGTACCGCATCAGGTGGTCGACGTTGCTGAACACCTGCAGCGTTACGTCGGGGTTGCCCGCGTCGGCGAGCAGCCGCGCGATGCGGGTGCTCGCCTGCCACGGCACGTGCCAGTCCTTGTCGCCGTGCACGACGAGCACCGGGCAGCGCACGCCGGGGAGCAGGGCGGCCACGTCGAGGTCGCGCCACTCGCGCAGCCACGCGCCGCTCTCGCGCTGCCCGCCGAACCACGTGAACTGCGCCGTCCCCCTGTCGACGTCGTCCAGCACGTCGGCGACCTCGGCCAGGTGGCCGTCGTCGCCGGTGCGCCACGCGGCCTGCTGCGCGTGCCAGCGGACCAGGTCGAGGATGTCGTCCACGGTGCCGCCGAACAGCGCGAGGCCCGCGATGCCCGCGTCGCGCGCGGCGGCGCGGATGCCGACCACCGTGCCCTCCGAGTGCCCGAGCAGCGCGACGCGGCCCGCGTCGATCGAGGGCTGGTCCCGCAGCGACGCCACGCCCGCGAGGACGTCGTCGACCAGGTCGGTCTGCGTACGGGACAGGTAGTCGCCCTCGCTCTTGCCGACCCCGCGCTTGTCGTAGCGCAGCACCGCGAAGCCCGCGGCGACGAGCGCGCGGGCGAACTCCTTCAGCTCGGGGCGGCGGGAGGTGACGTAGCCGCCGAGGCGCCGGTCGGAGTTGCCGTCGCGGTCCTCCGGCGTACCGCCGTGGATCAGCACGAACGCCGGGTGCGGGCCGGGTCCCGCGGGCAGCGACAGGACCCCGCGCAGCGTCAGCGCCCCCGACGTGAACGCCACCTGCGCGTGCCGCCCTCGACTCTGCATGCGAGGACCGTAGGCCCTCGCGCTCGCGGCGGTCTGTGTCCGGATCGGCGAACAGACCGGCCTCCCCCTTGTCAGATGCGACAGGAGCCGTCAGGATCGGCGCCTGCTCGGGGGAGGACGTTCCTGTCGCCGGCGAACGGACGAGCCATGAGTGAAGCGGCCGACGCGCCGGCCGTGACGACCGTGCTCGGTCGCGCGGCCGCCCGGGTGCCCCTGCACGAGGTGACCCGCGCGTCCGAGGTCAGCGCGGTGAGCGACGTCGTCATCTACGAGCGGCTCGACGCGGGGGGCGTCGCGCGCGGCGACCTCGTCCTCGGCGTCGGCCTGTCCAGCCACGACGCGGTACGGCGTGCGGTCAAGTCGATCGCGGCCAGCCTGCCGTCCGCCCTCGTCGTCCGCGAGGAGTGCGTCGACGACGCGACCGTCGCCGCCGCCACCGCGGCGGACCTGACGCTCTGGTCGGTGCCGCCGCAGACGTCGTGGGCGCGGCTGCTGACCTGCCTGCAGGAGGCGTTGCGCAACGCCATCGCGCCCGAGCGCGCCGTCGACGCGTTCATCGAGCCGGCGACCGCGGACCTGTTCACGTTCGCCGACCTGCTCGCGGAGTGCGTCGGCGGCTCCGTCACCATCGAGGACACCGAGTCGCGGCTGCTCGCGTACTCGACCCGGCAGGACGAGATGGACCCGGTGCGGCAGGCGACCATCCTCGGCCGGCACGTACCCTCCGACATCGTCGAGACCGACCGGCGCGAGGGGCTGTTCCGCCGGCTGCAGAGCGAGCGCCAGCCGATCTACCTCGACGTCACCGAGCCGGGCGGGCTGCCGCGGCTCGTCGTGATGCTCGAGTGGGCCGGGCTCCCGCTCGGGTACGCGTGGGCCGCGGTGCGCGAGCGCCCCTCGGCGGACCGGCAGCAGGCGTTCCAGCAGGCGGCCAAACGCGTTGCGCTGCAGCTGTTCCGGCGGCAGGCGGAGAGCGACCACGTCAGCCGCGAACGCCGCGCGCTGGCGTTGGCGCTGCTCGGCGGCACGGCCGGCGCCGACGACGCGGCGGAGCGGCTCGGGCTGCCGGGCGACGGGTTCCAGGTGCTGCGCGTCGGCGTGCGCGACCGCGCGACGGAGGACTCGACGGTCAACGTCTCGCTGTTCCGCGCGGTCGAGTCGCAGCTCGGCATCTTCCACCTGCCGGCGGTCGCGGTGGAGCTCGACACCGACTGCTACGTCATCCTCGACGTCGGCCGCGACGTCGACCTCGGCAGGCAGCGCGCGCTGCGCAACGCGAACGAGCTGGTCAACCGGATGCCGAGCGCGGCGCAGCGCCAGCTCCTCGTCTCGATCAGCGGCCACGCGCCGTCCGTCGCCGACCTGCCGCAGGCGCGGCGCGAGGCCGACCAGGTGATCCGGGTGCTGCGCTCCGACGACCGGCTGCCGCGCGTCGCCGACCTCGCGTCGATCCGCCTGCCCGCGTGGAACCTCGCCGCGATCGAGGCCGCCGCGGCCGCGACGAACGGCAGCCTGCCAGGCCCGCTCGACCCGGTCGTCGCCCACGACGCGCGGCGCGGGACGCGGTTCCTGCCGAGCCTGCGGGCGTACCTCGAAGCGCTGGGCAACATCCCGGCCGCCGCCGCGAGCGAGGGCGTGCACCCGAACACCATGCGGTACCGCCTGCGCCGCATCGCCGAGATCGGCGACCTGGACCTCGAGGACCCGGCGCACTGGCTCGCCGCGCTGATGCACCTGCGGACGATGGACAGCGGCGCGCCCGACCTGGGCCGCGAGCCGTGACCGCTCCGCTGCCGGGTGCGCGCACCGATCCCGACGTCGTCCGCGCGTTCGCCCGCGACGAGTCGTCGCTGCTCGACGCGGGGACGCCGCGCGCCGTCGTCTCGCCGGCGAACGTCGCCGAGGTGCGGGAGGTCATGCGCTGGGCGAGCGCGGAGCGCGTCCCGGTGCTCGTCAGGGGCGCGGGTACGGGTCTCAGCGGCGGCGCCCTGGCCGTCGCGGGCTGCGTCGTCCTCTCGACCGACAGGCTCACGGCGGTGCGCGAGCTCGACCCGAACGACCGGGTCGCCGTCGTCGAGGCGGGCGTCGTCAACGCCGCGCTGAACGAGCAGGCGCGGGCGTTCGGCCTGATGTGGGCCCCGGACCCGTCGAGCTGGGCGACCAGCACCGTCGGGGGCAACGTCTCGACCAACGCGGGCGGCCTGCGCTGCCTGCGGTACGGCGCGACCCGCGCGAACGTCCTCGGCCTCGAGGTCGTGCTCGCGGACGGCCGGGTGCTCAACACCGGCGGCCGTACGGTCAAGCGCTCCGCCGGCTACGACCTGACCCAGCTGCTCGTCGGGTCCGAGGGGACCCTCGCCGTCGTCACGGCCGTCGTCGCCAAGCTGCTGCCGCTGCCACCGCCGCAGGTGACGGCGCTGGCAACGTTCGGCTCGACGGTCGACGCCGCCGCGGCAGCCACGGCCGTCATGCGCAGCGGCTGCACGGCGACGTTGCTGGAGCTGATCGACGCCGCGACCGTGGCCGCCGTCGACGCGTTCCGCGGGACCGGCTTCGGCGAGTCGGTCGGCGCGGTGCTCGTCGCGCAGGTCGACGACGTCGCCGCCACCGCGGGCCTGCTGGACGGCGTACTGCGGGAGCACGGCGCCGTCGACGTCATGACCACCGCGGACGAGGCGGAGGGGCGCGAGCTGCTGGACGTGCGCCGGGCGGCGTACCCGGCGATGCAGCGGATCGGCCGGGTGCTGGTCGAGGACGTGGCCGTGCCGGTGAGCCGGCTCGCGGAGCTGATCGCGGCCGCCGAGACCGCCGCGGCCGACCACGGCCTGCTCATCGCGACGGTCGCGCACGCGGGCGACGGCAACGCGCACCCGCTGCTCGTCGTCCCGCCGGGCGCGGACGGCGAGCAGCGCGCGTGGGCCGCGGCCGACGCCGTCTTCGCCGCGGCGCAGCGGCTCGGGGGCACCGTCTCGGGCGAGCACGGCATCGGCCGGCTGAAGAAGCGGTGGCTCGCGCAGGAGGTGGGTGAGACCTCGCTCGACGTGCAGAGAGGGCTGAAGAACGTGTTCGACCCGCTGAACATCCTCAACCCTGGCGCGGTGCTGTAGCGGCCGGGTGTTGCGATCGGTCCGCCGTTCGCGGATGGTGAGCGGATCGACCGTACGAACGGGGGAACGATGGCGGCGTTCGGTGACCGTGACCTGAAGCGCCTGCGCGACCAGCTCGACGCCGCGCGGGTCGCCGTCGCGGTGGCGCAGAGCGGCCGGCTGGCGCCCGAGGTCGCGCAGCACGACCTGGATGCCGCGTCGGCGGGCCTGGCGGGAGCCGCCGCCGCGCTGGCGGCGGCCGGCAGCGCGGACGAGGTCGCGGCGGCGCTGGCGGCGGCCCGGGCGGATGCCGCGGGTGCGCCGGTCGTGCCGTGGCAGGCGTTCGTCGACCGCCTGGCGGCCACGCAGCAGGTGCATCCGCCTTCCGTGGGCGGGCGCCGGTTCTGCACGCGGTGCGGCGCCGCCGTGGAGGACGGCGCGCGGTTCTGCGACGGGTGCGGATCGCCGGTCACGGCTCCGCCAGGTCCCCCACCGACGGTCAGCGCGGACGCCGAGGTCGCGGTGGCGGGCAAGTGGCGGACGTACGCCGTCGTCGTCGTCGTCGTCGTCGTCGTCGGCGTGGCGCTGGCCATGGTCGCGGTGGCGGCGTTCGCGGTCTGGCTCCACGCGCGGGGCGGCAGGTCCGCCGTGGACGAACCCGTCCCGGTGGCCAGTGCCGCGTCTCCGACGGCGTCGCAGACCGCGGCCACGATCCTGCCCACACCCACCCCCGTCAGACAGCCGCCCGACCGCGCGACAGCGTTGCGCGCGTTGCTCCCGGCCGCAGCGATGGGGCCGCAGTGGCGCGAGAGCGCGTATGTCGCGACCGACGTCGCGCCGGCCGACTTCTGCGGCACCGGCTTCACCGGCGACGAGGGTGCGGTGACCCACGTCGGGCGGACGGTGTCGCGCGGCAGCACGTTCGTCAACGCCCAGGTTGCCGGGTTCGGACCTGGTGGCGCCGAGGCCGCGGTCACCGGCTACGTCCGGTCGCTGGAGGCGTGCACCGAGTACCACAACACGACGTTCGACAAGGACGTCCGCGTAACGCGAGCGCCGCAGCGGCAGGCGGCGGGCGATACGGCGGTCGTCCGGGCCCAGGTGGAGTTCCGGCGGCCCGGCACGGCGGACGTGACGCTGGTCGTCGAGGTCGTCGTGCTACGCAAGCGCGACCTGGTGCAGGTCCTGCTCGTCTCCGCGTCGCCCCCCGGTCCGGGGGAGGCCGTGGCCGCGGGTGCGATGAACGCCGCTGCGTCGAGGCTGCGGTCAGCGCAGCCCTGACGCGGCGCAGGCTCTCCGCAACGCCGTGTCCGGCGTGCTGCCGGCGAGCGCGGCGGCGACGAACTCCCGGACGAGCCGCGAGTCTCGCATCTCCAGGTGGCCCAGGTTCGCCGCGGGGCAGCCGTCGTCGACGGTGACGTTGATGCCACCGTCGAGCACAGCGCGCGTCGGCGTCACGAGAGCATCGTCCGCGCTGTGCAGCGCGATCCAACGCCCCGGCAACGGCGCCGCAGCGAGACCCCGCAGTGCGGCTGAGCCCGGCCGGAGCTGGCCGCAGGCATTCGCGCCGGTGCAACGCTCGCCGGGGCCTGGCGAGAGCTGCACGCCGCCGTACGGCGTGGCCAGCGTCACCACGACGCCGACGCGGGCGGCGGTCCGCGGCGACCTCGCGAGCAGCGTCCGGATGACGAGACCCCCGAGCGAGTAGCCGACGAGGTCGATGCGACCGGTGGCGCCGGCCAGTGCCGTCGCGAGTGCGTCCGCGGACGCGTCGAACGACACGGTGCCTCGCTCCGGCAGGCGGACGGCGACGACGGTGCGCCGCGGCGCGCGCAGCGCCTCCGCGAGCGACGCCATCTCCTCGGCGGTGCCGTTGTAGCCGTGGACGAGCACGACCAGGTCAGGTCCGGACTGCGCCGGGCGCGGACTCACCGTGGCGGAGGTCGGTCGGCGGACCGCGGTCGTGGGCGGCGCCGACGCCACTGCCGGCGGTCCCGGCGCGGCCGGCGTGCACGCGGCGCAGGCCGCGGTGATCGCGACCGCCAGCCATGCGTGACGCAGGTGCCGGGCTGGACCTGTCACGTCGTCGGTGCCGACCCGCCCAGCACGTCGGCCACGTTCATGACGACCCGGCCGAACTCCATCGCCACGCCCGGCCCCATCGGCTGCGACAGCGTGAGCGAGCGGCCGTCGCCGTCGGCGCCCGCGACGGCCGAAAGGGTGATGTCCGCGAGGACGCTCGGGTCGCCCGACGGATGGTCGGGGACGTAGTAGTCGTGGACGACCAGCGCGAAGTACGAGGCGGCCCGCTCGCCGCTCGCAACGCCCTGGATCCACACCGTGCCGGCCTCCGTCTCGCACACGGGCCCGGCGGTGTGGTAGCTCTCGATCTCCGCACCCTGGGCGGCGAGGCGCACGGCGGGCTTCGCCGTGAACCCCGTGGTCGCGTTGACCACGCGGATCTGGGCCGGGACCACCGCGTCGGTCTCTCGATCGACCGTGCACGCCGAACCCACCAGCGAGGACGCCACCTGCAAGCCCTGGACGACCTGGGACGGGTCGCCGAGGAAGACGCTCACCTCGTAGCGGTACCCGCCCTCGGCGGACTCGGTGAACGTGACGACGTGCGGCATCGACCGCCCCGTGAGATTCGGTCCGTCGGGCACTGTGCTGAACGTCGGCGTCGCTACGTACGGCGCGTACGTCGTGAACGGCGCGGCGGACTTGCGGGCGAACATCGCGGCCACCGGGTTGGCAAGGTGCACACGGGACATCGTCGCGGCGGTGCCGGCTCCCGCGAGCAGGACGAGAACGGCGGTCACGAGCAGGGCGCTCGCCGGTCCCGGGCCCGGGAGACCTTGGACGACCGACGTGCCGCTGGCCCTGTCGTGCCACGTCCGCCGCTCGCGGTCCCATAGCATCGACAGGCTGGACAGCAGGAGCACCGAGTCGGCGACGCCGCCCACGATCTGCCGCCAGAGCGCCCGGGCGTACCCGGCCCGCTGGAGGTCGGCGTGCCTGCGCAGCCGGATGCCGGCCGCCCGTCGGCCCAGCGTCTGGCCAGAGGCGCTGCCGTTGCAGACGACGAGGTACAGCAGTACCGCGATCCACGACATGACGAGGAGCAGGACCGGCGACGGTGACGGCGCTCCGGGGAGGAACGCGGGTAGGACGAACAGTGCCTGAAACGCGATGACCACGATGCCGTCGATCAGCCGGGCCGCCAGGCGTTGGCCGAACGTCGCGGGCGCGCCGACGGCCGTCGCGTTGCCGCCGTCGAGAGGTGATCCGCACGCCTCGCAGAAACTGTCGCCGGACGACACCGGGCGCCCGCACGTGACACAGAACACCGCTACCGGCCGATGGTGGCGAGCAGCTCGAACGCCGCGAGGAGACAGGTGAACGCGCCGGTCGCGGCGAGCAGCCCGGCGAGCACGACGTCCTCGGCCTTCTCCTCGATCCGGGCGCGGCGGTAGCTGCCCACGGCACCTGAGGTGCCGAACGCGGCGAGGCCGACGGCCACCAGCAGCAGCAGCGCGAGCACGGCCTTCCGGCCCGAGCCGCCGACGTAGTCGCCGAAGGAGTACACGAGGTCGGGCAGCCCGAACGCCGCCGCGAGCGCCCCCACGACGAGGAGGGTGCTCGTGACCAGCGGGAGCTGGACCGGGGGCCGGGCGGCACCGTACGGCGGCGGAGGTGCGGACCACTGCGCGCCGCCGGCCGGCCACGGCGGGGCCGCTGGAGGCCGTGGCGGTGACAGCAGCGGTCCGGCGGCGGGCGGCGCGACGGGCGGCGTCGCAAGCGGCGTGGTGGGCGGGTCGACAACGGTCGGTTCCGGCGCGGCTGCCTCGGCGCTGACGGGGGAACCGCACGACGCGCAGAACCGTGACCCGGGCCGCAGCGTCCGGCCGCACGACTCGCAGATTGCCGCCATCATCCGTACCCCCGTTGCTCGTACTGCGCGGCCCAACCGGCTCGCGACGCCGCGACCATACCGGTACGGCGGCCTCCGCGTCAGCCAATGTCCGGCCGGCGCTTCACAACGACCGCCTGCGTCGTTCGACGAAGGCCGCGGCTAGCAGCAGCAACGGCCCGCCGACCGCGCTGGCCGTCCACCAGTCAGGCCGGGCGCTCCGCACGACGACGCGAATCGACCGCACCCTCGTCTGCCCCTCGGGGCCGAACGCGACGACCTCGAGCATGTGATCGCCGTCGGGCAGGGTCGGCGGTACCACGATCGACGCGCGGGCCGTGCCCGCGGCGTCGGTCGCGGTACTGGCGAGGACGCCGGGAGCCGACCGGATGACGATCTCGACGGCGGCGTTCGGCGGCAGCCCGTCGATCCGCAGCGCGTGTTCCGTCCCCGGCTCCAGGTGCAGCGCGCCGGTGTCGCCGCCCTGGATCTGGATCGGCGCGCCCTGCAGCGGCCCGGCCGTCAGGCCGGAGAGCGGATCGGGCGGCACCGGAGTGTTGGCGTCGGTGGAGTTCGAGTAACGGACGAGCGCCGCGGTCATCCCGCGGTAGCCGTCGGCGTTCGGGTGGTACGCGTGCCGGTACTCGCTCAGCGCCGGCTCCGCGACGTAGGTCGCCGCCTTGCCGCCGAGGTGCACCGCGTACGCGAACTCGCGAGCGGTGACCTTCCCCCATGGCGCCTTCGCGACCGCGAGCCCGCCCTTGTCGGCGCCTTCCGCGCCCTTGACCGCGACAGTCTTGATGAAGTTGATCTCGTTCACCCACGGCGCCGCGCCGCACATCGTGTGGTCGGGCAGGAACGCCTCCTCGACGTCGGCGGCGAAGTACACGGGGATGCTCGGACGGCTGCGCCGCAGCGACTCCGCAGTCAGGCTCAGCGTGCGGTCGAGGTCGTGGAGGATGCCGTTCGCCAGGCGGATCTCGTCACCGGAGACGTACCCTTGGCACTTGGCCGACCGCCCGACCGCGGTGGGGAACAGTTGTGGGTAGGCGAGGATGACGATCGGCGCGACCTTCCCACCGCGGCTCGCCGTCGCCTTCTTCGAGTTGACGGCGGAGTTGATCAGGGACACCGCGTACTCGAACGACGCGGGGAGGGCCCTGAGCCGGTCCTCGAAGTGGCCGCGCACCTTGACCGGGCTGCCCCAGAGGTCGTCGCTGCAGTCCCCGGGCAGCGAACACTTCGTAACGATGTCGACGAAGTCGACGTCGTTACCGCCGAGGGTCATCAGGACGAGGTCGGGTACGTAGCCGCCGTCGCGCAGCAGGACCAGCTGCCGGGCCTGTGCCGGTAGCTGCTCCTTGTCGTCCGCGGACCGGTTGTCGAGGTCCGTAGACCCGACGTCCGCGGAGCCGGCTCCGCTGCATGCGAGGTTGACCGGCGGGTCGGGAAAGAGCGCGACGGCGTATGTGAGGGTGCTGCGGTGGCAGGCGTTGTGCCGGCTGTCGGTGCCGGCCTCGTACGACCCGGCGCCCTCGCCCGCCGAGTACGAGTCGCCGACGATGACGACCTTGCGCTTGTCGCGCAGCAACGGCCCCGCGTCGTCGAGGGTTATCCGGCTGGACACGTCGATCCGCCCTGTCACCTCCGTCGTCGCGCCGCCGACCGGGCCGGCGAGGACGCGGTACGCGAGCGTGGACTCTCGGAAGTCCAGTGCGGGCCGGAACTGCCAGGTGACCTGGCTGCTCTGCCCGGGTCCGAGGTTGCCGAGCAGGCGGGTGGGCCGCAGCGTCGCGACGTAGACCTGCCGCGGCGCGTTCGCGTCGGGCGCGACGAACTGCAGCGTCGCGCGGACCCCGCGCGCGATCTTCACGCCGGGGTTGGTCACCGTCGCGACGATCTGCCGGCCGGTCGGGTCGCCCGCACCCACTGTCACCTTGATGCTCCGCGGCGCGCGGACGGTGACGTCGAGCCGACCTTTCGAGATCTCGTTCAGCCGGTCGGCCAGTGCGGCCGAGGTCTTGATGTCGCTGTAGACGCCGCCGGTCGCGCGTGCGATGCACTCCAGCTCGGTGCGGCCGGCCTCGGAGATCTGGAATCCCACCGTGTTGACGGTGATGTCGAGCCCCTGGCCTGCCAACTTCTCGGCGACGTCGCAGACGGGGCCGTCGCGATCGCAGTTGCTCTCGCCGTCGCTCACCAGAACGATCGTGTACGCGGGCGCGCGGAACGCCTGCAGGTCGCGCGCCGCCGCCTTCAGCGCCTGCGCGGTCGGCGTCCCGCCCTCGGCCTTGAGCGACCGGACCTCGGCGCCGAGGCGGCTGCGGTTCAACGACTCGATCTTCCTGCGCAGCCGCCCGTCGCCGCAGTCCCCCGATCCGTCTGGATAGGTCCGCAGCCCGACCGCCACATCCTCTGGCAGGTCCGCGATGAACGCCCCGAGCGCGTTCTTCGCGCCGGCGAGCTTGACCGTGCCGGTCCCGTCGTCGTCGGCCATCGAGCCGGAGACGTCGACCAGCAGCATCACCGCGGGGTCGCCCGGCGCCGCGGCGCCCACCGGACCGGGCAGCAGCACCACGGCCGACACCACCAGCAGGACGAACGCGGTCGCGGACCGGCGCGTCACGGCCCTGCCCCGGACTGGCGGTCGATCGCGTCCACCGCACCGAGCAGCCTGGCCTCGCCGAACGCGACCACGACGGAGTCGTTGGCACCGGTCGTGACCTCGAGTACGAGCGAGCGACGATTGCGGACGCTGAGCGAGACCGACCTGGTTGCGGTTCCGGCCACGCGTACGTCGAGCAGGACCGCGCCGTCGGCGAGCACGCGCACCCGCGCGCTCGACGTCGCGTCCGCGGCGTCGACCAGCCCGACCGTGGCCTGGAAGCCGTCGATCTCGCCGTTCAGCCCGTACCCGACGGTGTTCGCGGTCCCGTACGCGTTGCACAGGAGGCTGTGGTCGACATCGCGGGTCCCGAGGCGAGCGGACCCGCTGGAGCAGCCACCACTCGTCGCGCTGAGCGCGTCGAGGAACACGGCAGCGGGCTCACCCGCGACGCGGACCAGGACGGTGACGGGGAGCGTCGCTCCCGCCTGCGGGTCGGTGCTGAGGACCGTGCCGAGCTTCGCGTGCGCGTCGTACGTGGGGATGAAGGACACCTGCGCGCCCAGCGCGCGCAACGCCGTCTCCGCCCCGGCCCTGGCCTTGCCGGCCAGCGCGGGCATAGCGGCACGGCGCGAGACCGTCAGCCGTACGGCGGTCGCGTCTACCGCGCCGCGCGCGGGCTGCTGCGTCACGACGAGGCCCGTAGGGCCGGCCCACGGGGTCGTACCCGTCTTCACGATCCGCAGGTCGACGCCGGCATCGGCCAGCGCGTTCTCGGCGTCCGCGACGGCGAGGCCGGTGACGTCGGGGAGGACGACGGTCTCCACCGGAACGCGTTCCTCCCGCGCGTCGTGCGCGAGCCGCAGTGGCGGTACCGACGGCCGCGCGTAGCGGGCGGTCGCCCAGGACCCGATCGCGATGCCGGACGACAGCAGGCCGAGCACGAGGCAGGTCAGCGCAACCGCCGCGAGCCGCCGCCGCAACCGGCGCGGACGGGTCCCGCCGGCGGCGACCGCATCCGGCTCGTCCGCGGGCGCAGCGGGCTCGGATACGGCCACGGCCTCCGCGATCGAGCCGCACCCGCCGCAGAAGAGGTCGGTCGCCGACAGGCGCTCGTCGCAGACCGCACAGCGCCGCGTTCCCGCTCCGCTGGCGTCCATGCGTGCCCCCGTCCCGTGCGCTGGATCGTACGCCTGGCCGCACTGCTACGTTCGTCGTCATGACCTCAGGAATGCGCACGGTCGTCTACCCGGTCACCGACCTGGCCGCGGCCACCGCCCTGTACGCCACGCTGCTCGGCGTCGCGCCGCACACCGAGACGCCGTACTACGTGGGGTTCAGCGCCGGCGGCCAGGAGGTCGGCCTTGACCCGAACGGCCACGGTAGCGGCATGACCGGGCCGGTCGGCTACTGGCACGTGGACGACCTGGCCGGCACGGTGCGGCGGCTGCTCGACGCAGGTGCGGCGACCGTGCAGGAGCCCAGGGACGTCGGTGGCGGCAAGCTGATCGCCACCGTGAAGGATGCCGACGGCAACGTCATCGGGCTGGTCCAGGAGCCGTGACCGGTCTGCCGGCCGCCGAGGAGCGGCGACTGGCGATCGACCTCTACAACGGCCTGTGGCCGTTGCTCGAACGGCCGTCGCGAACCGCCGACGAGGACGCCGCGCTGGTGCACCAGGCGCACGCGTCGCTGTACCACTGGTCGCAGGTCGGGGAGCGGGTCAACCGCGCGCGCGGCGAGTGGATGTGCTCGCGGGTGTACGCGGTCCTCGGCCGCGCCGAGCCGGCGCTCTGGCACGCGCGCCGTGCGGTCGAGCTGGCCGAGCCGGCCGGGGACTGGGACCTGGCCATCGCGTACGAGGCCGTGGCGCGGGCCCGTGCCGTGGCCGGCGACGCCGCCGGGGCCAGGGACTGGATCGCCCGGGCGCGGGCGGTGCCGGTCGCCGACGACGACGACCGCGCGGTCGTCGAGAAGGACCTCCGCGCGGTCGAGGAGCTGCTCCGCTGAGGCAGCGCCACGGACATTCGGAAAGCCCCACGCAACGCTCCCCGGGTCGATAGCCTCGACCGCGGGCAGCCTCCGCGCTGCTCGGGTCGGAGGGAGCGTTGACGGACCGCGACGGCGCTGCTCCTTCGCGGGCGCGTCACGCGTCGGACCACGCGCTGGCCGAGGCCGTATGCCGCTCGTTCCTGGCGGCGGCCGGGCAGCCGCCGAGCCGGCGCGCTGCGGCGCGCCGCACCCCGCGCCCGCTTGCCTGCGCGCCTCAGGTCTCTGTCGAGCTGACCAGCCTGTCGGCGCTGGGCGCGTGCCGGTCGTTCGAGACGGCGGCCGCCCGCCTGGCGCCGCGGAGTCCGTCGCTCCGGCCGGTCGACGCGCTCGCGCTGCGCTACGTCCCCGCCGGCCCGCTGCTGCCGGGCGTTGTGCCGCAGGCGATCCCGCCGGTCGCGACGTTCCTGTCGGCGCAGCCGTACACGGCGACACCGAAGGTACGCGAGCCCGTCGCGGCCGGCGTGACCTACCTCTACGCGTCGCTGCCCCAGCCGCGCGTCGTGAGCCCCGCGAACCGCCGGCTCAGGCCGCGCGAGCCCGAGCGCCGGCTGCACGACGCCCTCGCGCCGGCGATCACCGGTGCCCGCCGGCTGGCGGTCGTCGGCGTCGCCGCGGCGGTCGCGTTGACGGTGCCGTTCGGCCGGATCGTCTCCTACGTCGAGGACCGGCTCGACACCGGCACCGCCCCGCTCGCGCAGCCGCTGCGCGGCGTGCCCCTCGTCCCGGGGCTGCGGCTCGCGGCCGCGGAGTCGGTCGTGACGCCGCAGCCGCTGGCGCGGCCGCAGCTCGTGTCGTCGGTCGCCGGCAACGGGCTGACCCCGATCCCCGCGCCGGTGTTCGCGGCGTACTCCGCCGGCGCGATCTGGGCGAACGCCGCCCAACCCGGCTGCGCGCTGTCGTGGTCGGTCCTCGCCGGTATCGGCGAGGTCGAATCGGGGCACGCCGTGTCCGCGGGCGCGCTGCGGCCCGGGTGGGACGGCACCGCGTCGCCGCCGATCCTCGGCCCGTTGCTCGACGGCTCGTTCCCCGGAACGCCGCGCGTCCCCGACACCGACGGCGGGCTGCTCGACGGCAACGACGCCGTCGACCGCGCGGTCGGCCCGATGCAGTTCCTGCCGTCGAGCTGGGCGGCGTACGCCGTCGACGCGAGCGGCGACGGCCGGGCCGACCCGCAGAACGTCGTCGACGCCGCGGCCGCGGCCGGTCTCTACCTCTGCGCGGGCGGCGCCGACCTGTCGAACCCCGCGCAGCTCGCCGTGGCGGTGCGCCGCTACAACCACTCCGACACCTACGTCCGCGCTGTCATGGCCGCGGCCGCGGGCTACCTCGCGGCGTCGTACGGCCCGGGGCCGCAGGGTGTCGCGCTGGCCGCGATCGCGTTCGGCTACGCGCACCTCGGCGACCCGTACCTCTGGGGCGGCAACGGCCCGCTGTACGACTGCAGCGGGCTCACGCAGGCGGCGTACCGCTCCGCCGGCATCGACATCCCGCGCACCGCGGAGCAGCAGTGGCAGCGGCTGCCGAAGGTCGCCGCGACCGACCTCCTGCCCGGCGACCTGGTGTTCTTCAACTCCGGGGAGTTCCAGCCGGGGCTGCCCGGCCACGTCGGCATCTACCTCGGTTCTGGACTGATGCTCGACGACCCGCACACCGGTGCGTTCGTGCGCATCGAGCCGATCGCGAGGTTCGGCTCGTGGGTCGGCGCGGCGCGGCCCTCGCTGCTCGCGACGTTCCCGGGTGCGCCGCTGCCTGGCACGGGCTTCGTCCTGCCGGTCGCGAAGCCGACCGTCGCCCCGCCGACGCCGGTCGTCGTGACCGTGCTGCCGACGCCGTCGCGGGTGCCGAGCCTCTCGCCCAGCCCGGTCACCGTGCCGACGACGGTCCCCACCGAGGCACCGGCGCCGGTCGAGACGACACCGCCGGTGGCGGCGAGCGAGACACCGGTCATCGTCGAGGAGCCGACGGCGACGCCGGAGCCGCTGGACCCGGTGGAGCCGGTCAGCCCGTAAGCGCGCTGACCGGGTCGACGCCGTCGACCACGGCGAGCAGCGCGGGCAGGTGCGTGTCGAAGACCTCGACGTTCGCGCCGACGAGCCCCGCGATCAGGTCGTCGTGCAACGGCGCGTCGCCGAGCTCGACGCTCGTCCGGACGCTGACCTGGCCGCGGTCGAGGTCGAGCTCGTACGCCCCCACCGCGATGTCGGGGTTGAGCCGCGTGACCAGCTCCATCACCGCGCGGCGGCGTTCCTCGGGCACGGTGTCCGGCCACGCGGACCAGACGATCACGACGCGGTCGGTCTCGCGCGTCTCCAGCCAGAGCGTCCAGGAGCCGTTGGTGCCGTCACCGGCGAGCCGCAGGACGGTGGCGCCCTCGACGCGCGACGCCTGCATGTCCCGCGCGGCGAACCACGCCCGGCACGCGTCGAGCAGCGGCGCGTCCCCGGCCGGCGCCGGCGCCCAGCCGGTGCGGTAGCCCTCGGCGATGCGTGCGCCCGGCGCGGCGTCCTCCGGCAGCGGCAGCTCGCGCTGCACGTCCTCCGCGAACCAGTCGGCGGTGCTCGGGCGTTCGCGCAGCAGGTCGTCGGGGTCGGCGGACGGCGGCGGCGGGCCGTCGAGGCGCAGCACCAGCCGGTACGCCGCCCCCGGCGACGCGCCGGTGAAGCCGCGGCCCGCGTGGTCTGGATCGAGGTGGAACAACGCCTCGTCGCGCACGCGCTCCCACCCGGCCTCGTCGACGTCGACGGTCAGCCGTACGGTGCCGCCGGCCGCGGACGCCGAGACGGGCGACACGGCCAGCGGCGGGCCGTCGGGAACGTCCAGGCTGGCGGTCACCCGCGCGTCCACGCCCCGCCCTTGTAGGTGAAGCGGAACATCCGGCTGGACGACTTCTTGCTCACCTCGAGGAGCCCCTTCGGGATCGCGAGCTTGGTCTCGCCCTGCTTCCGCAGCTCGAAGGCGATGCTCTTGGCCACCATGTCGAACGTCACCGCGAGCTTGTAGCTGTCGGCATTCTCCGACTTCGCGCCGGCCAGCTCGAGCAGCTCCTCCTGGAGGTTGTCCTTGAGGTCGTCGATGCCGAGCGCGATGTTGTTCATCTCGACCAGGGTGTCCAGCCCCTCGAACTCCGCCTCGTCCTCGGACTCGGGGGTCTCGGCCTCCTTGGCCTCGGCCGCGGGCCGCGCCTTCTCGGCGACGAAGTCCTCGATCTTGCCCTGGATGAACTCGACCCACGGCCCCGCGACGTCGCCCGCGAGGTCTCCGAGCGAGAACCCGGCCTCGCCGGCCAGCTCCAGCGTCGCCGAGTCGAGCGCGGTGACGGACGGACCGTTCTTCTTGCTGACGCCGTCGTTCATCCACTTCATCGCCAGCGTCGCCGAGCCCTTGAGGGTCGCGAAGCCGACGGTGCCGGAGACGCCGCCCATGACCATCAGCGAACGCACCGAGCGCCCGGTGCGCTTCTGCGCGCCGCGCGTCCCGCCGGAGAGCTTCTGCGCCACGCCCGCGAACACGCTGTCGGACGCGACGTTCGCCTTGCCCGCACCGCCCTTGCGGTTGGTGAGCGACGTGAGGTCGACGCGGCGCCCCGCGCTGCCCTGGACCGCACCCTCGATCGACGCGACGCCGACGTCGCCCTTGGCGCCGACCCCTGCCAGGCCGCCGGTCTCGACGTAGGTCTTCTTCGTCTGCTCGTTCTTCTTGTCGATCCGCTTCTTCTCGGCCTCGTATGCCTTGGTCGCCTGCTCCTTCGTCTTGAACTTCTTCTCGAAGTCCGCGAGCAGGGGCAGGGCCTCCTCGCCGAACATCTTGTTCTCGACGCCGAGCGACCACTGCTCGGCCTTCTTCTGGCCGTAGCTGCCGCTGTTGCCGCCCCAGAGGTAGTTCGCGGCCTCGCGGGGGAGGACGTGCGACTCGCGGAAGCGCCGGTACATGGCGTAGGAGATGAGCGACATGCAGTCGGAACCGCTCTTGGCCTGGGCTTCCAGGTACCCGCCGAGCTCGCCGGACACCTCGGCGACCTCGACGTTCGCGCCGCCGGTGATCGACAACGACGACTTCATCTTGATCATGTCGTCGTCCATCTCGATGGACGCCTTGAACTTGCCGCCGATGAACCCGATGCCCGAGGGGTCGACGGGGAACTTCACCGCGGCCTCGAGCTCGGTCGCGTCGCCGTTGTCGGAGACGGCCTTCTGCGCGACGTCGCCCATCTTCTCGAAGAACGACTTGGCGTCGCCCTCGTACTTCTCCTGCAGCTTGAGGAAGCCGGGTGACGGCTGCTCGACGGCCGGCTCCTTGCCGGGCTTCTTCTTGTCCCCGTCCTTCGGCTTCGCGGCCGTCTCGAGCTGCTCGGTCTCCTTGGTGAGGTGCTCGACGAACGAGACGAAGCCGGCCATCCGCTTCTCGCGGTCGGGGTCGTTCGTCACCTTGCCGTCGCTGCTCTCGACGACCTGGTGGTCCTTGATCCACCACTGCGCCGACTGCTTCATCTCGGCGATGCGGACGAGCGCCTTGGGGATGTTCTCGGTGAGGACGACGCCGTGCTTCTCGAACGTGGTGGCGTACTCCGTGAGCATCTTGGAGATCGCCTTCTGCGCCGCGCCCTTGCTGGTGTACCAGTTCTCGTACGTCGCCGTCTCGAACGCCTTCGCGGTCCAGAGCTTGCGCGCGACGGTGCCGCCGTTCTGCACGACGTGGGTCAGCTCGTGCGCGAGCAGGTGCTGCCCGCCCTCGCTGCCCGGGTCGTACGTGCCGGAGCTGAAGTAGATGTCGTTGCCGTGGGTGAACGCCTTGGCCTGCAAGGACCGCGCGACCGTGTCGGCCTCGCCGTCGGCGTGTACGCGGACGCCGCTGAAGTCGTGACCGCCGAACGCGCTGCCCATCGACGCGGCGAGGTCCACCGGCAGCCCAGAGCCGCCGCCGCGCCTGCGCTGCAGCACTTCCATCACCCCGCCGCCGACGGCCGTGCCGCCGAGCGGGTCGGCTCCGCCGACCGCCGCGCGCCGCACGCCGTCACCGTCGTTCTCCGGCGCGACGGGTCGCGATCCGCGGCCGCCGCGGACGGCGCGGACGACGTCGCTCGCGACGCGGTCCGCCTCGGCCTCGGCCGGGTCGTCCGCCCGGCCGACCATCGCGCTCGGACCCGTCGGGCGGTCGTCGTCGGGTTCGAGCGCGCGCAGCAGCTCGGCGCCGGCCTCGGCGACCCGCGACACGCCCGCGACCGGGACCGCGAACGTCGTCAGCGGCGCCGCCGCCTCCGCGGCCTCCGGCTCGGCCGGCTCCGGACGCGGTGCGTCGATGTCATGGCGGTGCTGGACGTCGGTACCCATGCGGCACCCTCCCGCGCGAACGATAGGCCCTGGGGCGCGAGCGCGGACGCGTTCGCGGATACGCGCGGGATGCACCGGTGCGGGCGGTATCTACCTCTGGTACTGCTTGAGGTTGGTCTCGACCAGCCGCAGTGCGGCCAGCCGGTCCTCCGGCTTGACGGCGTTGTACACGGCCATCGCGTCGGCGCCGAGGAAGCTGGTCAGCCGCGCGTTGTCCGCGATGATGTACGTGGGGAACTTCCACGCGTCGAAGAGGTCACCCCTGTTGCCGCGCGACCCGACACCGGCGATCCGCAGTGCGTTCGCGCAGAGCAGGCAGCAGCGCTTCGAGATGCCGAAGTACGGCTGCGCCCCGAACTGGTCGAGCAGCACCATCTCGGCGTGGGTGCCCTGGACGTTGTTGGCGATCTGCTCGGCCCCGTCCGGCCGGGCGTCGGCGCCGTTGGTGTTGGTCGCGTAGCTGAGGCGGCCGCCGGCGTCGTGCACGGCCGCGCAGTTGAGGCTGTTCTCCGCGACGATCCCCATCGCTGTCTGGTCGAGGGCGGCCGGCGCGTCGTCGGTCGCCGGGCACGCGCCGGCGAGGTGTTGGAGGACCGCGGCGGCGAACGCGTTCTTCCGCGCGTCGTCCCACGGCTGGTACGCGACCCGCTGCGAGGGAGCGCGCAGCATCCGGCGCACCGGCAGCTCGGCCAGCGCCTCGGCGACGCGCACGACGCCGGGGACCGCCGCGGCGAACACCGTACGCGGCGTTCCCTCGGCCGCGGCGGGCTCGGCCGGAACACGCTGCGGCGCAGCGGTCTCGTGCCGACGCGCGATGTCGCGGTCCATATATTTCCCCCGTATCCCTGCGGCCGACCATAGGCGCCTCAGTCGACGGTGACCAGGCCAGGAACGGGTAGCCGGCGGCCGAGCTTGCGGTACTCGCGGACGACCGCTCGCACGACGTGGCGCATGCCGAGGGGCACGCCCTCCGCGACGGCGGCGTAGGACGCCGCGAGGACGACGTTGCGGATGTCGCCGCCCGCCACCTCGACCGTCTCGGCCAGGTGGTCGAGGTCGACGGGGTCCGCCGGGTCGGTCGAAGGGACGGCGGCGATGTGCGTCTGCCAGAGCTGCCGCCGGGTCGCGACGTCGGGGTCGGGGAAGTGCACGATGAAGTGCAGTCGGCGGCTGAACGCCACGTCGAGGTTGCCCCGGAGGTTGGTCGCGAGGACGGCGATGCCGTCGAACTGCTCCATCCGCTGCAGGAGGTACGCGACCTCCTGGTTGGCGTACCGGTCGCGCGCGTCGCGCACCTCCGAACGCGCGCCGAACAACGCGTCCGCCTCGTCGAAGAAGAGGAGGACGTTGAGGCTCTCGGCCTCGTTGAAGACGCGTTCGAGGTTCTTCTCGGTCTCGCCGATGTACTTGTCCACGATCGACGACAGCTCGACGGTGTGCAGGTCCAGGCCGAGCTCGGCCGCGACGACGTGGGCCGCCAGCGTCTTGCCCGTGCCGGGCGAGCCGGAGAACAGCGCCGCGATGCCTCGGCCCTTGTCGCCCTTGCCGGCGAGCGGCCCCTGGCCGAGGACCTCGTCGCGGTGCCGCGCCCAGTCGACCAGTTCGCGCAGCGTGCCGAGGACGGGCGGCGGCAGGACGAGGTCGTCGAACGTCGGCGCGCTGCGCCCGCGACGCGCGCCGGACATGTCCGCGCTGAGCCGGCGGGACGCCTCGCGCGCCGCGGCGACGGACGGGTCCTCCTGCCGGGACGCCGCGATGACGGCGGCGTACCGCGCGGTCTGCGCGATCTCCTCGGGCGTGAGCCGCAGGCTGACCAGCTCGCGCCAGCCGGGGCCGTCCGGCTCGACACTCTTGCCGAGCAGCGTGCGCCACAGCTCGTCGCGGACCGGCGCGGTCGTCGCGGGCGCGTCGACGGCGAACGGCAGCCGCTTGAGCCACGACGGGTCCCAGCTCCGTTGCGCGACAGCGACGACGGGGACGGGGGAGCGTTCGATGAGCTGGAGCAGCCAGACGTTCTCCGGCTCGGCGAGGACGTCGGCGCCGGTCAGGACCAGGCCCGCGCGTTGCAGCCCGGCCTCGCGGGTCGCGGCGCGGACGGCGCTCTCCAGCGACTCGCCGCTCGGGCAGCGGCCGAGGTCGACGGCGACGTGCACGACCCCCAGCGCGTCGAACGCCGCGGCGGCCAGACCCAGCGCCGTGCTGCCCGGCGTGGAGCGCACCCAGACGAGCGGCACGCCGGTCTCCAGCGCGCGGGCGGCGGCCGTTGCCTCGGGTACGGGCACAGGTACCGCGTCGACGGCCATCGCGGTCAGCAGCGGCTCGACGGTGTCGTCGCCGACGAGGTGCGCGACGACGCGGTCAGGGGCGCGCAGCGCGCGGTGCAGCAACGGCTCCTCGCCGAGGACCGCGAGCAGCGCGTGCCTGCGCAACGGCGCCGACGGGCCGACGCGCGAGCGCGCCGACGCCGACAGCGCGGGGACGCCGCAGAGCTCCAGCGCGAGCCCCACGCCCGGCCGGACGCGGGACGGGTCGCCCTGCAGGTGCGAGAACGCGGCGCCGAGGTTCGCGTCGAGGTCGGGCGCGCAGGCCACGACGAGCAGGTCGACGTCCAGCGGCGTGAGGCCGAACACCTCGCGGATGTCGGCCAGCCGCTCCTCCAGCGGGTCGGACGAGGCACCGCCGGGGTCGGCGTGGTCGGTCTCGAGAACGCCGAGAACGGCGTCCAGGGCGGGGTTGGCGGGGCGGCGTTCGCGTGCTGCGCGGACCTGTCGCACGAGGGACGCGAGCCGGCGCTGCACGCCGTCATTGTGCCGGTGACTGGTGGTGATCGGACCTGTTTTGGCGAGGTTCCGGATTCTGCCTCGCGGGCGCGTGGAGCCGCCTAGGCTCGACCTGCCGACCGGCGGGGGCCGGCGACCGGACGGCCAGGGAGGTGGGCATGGTCATCGCGGCGGTGGACCACGCCCTGGAGTCCCTGCTGCGCGCGGCGCTGCCGCTGCCCGAGGAGGTCGGCGACGTCTCGTTCGAGGTGCCGGACGGCACCTGGGGCTCGCAGCTCAGCCGGATCACCGTCAACGTCTACCTCTTCGACGTCGCCCGCTCCTCGCAGCCGCCGCGCCCCGCGGAGCGGCGCGTCCGCGACGACGGCCGGGTCGAGCTGCGCGGCCAGCTCCCCGTCGTGAAGCTCAGCTACATGGTGTCCGCGTGGGCGGGCAACACCGGCGACGAGCACCAGCTCCTCAGCGAGGTGCTCACCGCGCTCGTGACGTACCAGGTCGTGCCCGAGGAGCACCTGCCGGAGCCGTTCGCGGGGGCGGTCCACCTCGCGCTCGCGCAGCGCGAGGGCCGCCGCCCCGGCGACCTGTGGGGCGGTCTCCAGGGCCGGATGAAGCCGGCGCTCGAGCTCGAGGTCACCGTCGCGCTCAGCTCGCAGCCGTGGCTGCTCGCGCCGCCGTCGGTCGACCGGATCGCGGGCCTCGTCGCTCCCCGTCCCGACGAGCCGCCGGAGCCGCCCCTGCCGCGCCGCGCGACGACGGTCCGGCGGGGCGCCGACGGCAGCCTCGAACGCGTCGCCGCCGCCACCGACCCGCCGGGCGGCGAGTGAGCGGTGCGCGTCCTCAGCGAGACCACCAAGCTCAACGCCACCGCCGGCGGCCAGGTCCTCATGGACGTCGACGTCACGAACACCAGCGACGTCATCGACGGCGTCACCGTCCGGGTGATCGGCCTCGACCCGGGGCAGGTCGCCTGCACGCCGCCGATGCTGCCGCTGTTCCCCGACGCGTCGGGGAAGGTGTCGTTGCGCATCGACATCCCGCTGACGTTCCCCGCCGGGCGGCACCCGCTGACCGTCGAGGTCCTCTCGAGCGTGCGGGCCGAACGCCGCCAGCACGTCGACGTCGACCTCGTCGTCGCGCCGCGCCCGCAGCTCAAGGTGTCGCTCCGCCCCGCCGTGCAGCGCGCGCGGCGCCGGTCGCGGCACCTCGTCGAGTGCCGCAACGCGGGCAACGTCCCCCTCTCCCTGGTCCTCACCGCCGACGACCCGGAACGCTCCCTGCGCAACAGCTTCTCGTCCCCGTCGATCACCGTCGAGCCGGCCACGACCGGCAGCGTGATGCTCACGGTCAAGGCCAAGCGGCGGTTCTTCGGCAGCGACCTCGACCGGCCGCTCAACGTCCGCGCGGAGTCGGTCGAGCACGACGTCGCCGAGGACGCGGTGGCGGTCCTGCGGCACCGGCCGCTCGTGCCGCGCGGCGTCCTCACCGTCGGCATCCTGATGCTCATCATCGGCCTCTGGGCGGGCGCGTTCCTGCTCGGCCTGACCAAGGTGTTCTCCGGCGACGCGGTCACCAAGACGGCGCCCGCGTCGTTCTTCGTGTCGTCGAACGCCGCCGTCCTCCAGGCCGCGAACACGTCGCTGGAGTCGCTGGCCAAGAGCGGCACGCTGCCCGCGGGCGTCGGCGGTGCGATCGCCGGAACGGTCACCGCGTCGAGCACCGGCGCGCCCACCGGCCGCATCGTCGTCACCGCGGTGCGCCAGGGGCGCAACGGCCCGGTCCGCGTCGCGTCCGCCGCGTCGCAGGCCGACGGCTCGTACGTCCTGCTCGGGCTGCTGCCCGGCAGGTACTACGTGCAGTTCACCGCTCCCGGCTTCCGCGACGCGTGGTACCCGTCGGTCGGCACGCAGAAGGCCGCGAAGCCGGTCGACGCGGCGCCGCAGGCGGTGACCCGCGGGATCGACACGAACGTCGTCGGCCTGCCCGCGAGCATCGCCGGCCACGTCGACCCGGGCGACGCGGCGGTCCGGCCGCGCACCTCGGTCACCGCCCGCGCGCTGCTCGGCAACCCGACCGTCAAGCCGGCGGCGGTGGCGACGACCGACGCGCAGGGCAGGTACGTCCTGCGCGGCCTGCCCGCGCCGGGGACGTACGAGCTCGGGTTCACGACGCCCGGGTACGCGCCGACGACGGTGATCGAGAAGGTCGGCGGCGGCCAGGCCCGGTCCGAGCCGACCGTACGGCTCTCCGCGGGCGAGGGGACGATCGCCGGGCTGGTGTTCACCGACGCGGGCGGGGCGCCGGCCGGGCTCGGCGAGGTGACCGTCTCGACGTCGCAGGACGGCCGGACGCTGTCGACCGCGACGCCGACGCAGGGGCAGGTCGGGCACTTCGCGCTGACCGGGCTCGCGACGCCGGGGACCTACGTCGTGACGTTCGTGAAGCCGGGGTTCGGCGCGTTCACCCGGGTCGTCGGGCTCACGCCGGGCCAGCAGGTCGACCTGCGCATCCGGCTGCGCAGCGGCACCGGCGCGGTGACGGGCGTGGTCCGCGACGCCGCGCACCAACCGCTCGGCGGCGTCGCCGTCACCGTCGGCGGCTCGGCGCTGCCGATGCAGACGACGACGCTGACCGACGGCAGCAGCCAGGGCAGCTACTCGCTGTCCGGCCTGCCGGTGCCGGGCGCGTACACGCTGACGTTCACCCTGCCCGGGTACGCGCCGCAGACGCTGCCCCTCAACCTCGCGCTCGACGCGCCGAGCCCGCCGACGGACGCCGTTCTCGCCAAGGGGTTCGGCCGGATCGTCGGCCGCATCGCGGACGACGACACCGGCTGGGTCGTCGGCGCGACGATCACCGTCTCCGACGGCCTGAACGTGCACACGACGATCTCCGTGCAGGGCGACGCGACGCACGCGGTCGGCTCGTTCCTCGTGCCCGAGCTGCCGCCCGCGACCTACACGGTCACCGTGACCGGCAGCGGCAAGCGGCAGCAGACCGCGCTGGTCACCGTCGTCGCCGCGCGCGACACCTGCCAGAACCTCCGCTCCGTGCCGACGTCGGCACCGAACACGGACCCGCCGCCATGCGGGTAGCCGTCACGCCCGACCGGGCCACCGTCTCGCCGGGCACCCCGGTCGTCCTCACCGTCGCCGTGACCAACACCGGCGACGTCATCAGCGGCCACCAGATCCGGGTGCTCGGCGTCGATCCGCGGTGGGTCGAGCTGACCGAGGAACGGCTGTCGCTGTTCCCCGGCGCGACCGGCGCCAGCGTCCTCACGCTCACCCTGCCGCCGGGCCTGCTCGCCGGGACGCGCCGCCTCAGCGTGCAGGTGCGCGAGCTGACCGGCGAGGGCGGCGCGGAGGTCGTCGACGTCGACCTCGAGCTGCCGCCCGTCCGCGAGGTCGAGACGCGGATGGAGCCCGCGTCGGTCACCGCCGGCAAGCGGGCGTCGTTCGCGATGGTCGTCCAGAACACCGGCAACGTCGCGCTCTCCGCCGACCTGGCCGGCTCGGACGAGGAGGAGAAGGTCCGCTTCCGGTTCGCGCCGGAACGTCTCGAGCTCGGCCCGGGCGAGCACGACGTCGTCGAGATGGCGCTGAAGGCACGGCGGCGGTTCGCGGGATCGCTCGCCGTGCGGCCGTTCAAGGTGCGCATCTACGACCCCGCGGCGCCCGCGGAGGAGCCGTACGGCGTCGCGCAGGCGACGTTCCTCCAGCGGCCCGTCCTCAGCCGTGGCGCGCTGTCGCTGGCCGGGCTGCTCGGGGCCGTCACGATCTTCGCCCTCGTCATCACGTACGCGCTCTCGGGCGTCGTCGGCCGGTCGTCCGCCGACCGCGACCTCGCGCTGCAGGTGGCGCAGGCGCGCAACGCGACCGCCGCCGGCAACGCGTCGATGGGCGGCACGGTCCGGCTGCTCACCGCGGGCACGCCGGTCCCCGGCGTGACGGTGGAGCTGCTCGGCGCCTCGGACACGGCGAACGTCCTGACGTCCGTCGCGACGACGGCCAACGGCGCGTTCAACCTCACCGGCGTCGCCGCGGGCAGCTACAAGCTGCGCTTCCGCGGCGCGGGGTTCGCCGAGCTCTGGTACCCGTCGGCGCTCACCGACGCCGACGCGACCACCGTCGAGATCCAGGCCGGCGCGACCAAGAGCAACCTCGACGTCCGCCTCGGCGGGCTGCCCGCGACGATCTCCGGCACCGTCTCCGGCGGCGACCCGACGGGTGCGACCGTGACGCTGCTGCTCCCCGGCACCGCGAGCGCGAACGGCGGCGGCGGCTCGTCGTCGTCCGTCACGACGACGTCGGCCACGGGGCAGGTGCCGGCCACCGTGCGTACCGTCAAGGTCGGGGCCGACGGCGCGTTCGCGCTGACCAACGTCCCGAGCCCGAGCGTCTACGACCTCGCCGTCGCCAAGGAGGGGTTCGCGACGCAGGTCGAGCGCGTCGACATCGGCGGCGGCGAGCAGCGGACCGGTCTCGACATCCGGCTGCTCAAGGGCGACGGCGTGATCTCCGGCATCGTGTCGGACAGCGCCGGACCGGTCGGCGGCGCGACGGTGTCGGCACAGTACGGCGGCACGACGACGCAGACCGCGACGCAGACCGAGGGGCAGGTCGGCGCGTTCACGCTGCGCGGGCTCCCGACGCCGCAGAACCTCACCGTCGTCGTCAGTGCCGACGGGCACGCGTCGCAGACGCTGGCGCTCTCGCTCGTCGCGGGCCAGAAGCTGACCGGCGTCGCCGTCACCCTCGGCGGCGTCTCCGGCTCGCTCAGCGGCTCCGCCAGCATGGTCGGCAGCAGCGGCGTCACGCCGGCGATGGGCGCGTCCGTCGTCGTCACCAACGGCGCGCTCACCGTGCAGACCGTGACGACCAGCCTGTCGCCCGCCGGGTCGTGGCGGGTTGCCGGGCTGCCGCTGCCCAGCACGTACACGGTCACGTTCTCCCGCGGTGACCTCGCGCCGCAGACGATCGCGCTCTCGCTCGACTCGTTCGGCAACGTCACCGGCGGCGGCGCTGCCTCCGCGTCGACCGTCAACGCCACCCTGCGCTCGTCGACCGTTGACCTGCAGGGGCGGACGTTCCTGCAGAAGCTGAGCCAAGACCCGACCCCGGCCGCCGAGGTCACGATCACGCTGGCGACCACGACGTCGACGTACAAGGTGACCTCGACCTCGGTCCCGACGAGCGACGTCGGCCGGTGGCGGATCGACCACCTCTCCCCGGGCACGTACACCCTGACCGCGACCTCGCTCGGCAGCCGGCCGAGCTCGCAGATCCTGCGGCTGGAACAGGGCGTCACACCCGCGCCGCTGAGCATCGTCATCGCCGCGCCCGCGTCGATCTCGGGCACCGTCAGGGACGGCAACAACGCCGTCCTCGCGGGCGCCGAGGTCCGCCTGTTCGTCGCGACGAGCTACCCCGGGCAGCCCGCGCAGACGGTGTTCACCGACAACGCCGGCGTCTACACGTTCACCGGCGTCGCCGCACCGCAGCAGTACGTCGTGGAGTTCGACTACCCGCCGGGCTCGACGCCCTCGGGGTCCGCCACCATCTCGCTGGCCGAGAGCCAGCAGGCGACCGTCGACCTGGGTGGCCCGTGACCGGCGTGCGGGTCCCGAGCCCGCTGCGCCTCGCGTCAGGATCGACGGTGCTGCTGCCCGTCGAGATCGTCAACGACAGCGACGCGGTGCTGGAATTCGTCGTCTCGACGGTCGGCCTCGACCCGTCCTGGGCGCGGCACCGCGCGGGGTGCGGGCCGCTCGCGCCCGGCGACGTCGCCATTGCCGAGCTGACGGTCAGCGTTCCGGCGGGGTCGCCCGCGGGGACGTTCCCGTTCCTCGTCTCCGTGCAGTCGCTGCACAGCGTCGACGGGTCGCCCGCCGCCGACCCGATCGAGGTGGACTGCTCCGTCGTCGTCGGCGACGCGTCGCGGCTGAAGGTCGAGCTGGAGCCGCGCGAGCCGGCCGGGGTGCACGGCCGCCGCTTCAAGGTGCTGTTCGAGAACAATACGCCGGACGACCTCGTCGTCTCCATGGACGCGCACGGCGCGCACGGCCTCGAGCTGCTGCACAACGAGCGCCCGGTGCCCGTCGGTGCCGGGGCGTTCGTCCGCGTGAAGGTCCGCGCGCGGGTCCGGCGCCGGCTCTTCGGTCACCCGCGGCGGATGCCGTTCGTCGTCTCGGTCCAGGGCGAGACGACGCCGGTCCGGACCAACGGCGTGTTCGTCGCGAAGCCGTTGTTCAGCACCGCGCTGACCAAGGTCGTCGCCGTCGTCGCGATCCTCGGCATGTGGCTCGCGGTCAGCCGGATGGGCCTGAACCTCATCTCCGCCAACGCGCACAAGCCGAAGGGCGGCGTCACCGCCGGGGCCGACGGCAACGGGGCGGGCGGCAACGGCACCGGGGGCAACGGGACCGGCGGGAACGGCACCGGCGGGCAGGACGGCGGCGCGGGCAGCGGCGGGGCGGGTGGCGCGGGCGGCGGGGGCGGCAGCACCTCGGCGCAGACCGCGAGCAGCCGCCTGAACGGCGTCGTCACCGGCAAGTCCCCGGGTGGCGTCCGGGTGACGCTCGCGCCGACGTCGCTGGTGGACGAGGCGGCGGAGGGCGCGTCGTTCCCGACCGGAGTCGCTCCGGCGAGCACCGGCAAGATCGCGGCGACGCTGATCTCGTACGCGCGGCCCGCGGCCGTCTCCGCGACCCGGTCGACCGTCACCCGGCCCGACGGCTCGTGGGCGTTCGCGGGGCTGGCCAAGACCGGCTACTACATGCTGACCTTCGCCAAGGCCGGGTTCCAGACCAAGCGTTTCGTCGTGTCGCAGGACACCAGCACCGGCGCGCCGTTGAAGGTCCCGCTCGTCGCCGGCGCGGGGCGGCTGAGCGGCGCGGTCCGGACGGCCGCCGGGGCGGTGGGCGGGGCGACCGTCGTCATCACCGACGGCTCGGTCACCGTCACGACCACCACGCCCACGAAGGGCACCGTCGGTCAGTGGTCCGTCGACGGCCTGTCGACGCCGGGCGCGTACCTCGTCACCGCCGGCGCCCAGGGGCTCGCGACGGCCTCGCGGCTCGTCACGCTGGCCGCCGGCGGCTCGACCGCGGGCGTCGACCTGACGCTGCAACGCGGCCTCCAGTCGTTGACCGGCAAGGTCGACCAGGCGACCGACACCGGCACGTCGGCGGGCGGCGTCACGGTCACCGCGACCGACGGCACCAACACGCGCACCGCCACCACCGTCTCGCGCGAGAGCACTGGCGGCGTGTCCGCGCTGGAGGGGACGTTCACGCTGCCCGACCTGCCGCTCGGGACGTACACCGTGACGTACGCCGCGCCCGGCTACGCGACGCGGACCCAGCGGGTCACGTTGACCGGCAACGCCTCCCGGCTCGCGTTGCCCTTCACCCACCTCAGCCAGGCCGGCGCGTCCGTCGCGGGCACCGTCACCGACCCGCACGGCGGTCTCGTCGGTGCGGGGCTCGTCCTGACCGGGCCGAGCGCGACGTACAAGCTGACGACCGCCGCCGACGGCAGCTACGCCTTCACCGGCGTCACGCCCGGCTCGTACGTGCTGTCCGCGGAGAAGTTCCAGCACGTCACGTCCTTCGGCTCGGTCGACGCCGTCGCGGGCAAGACCAAGACGTTGAACCTCGTCCTCCAGGAGATCGCCGACACCGGCCTGCCGACGACCGGCTTCATCAGGGGCCGGGTCGTCGACGCGCGCAACGGCGGGCTGATCACCTGCCCGGCCGCGACCCCGGCCTGCATCAGCGTCGGCGTCACCGGCGTCGCGGGCACGATCCCCGTCACCCCCGGCGCGGAGTACGTCCTGCCGCACAGCGGACCGGGCCTCACGCCCGGGCTGCACACGGTCACCGTGTCCGCACCCGGCTACGAGACCGCGTCGATCAAGGTGCAGGTCCCCGTCGGCGGCACGGCGATCGCGCCGGTCGTGGCGTTGCAGCCGCGGGCCGCGCTGACCGGCAAGATCACGCCGGGCGCCGCCGCGCCGCTGCCGGCGACCTGCGTCGTCGCCGTGCCGTTCGACGGCACCACCATCCCGACCGTGACGTCCTGCAGCCCGTTGCCCGACCTCGCGTGCAGCGTCATACCCGCCGACCCGGGAGCGCGGTGCGCGCAGGTCGACGTCAGCGGCAACTACACGGTCGGCGACCTGCCGCGCTCCGGAGCGTTCTTCGTGTTCGTCCGCCCCGTGTCGGACGCCGAGTGGATCCCGGTCCCCGGCACGCCGCTCACCCTCGCCCTCGGCGAGACCAGGCGGTACGACGCGACGATGAGCCGGGCCGGCCGCATCCACGCGCTGCTCCGCGTGCCGGCCGCCGTCAGCGGACTCGAGTCGCCGTCCCAGACCGTCGACGTGACGGCCACGCCGGTCAACCCGACGACCCACCTGCCGCTCGGGTCACCCGCACCGGTGACCGTGCACAGCGGCCCGAACTTCGGCGAGGCGCTGGTCACCGGCCTCGCCGGCGGGACGTACCGCCTCTCCGCGGCCGGGACGCCGACGGGAGCGACGTCGTTCAGCGGGTTCGTCGACATCGTCGAGGCCGGCACCAACCAGACCGCCGAGACCACCGTCGTCATGACCGACGACGTCCCGAACTCGTTCGTCGGCCGGGTCGTGTGGACGCAGAACACCCAGACGTTCGGCATCCCCAACGCCCAGGTCGTCGTCCGGGGCGTCCGGGGGTTCACCGGCACCGCCGAGGTCCCGGGCAGTGTCACCGTCACGACCGACGCCAACGGCTGCTACGGCGTCACCCACAACGGCAGCGCGGCCGGCCTGCCGCCCACCGCGGAGTGCCCAGGACTGACCGGGGCGAACGTCGGGCAGCTGGTGCTCGCGACCCCGCGCATCACGATCGACGCCGACGCGACGCAGGACTACGTCGCGCACACCGCGCGCGGGTTCGGGTCGGTCCGGTTCTCGACCAGCCTGGTCGGCGCGGGATCGGTGACCGCCGTCGTCTCGGCGCCCGACCTGGTGTTCACCGGCGCCGTCACGACGACCGGCGGCTCGCCGCCCGACCTCAGCCACGCGCAGATCACCGTCACCACGGCGGCCCTCGGCTCCGGCACGATCGTCGTCGAGCCGGACGCGAGCGGCGTCCTCACCTGGCGGGACAGCGTGACCGGCAACGCCGTGAACCGCGTCCACGCGGGGACCTACCAGCTCACGGTCAGCATGCCGGGGTTCGACGACGACAGCGCCACCCTCGACTGCCTGCTCGACGCGGACGGCAACCCCGCCGTCCCCGCCACGCCGTGCGACATCACGCTGCGCCTCGGCACGCACGTCCAGCTCACCGTCGACGTCGAGGACGTCGACCACAACGCGGTCACGACAGGCGTCGTCGTCACGCTCTCCGGCGGCAACATCGCCACGACGACCGTCACGGTCCCGCCGGGGTCCGCCACCGCGGTGTTCAACGACCTGTCGGCGGCGGCGGGGACGTACTCCATCGGCGTACGCGCGCCGGGCTTCGCCCGCGCGAACGCCGTTCCGGTGACCCTCACGTCGGGCACCGGCGCGACGTCGACTGTCGTCCTGACCCGGCTCGGCACCATCCGCGGCGTCGTGTCCGGCGCGATCGGCTCGCAGACCGCGCCGCTCGCCGGCGTCACCGTGACCGCCACGCACGGCCTCGACGTGTTCACCGGCATCAGCGCGGCTGACGGCAGCTACGCCATCACCGGGACCGCCGCCCGCGACGGCCTCCCTCTCGACACCGACCCGTGGACGGTGAGCGCGGCGCCGCCGGTCGGGTCCGGCTACAGCGACACCGGCGCGGGCACGACGACGGTGACGTTCCCCGCGTCGGCCACGACGGTCGAGGCGGACAAGGTCCTCGCCGGAACCAACCTCGCCCTCTCCGCCGACGCGGTCGCCCTGCGGGTCACCGTGCGCGACGACAGCATCGGCGGCGGGGCGCTCGTCACCGACGCCACCGTCGTCGTCACCGACGGCGCGGGCACGGCGCACCCGGCCGCCGCCGTGGTCGGGGCGCCCGGCGTCTACCTGGTGTCCGGCCTGAACCCCACCGTGCACACGCTCACCGTGACCGCGCCTAACCGCGCACCGCTCACGACCAGCGTCTCGCTCCAGCCCTCGGTGGCCGTCACGAACATCACCGTCATCCTCGCCGACCGGCGCAACGCCATCGCCGCTCACGTCCTCGGCCAGACCGGCGCCGCGCCGCCCACGCCGCTCGGCAACGCGTCGGTCGCCATCACCCGCTCGGGCAACCCGGTCGCCGGGTCGCCGTTCCTCGCCAACGCGAACGGCGACGTGCAGGTCGGCGCCCTCGACGACGGCACGTACCACCTGGTCATCAGCGGGCCGGCCGGCTCCGACTACACGTCGGTCACGCGCGACATCGCGCTCGCATCCGGCCAGCTCGCCGCGGTCGAGGCGACGTTGCAGCGGGTCCTCGTCTCCCTCACGGTGAACGCCGTCTCCGCCAGCGGCGACTCCCTCGCCGGCGCGCTGGTCTCGCTCGTCGCGACCGGCGGCGGCGCGGTCAGCCAGGCGCCGCAGCTCGCCGTCGTGTCCGGCCCCGACGTCAGCACCGTGTTCAACCAGGTCGTGCCCGGCAACTACCGGATCACGACGAGCGGGCCGAACGGCCACCTCGCCGGCTCGTCGCTCGTCACCGTCGCCGCGACCCCGACCGCGGTCACCCAGACCGTCACCGTCGCCGAGGCGAAGCTGAACCTCACGCTGACCGCGACGCCGCCGCCCGCGACCCCGAACGCCACCGTCACCATCACCCCCGAGGCCGGCGGCGCGGTCGTCACCCAGGCACAGTCCGCGGACGGCAGCAGCCACGTGTTCTACGTGCCGACCGGCTCGTACACGATCACCGCCGCCGCGCCCGGCTACTCCAGCACGCCGGTGACCGGCAGCTCCGGCGGCGACGTCACCATCCCGCTGGCCAAGTCGCAGACCGGCACCGTCACCGTGTCGGTCACCGAGGATGGCAGCCCGCTCGCCAACGCCACCGTGACCGTGAGCGGCAGTGGCTCGGTGTTCACCACCGGACCCGCCGCGTCGAGCGTCGTCGTCGGCGGTCTCGCGCCCGGCTCGCACGACGTGACCGTCATGACCCCTGACGGCCAGACGCAGACGTTCCCGGCCACGGTCGTCGCGGACGCCAACGTCAACCGGGCGTTCGCGTTCACCACGCCCCCGGCCCAGCCGACCGGGACGCTCACCGTGACGGTGAACCGTTCCGGCAGCCCGGTCCCCGGCGCCACCGTCACCATCACCGCGCAGCCCGCGGCGCTGTCGACGAACGGCAGCGGCCAGGTGACGTTCAGCGGCCTGGTCCCCGGGACGTACGCCGTCACCGCCAGCAAGGACGGCGACTCCGTCACGCAGAACACCACGACCGTCGCCGCTCCGAACGCGCTGACGATCGCGCTGCCCCCCGCCGACGCGGCGGTGACCGTGACCGTCAAGGAGGGCACCGTCGTCGTCAGCGGCGCCACCGTCGTCGCGCAGTCGTCCGGCGGCTCGGCGACCGGTACGACGAACGCCTCCGGCGTCGTCACCCTGACCGGACTGCCCGCAGGGAGCTACTCCATCACCGCGACCACCGTCGACGGCCGGTCCGGCACCACCGCGGGCGTCACGCTGACGGCGGGCAGCACCGCCGCCGCCAACGTCGCGGTCACCGCATCCACCGGCCGCTTCGACGTCACCGTCCTGCGCGCGGGCAATCCGCAGTCCGGCGCCACCGTCTCGCTGACCGGCCCCGCCAGCCCATCGGCGAACACCGACGCCAACGGCAAGCACTCGTTCGTGTCGCTGCCGCCGGGCGACTACACGATCAACGTGACGTTCGGCGCGTTCAGCGGCAGCGCGACGATCACGGTCGTCGCGGGCGGCACGATCGCCAAGACCATCACCATCAGCTGACGCCTGGGGGAGCGACGCCGCAGCCGCGCCGACGCGCACCAACGGGGGCGGCGGCAAGGCAGACAGCGACGCGTACCGGGGGCGGCGACGCAGACCGGGCGACGCGCATTGAGGGAGCGGCGCCATAGGCGCGCTGCGCGGCCCGGAGGCACCCAGCGCGGCGAGCGTGGCGCCAGACCGGTGACGCTAGACGGGTGGCGCGCGGCCGCCCGCTTCGCCGTTGCGCGGGTGCCGTGGATCGGTCGGTGGGACGAACGGCCGGCTGCCGTGCCCGGGCGTCAGGCCCCAGCCGCGGCGGGTTTTGAGGGCGTGGTGGTGCGCGCAGAGCCGGTCGAGGAGGTCGAGCAGGGTGATCCTGCTCTCGGCCCACGGCAAGCGGTGGTCCTTCTCCAACCGGATGCGGTTGCCGCACCCCTCGGCCGCGCAGGTGGGGTACAGCCATTCGAGCGCGGTGTCCTGGAACGCCGTGGGCCGGCGGCCCAGGTGAGCGACGCCCGCCACCCGGTGGCCGCGGGTGACGACGCCGGCGAGGAACCCGCCAGCCCCGAGGAGGTCGGAGACGGCGGAGACCGGTACCGGCCCCGAGCCGGCGACCTCGCAGACCTCGTCGCCGGTCGGGTACCCGCGGAGCAGGGTGTCGAGGTCGACCCGAACGAGGATCTTCGCCGCCGACCGCGGCCGTCGCGCCCGGCGCCCGCCGCGACCGGACATGGCCGGGTGGGCCGTGACCCGGTCGGAACCCGCGCGATCGGACGTCGTGGAGACGAAGCTCGGCGAGTCGGGCGCAGCACGTTCGGCCAGGTCTATGGGAGCGTCCGCACCGCGCCGGACGACCGCGAGCAGCGCGTCCGCGTCGAGGGCCTCGGGACGTTCGCGGCGACGGTCCCGCCGCGCCTCGCGGAACAGCCGCTCGCGGTCGGCAACGATCGCCGCCTTGACCTCGGCGATAACCTCGACGGTGTCGCGGAGCAGCAGGTTGCCGACGTCGCCGACGTCGGTCCACGTCCGCAGCGCGCGCTCGTCGTGGATACGGCGCCGCCGCGCCTCGGCGTCGCGGTCGACGGCGGCCTTGGTCCTGCGGCACTCGTCACGCAGCTCCGCGAGCGACCCGCGCGCGGCCAGCCCGAGCAGCCGCGGCGCGGACGCCGGGTCGCACGACGCGGCATCGGCCACCGCCGCCAGCTGCGGTGCGGACAGGTCTCCCGCGGCCGCCACCGCGGCGACCGCCGGCAACCGGTCCAGCCGCCGGCCGGTGTCCAGCACGCGCTGCGCCTCGACGATCGACGTGCCGGTGTCCTCGGCGAGCCGGTGCGCCGCCGAACGCGCACCCGCCGCGCGCCACGCGCCCGCGTCCGCCGCGCGCGCCGCCAGTACGGCCGTCAGCGCGCCGGCGATGCGTTCGATCTTGGCCGACTCCGTCAGCAACGCCGCCGCGTCGGTGGCCGAGATCAGGGACGCGTCGAAGCCCGCGGCGAACTCCGCGAGCAGCGTCCTGACCTCGGTCAACGTCATGGCTCGGACGCTAGAGAGGGGGTGTGACATTTTTTCGAGCCGAGCGCAGAACGGGGCGGGGAGGGGTTCCGCGACACGGGCGAGTCGGGCGGCGGCGGAGCGGGACCGTTCCGCAGATCCCTACAGGTAGACCAGCAGCAGGACGACGACGTCGACGAGGAGTACGAGCGCGATGGCCCCGCCGAGCGCCCACCAGCTGAGCCACCACGGCAGCGGCGGCGCGACGACCTCCACGACGATCTCGGGCTCCGGCTCGGGTGGCGGCGCGACAACGACGACAGGCGCGGGCCGCAGCTCCGCGCCGCAACGGGCGCAGAGGACGGCCGAGGGGGCGTTCGGCTCGGTGCACGACGGGCAGCGCAACGCCGCGAGCGAGGCGCGGCCCGCGGTTCCCGGCAGCCGGCGCAGGCCGGTGTCGCTGCCCTCGTTGAGGGCGGCGGCGTGCCGCTCGACCGCCCAGAACAACGGGTAGTCGCACGTTGCGCAGAAGTCCTCGGACTCGCGGCGAACGCCGTCCACCCGCGCCGCGGTCCCGCAGCCCGGGCAGACCACGTCGACGGTGAGGTCCGCGACCACGACGGCCGGCGGCGCGGCCGGCGGAGCCAGCTCGATGGCCGGAACCTCGGCAACGTCCTCCGGCGAGTCCGGCCTGGGTGCCGCGGCGGCTGGGGGCGGCTCGATCCCGGGCGCGTGGTCGGTGCGTTCCTCGCGGAGTTCGACCACCTCGTCGTTCACGATGCGACCTCCAGCATCCGCGCGGTCGCGGGCGGCCAGATGCGGTCGTCGCCGACCCAGACCTCGGCGTACACGTGCGCGGGGATCTGGTCGCGGACCAGCGCGAGGAAGTCCGGCTCGGTGAGGCCGCCCGTGGTCTCGACCCGCACCGCGACCCACGGCGGGTCGTCGGGGCAGTCGCCCTCGCCGTACACGCCGCCGCTGTCCTGGACCTCGACCGGCCCGCGACTCAGCAACGACACGAACTCGACCAGGCCGCGCCGCGTCCCTCGCCACGCGAGCGTCCGCGCCGCCGTGAGAACGGTCCTGCGCTGGAGGTCGACGGGCAACGCCGGGTCGATGGTGTCGGTGCCGATCCACGACCCGAGCCAGCGCACCATCGAGTCGGGCGCGACGGTCGGGTCGAGGACGTGCTCGACGTTGTCCGCGCCGGCGAGCATCGTCGTCGCGACCTCCTGGAAGATGGAGACGAACCGCACGAAGAACTCGTCCTCCACCATCCCGACGGGGAGCTGCGCGAGCAGCCAGTCGTCGCGCCTCATCGGACGACCACCTGGTGGGCGGCCGACAGGAACAACGAGTCGGTGTCGAGCCGCACGACGTCGCGCGCCGCGCCGACGCGACGGCCGGTGCGCAGGTCGAACTTGAACAGCAGCACCTCGTCCACGCGCTCGACGCCCTCGACCGACTCGAGGAGCTGGCCGATCGTGGCGCTGTTCAGGTCGGTGTCGAACGGCCAGCCGCTGCTCTCGGTGCCACCGGTGAGCGGGTTGACGTAGCGGGACAACGTGTCCATCGCGCGCTGCCTGACCGACGCGGCCGGGCGCCCGGGCAGCGCGCGCAGCAGCGCCGCGACGCTGACCCCCTGGTAGTACGGCGTCCCGACCTCGATCGTCGAGCCGACCAGCCGCCGCCCGTCCAGGTGAGCGGCGATCTGCGCGAGCAGCGGCTCGGAGAGTGCGAAGTCGTCGAGCCGGTGGGTGTCCGGCGTGCTCCTGACGTGCGGGACGACGAGGACGCGGACCGGGCCGCCGGGCACTGACGCCGGCAGGCAGCGCGTCCGCGCGACCTCCGTCGACGCCTCGCGGGTGAGGCGTTCGAAGTCGCCGTGGGTGACCGCGCGCTGGCCGGTACGCAGCGAGAGCGGGCCGCGCTCCTTCGCGTCGGCAACGGACTCCGCGTCGACGCCGCCGCGAGCCGCGGCGAGGTTCGACACCCGGTCGACGAACGGCACCGTCGACCGCAGGACGGTCAGCGTGTTCGTGCCGACGTTGCCGACGGCGCCGCCGCCGTAGCGGTAGCCGGTGACCATGATCTCGGCGCCGTCGCGCGGCACCCCGCCGTGCTGGCGGACGCTGCCGTCGGCGTAGCGGATGCGCGGGCCGAACTTCACGGTCCCGGTCGCCGGGTCCCACACGACGTGCGCGTCGTCGGGGCCGGACTCCGAGAAGTCGGCGACCTCGGTCCAGTCGGCTGCGCCGTCGGGGTCGAGGACGCGAACGGTCTCGCCGTCGAGCCGGGGGAGTACGGGGGCCCGCGAGACGGCGAACGACTGCGCGGGCCGGCCGGTGCTGCGCCCGATCGCCTCGCTGCCGACGACGGCCGCGTGCTCGGCGCGCACCGTGCCGCCGATGGCCGATGCGGAGAGCCGCCGCACCTGCGGCGACGCCTGGTACGTCGGCTGCCCGACGAGCGGTGCGATCAGCCGCGCGCGCAGCCAGTACGCCCGCGTGCCCGACAGCGTCAGCGCCTCGTGCGCGAGCGGCACGAGGAGGACGACGTTGCCGTCGCGGTTCAGCCCGCCCGTCGTGTCCTCGTGGACCGCCACCGTGATCCAGAGCTCGCCGCTCCAGACCTCCCACGCGAGCGGCGGGTTCCGGGGGTCGACGCCGATGCCCTCCGCGCTGGCCTGGACCGACAGCCGGAGCAGCGTGCCCGCGAGCGAGTCGGCGAACCCGAGGTACAGCGCGTCGCCCTGCGCGAGCGGCTTCGACGGGAAGCAGGTGACGCTCGCGCCGTCGAAGCGCATGTCCTGCCAGACGTCGGCGAAGCGGTGCTCGTCGGCGCCCGGCGACGTGAGGGACGCCTGCAGGACCGGCGGCCGCACGACCAGCTCGTCCAGTGTCGTGAACACCACAGCCTCGCGGTCGTTGGCGCCCGCCGTCGTCACCTCGGTGCCGGGCGGCACCGTGACCGGCTGGTCCAGAACGGCCGACAGGAAGAATGTGAGGTCCGCGCGCGCGACCGACGGCGCGAACGGCTCGATGCCGACGAGGTTGAGGAAGTGCACGTAGAGGCGTTCAGGGACCTGGTTGAGCCGGTACAGCACCATCTCGCTCATCCACGCGAACAGCTCGATGAGCGCGACGCCGGGGTCGGAGACGTTGTGGTTGGTCCACTCGGGGCAGTACTGCGGGATCAGCCGCTTGGCCTCGTCGACGATGTCCTGGAACTGGCGGTCGTCCAGGTTCGGAGCGGGGAGCGCCATCAGTCCTCCTCGCGCGGGATGACGTAGAAGGGGTAGACGAGGTTGCGCTCGTCGTTCGTCGTCTTGACCGTGTAGCGCAGCAGGATCCGGACCAGGCTCGCGTCGTCGTCGTCGGCGAGGACGTTGACGTCGTTGACCTCGATCCGCGGCTCCCACTGCGCGACCGCGTCGAGGACCGCCTCGCCCATGGCGCCCAGCAGGTTCTCGGTGACCGGCTCGAACATCATCTCCCAGATGCGGCAGCCGAACTGCGGCCGCATCACGCGTTCGCCGGGCGCTGTCGCGAGGACGATCCGCAACGAGCGGTCGATGTCGCCCGCGCCGCTCGTCAACGCGAGCGCACCGGTGTGGTCGACGCCCATCGGCCACGAGATGCCGCGGCCGATGAACGACGGGTCGCTCGCCGGCGCGGGCAGCCCGGGGGCGGGCAGGAAGCCGTCCATCAGTTGATCGCCACCGGCGTGCCCTTGATCGTCGCCGGGCCTGACGACTGCACCTGCACGACGCTGCCCTTGACGTTCGTCATCTGGCCCTCGACGGTCAGCGCCGACGTCGACTCGATCTTCGTCATCGCCTTGGACTTGGTGGTGAACGAGCCCTCGGCCTCGATGGCGATGTTCACGGCCTTGATCTTCAACGACCCGCTCGCGTCGAAGACGAGCGAGGCGTTGTCACCGACCTTGATGCTGAACGGCACGCCGCTCGGCACCGCGATCTCGCACTCGTCCTTGCCGAGCCGGATCTTGTGCTTCGCGCCCTCGAGCTGGAGCAGCACGTGCTGCTCGGCGGGCGCGGTGCCGTCCTTCAGCTCGACGACGTGGCCGAGCCGGGAGGTGAGCCGGCGGCCGGCGACCTGGCCGTTGGCCACGTCCCAGAGCGGGATCGTGTGCTTGTCGCCGAACAGCCCGCCGAGGATCACCGGCTGCCGCAGGTCGCTGCCCTCGAACCCGACCAGGACCTCGTCGCCGACCTCGGGGAGGATGACGAGGCCGCGCTTCGCGCCGCCCCCGAGCGTGACGACGCGCGCCCACGCCGACTCCTCGTCCTCGGCCAGGCCCGGGTACCGCACCTTGACCCGGCCGGACTTCGCCTCGTCGTCGTTGTTGTTGGTGACCTGCCCGACGACCAGACCGTGGTGCTGCAGCGTCGCTACCGGCGCCGCGCCGCCGCCGAGGGTGTCGACCAGCGAGCTCGGCCGGCGCTCGCCCGCGACGAAGCGCGTCTCGAAGCGCTCGCGGTAGACGTGCTCGACCTTCGTGACGTGGTAGGTCCCCGACGTCGGCCCGGCCTTCTGCACGACGACCTGCACGCCGGGCGCGATCTGGCTGCCGTGCAACGCCGTACCTGTGGCGTTCACCGACGACGCGACGACCTGGTCGCGCAGCGCCTCGGCGAGCTGGCGCGCCTCGCCCAGGTCCTGCACGTTGAGGCCGGCCGCGACGAGGGTCGCCGTGCCGCCGAGCTTCGACCCCGGCGACACGAACGCCGCGAACATCTCCGAGTCCGCGACGACCGACGCGCCCGACGCGCTCGCGGTGCCGGTTACCGTCTGCTGCTTGCGCCGGTCCCAGCCGTCGACCTTGACCGAGTCGGGGTGCAGGCCGCTGGCCCGGACGGTGAACTGCCGGAGGTTCTGCCCGAGGACCAGCTCGACCTTGGTGTTCGACCGGCCGCCGCGGCCGGGCGGCATGAAGTACAGCGTCGTGTCGTCGACCCACCAGTCGTGGCCGGTCCGGTGCGCCATCGCGTCGAGCAGGGCCAGGTCGGTGTCGACCTGCATCATGTACTCGAGCTTGGTCGGCGGTGCCTGCACGGTCGCGGCGAGGCCGTGCCGCTTCGCGATCTTCGAGACGACGTCGCTGACCGACGAGTTGATGTACGTCCCGACGAGGGTCGCGCGCGCGAACCGCTGCGCCTTGTCGTGGACGACGAGGACCAGCTCGGGGTCGTCGGTCGCGGACTGCTCGACGTTGATCCCGGTGATCTCGCCCTTGATCAACGTGTCCGCCGCACGCTGGCCGGGCCGCAGGCCGCCGACGACGACCCCCGCGCCGAGCTTCGCCTTGCCGCTCTCGGTCAGCGCGTACCCCTCGTCGGCGAAGCGCAGCAGCGCCCGCCCCGGCACCCCGAACTCCAGCTCGACGCGCAGCTCGACCAGCGCGTCGTACCAGTCGACCGGCAGGTCGGCCCCGCCGATCGAGAGCGTGGGGACCGTGGCGATGATGCCCTGGTCGTCGACCCTCACGAGTCGAGCCTGGGGATGGCGAGCACCGAGCCGGGGCGCAGGTCCAGCGGGTCCTCGACGGCGTTCGCGTCGGCCAGCAGCCGCCACTGCGTGGAGTCGCCGAAGTGCTGCGCCGCGATGCGGTCCAGCGTCTCGCCCGGCTGCACCCGGTGCGTGCGGTGGGGGACGGGCGTGCCGGACGTGGGGTTCTGCGGGCCGTACGACCGCGCGGCCGAGTACTGCTTCAGCGACAGCGACATGGTCGCGCGCAGCGGCATGCCCTTGCTGGAGAAGTAGGTGAACTTCAACGTCAGCCGCTCGATGACGCACGGGAACGACGTCATCGTCCCCCAGCCGAACTGCACCGTCGGCGGCCGCCCCTTGCGCTGCTTCGCGTTGGTGCCCGCGATCTTCGGGTCGATGTCCATCAGCCCGACGATCTGCGACGTGTACTTGGTGACCGCCGCGCCCTCCGACGTCGTGTCGAAGAACAGCGTCAGGTCGAGTGCGCCGTTCTCGGACCCCTTGAAGTCGAGCGTCTGCACGCCCTTGCCGGGAACGGTCTCCGCCTTGCTCGTGTCGCCGTCGCCGCCCGCGCCCCAGCGGTTCGTCAACGTGAGCGACAGCTCGCCCGGGTTGAACATGCACGGGATCTTCTTGCGCGAGTCGCCGTTGATGAGCAGGTAGGCGTTCTGGTCGTTGCCTGCCATCAGAAGACTCCCGGTGCGTGACGCCTGCCGCGGCGTTCCAGCTCGTCGACGACCCGGCGCTCGATGCGTTCGACGACGGTGTCCACGATCTCCTCGATCTGCCAGCGGCCGAGCGCGGTGGGCACCTGCTCGACCCGCGTGACGGGCGCCGCGGCGTCGGCCTGGTCCGGGACCGCGCCGTCCGCGACCGATCGGTACAGCACCCGTTCGCCGTCGGTCGTCACGTGCGTTCCTCCCGTGACGAACGTATCCGTCATTCCCGGCGCGCGAAGGGGTTCCCGCGAACTCGTGGCGGCCGTTCCCGCGCCCGCGCGCCCGGCGAGCGTGCGGTGGATCACGTCGGCGGTCGCCGCGGCCAGGTCGGGCGCGGATCGGCCGGCGCCGCGCGGCGGCGCGACCCGGAGCGCGCGGCCCCGGAATGCGCGCGGCGCGAGCACCTGCGGCCCGGTCGGCTCGGGCGCGCTCGCGTCGTGTCCGACCGCGAAGGCCCGGGTAGCGGCGACCGGCGCGGCGTGCTCCTCGTACGCCCTGCCCCCGCGGGCGGCGGCGGGGTGGCTACCGGGACGGTGGAGCATCCGGCGCACCGCGACCGTTGGCGCGGCTGCACCCGGCGCCGCCGTCGCGGCCGTCGCCGCGAGGGCCGGGTCGAGGACGGAGCGCACCGAACGTGCCATCCGCACCCCCGGCGGCCGGACCGAGGCGCCGTAGGCGCGATGCGGTACGGGTGCGCCTGGCGTTCCCGATGGTGCCGTCAACGGCTGCACCGCGAGGGCCATCGCCCGCCGGCGCAGCCGCGAGGTCGCAGCGGGAACGGCCGCGGTCGGGGTGGCGGTCGCCGGCTCGGGGGCGGCGTGCAGGTGGCGTACCGGCCGGCCGGTCGCGGCGGTCGGGGCGGTCGGGGCGGTCGGCGGCGTCGCGGCTGTCGAGGCCGGCGCGTGGCGCCAGGCGCGGGGTACGGGGCCCGCCGGGGCGGGTGTACCGAGCGTTCGGCGGATCCGCAACGGCTCCGGCGCCACGAGCGCGCGCCGCAGGGGGCGGTGCGTCGGTTCGGCGCCGGCCGGGTCCGGCACGGCCGGGTCGGTGACGAGCGACAACGCGCGGCGCAGCGGGGGAGTCGTCGTCGCGACCGGCGGTGGCGTGTGCGGGGAACCTGCCGGGACGAGGTGCTCGCCGGTCGGCGCCGCCGGCGTCGAGGGGGGTGCGGCCGGCGGTGGCGCGGCCTGTGGTGGCGCAGCAGCAGGCGTCGCGGGGCTGGTGGTCCCCGCGGCTGGCGAGGCGGCGGCCGGCGGCGTGGCGGTCCGGCTCGTGGTGGGCGGCGCGGTGTGCGGGGTCGGCGGTGCGGGCGGGTGCGCCGGCGCGGTGCGCGAGGTCGTGGTGGGCGAGGTCGTGGTGGGCGGCGTCGTGGTGTGCGGGGTTGCGACGGAAGCGGCGGGAGCGGGCGGGGTCGCCGTTCGCGCCGGGACGGCGGTCGGGGGGGCGGGGGTGCGCCGTACGGTCGGTGTCGCGACGGCGGCCGCGTTCGTCGCGCGGCGCAACGCCGCCCGCCGCCGCGCCAGCGTCGCCCCCGCGAACGTCGGCGCCGGCACCGTTGCCGCGCTCCGGGCCGGCGTGACCTGCTGCGGACCCGCCGTCGTTCCCGCCAACGGGGTCCGCAACGGGCTCGCCAGCGGACCCGTCACCGGACCCACCGGGCGAACGGCGCTGCTGGCCGCCGCCGCCCGGCCCGCGCCCGTCTCGCCGCGTGCCGGCCGACCCGCAGCCGCGTCGGTCGCGCCATCCACGGTGACGTCGCCTGCTGCCGCGCCGCCGGCCGCGCGGGCCCTCCGGCCGCTCAGTGCTGCTGTTGTCGGCGCGGCCGTTCGCGACGCCGCCGTCTCCGGCGGCTCCGCCCGACCCGCCGCCGGTACACCGCTGGTCGCAGCAGTCGGTGCGCGGCGGACATCGTCGTCCCGTCCCGTCGCGCTCGCGGGGGATGCGTTCGGGGCGGGTACGGCGGGCGGGGCGCTACGCGCCGGTGGCCGGGCCAGCCCCCGCAGAACGGGTCGGGGCAGCGCCGGGCGCGCACCGCGCGGTGGCGCGACAGCCTCCGCGACGCCAGGCGCCGCGCGTGGCGCTACGCCGGGCGTGACGCCGGGTGTCGCGGGGCTGCGATGTACGGGTACCGGCTGCGCCGGCTCGACGCGGGCCGCCGCGCGCGCGGTAGGTACAGGGGAGACGGTCCCGCCGGCACGGTGTGCCGGCGGCCGCGCGCGGCCGTCTCCCCGGGGAGGCCCCGGCGCGGGCGCCGGGGAGCGAGGTGCGTTGCCGCGTTCGCGGGCGCTCAGCATCGGACCGGCGGCGACGACGTCCTTCGGCCGCCGGACCGGAACGGGGACGGGCGCCAGCGCGCCGATCGCGCTGCCGGGGCCGGGGCGTTCGCGAACGGCCTCGGGCCGGACGACGCGGCGCAGGCCGCGCGGGGCGCGGATCGCGTCGGGAGCAACGGGTCCCACGACCTCGATGACCGACGCGCGCGGCCGCCACCAGCGCGGCGCCCGGACGGTCGCGTTCCGGCTGCCTGCGACCGCGACCGCCTCACCCGGCTGGACCGAACGCCGCACCGCCGCCGAGCGGCCGATGCCGACGGCGAAGCCGCTGATCGCGGCGGCGAGGTGCCCGATGGACGGTGTACCGGAACGGCCGGCAGGCACCGGCCGCAGCCCGTGGGCGCGACCGTGGACCTGGCGCCCGAGACGGGTGCGCGCCCCCTCGTCCTCGGCGTTCACCACTTCTTCTTGCTGGTCGTCGTGAAGCCGTGGTGCGCGACCTCGACCTCCTCCTCGAGGGCGGTCGAGTCCTTCGCGGAGAGGCGCGGGCCGCTCCACCGGACGGGGAACGGCGCGATGAGCGACCAGGAGCGCAGCGTGAGGCCCTGGTGGTCGACGACGGACACGGCGCCGGTCGGCCGTTTCAACGTGTTCTTGTTCGCCGCGAACCCCTCACCGGAGGACTCGCGCACCCACTGCATGAGGGCGTCGTCGTCGGTGACACCGCGCTTGAAGACGAGGTTCGGCCACGACATCCGGCCGGGGAACTTGTGGACGAAGCCGTTCTGGCCGCCCTCCTCGTACTTCTGCACGTCGACCGTCACCTCGAGCCCGCTGACCTCGAGGAAGAAGCCGATGGTCAACGTGTCGATCTTGAGCTGGAACCGGCTCGACAGAACGGGGTCGGTGCCCATGCCGGGAAGGTCAGGCCTGTTCACGGACCGCCTCCCACGCCTGGACGTTGAGGTTCGAGACGGCACGCAGGAGGCGGACGCGGTCCGCGTGCTCGAGGTCGAGCAGGTCGTCGAGCGGCCAGTGCAGGTGGTACGCGAGGAACGCGACCTCCTGCCAGATCGCCTCGGGCGGGTACCGCAGCATGGCTACCTGCTCGTGGCGCCGATCTCCTCGATCTGCGCCCGCCG
>JAVEEC010000016.1 GCA_030840645.1 Frankiaceae bacterium
CCATCAACGCCATCCGGGAGGTCAAGCGGCGCTACCCCGACGTGCAGACCACCTTGGGCCTGTCCAATATCTCCTTCGGCCTCAGCCCCGCCGCTCGGGTCGCCCTCAACTCGGTGTTCCTCGCCGAGTGCGTCAAGGCCGGGCTGGACTCGGCGATCGTGCACGCGTCGAAGATCCTGCCGATGTCGCGCATCCCCGACGAGCAGCGCGCCGTCGCGCTCGACCTCGTCTACGACCGCCGGCGCGAGGGGTACGACCCGGTGCAGGCGTTCCTCGACCTGTTCGAGGGCGTGGACGCCGCCGCGGGCCGCGCGACCCGGGCGCAGGAGCTGCTCGCGCTGCCGCTGTCCGAGCGGCTCGAACGCCGCATCGTCGACGGCGAGCGCAAGGGCCTGGAGGCCGACCTCGACGAGGCCATGGTCACTCGGCCGCCGTTGGAGATCATCAACGACACGCTGCTCGCCGGCATGAAGATCGTCGGCGACCTGTTCGCGAGCGGCGAGATGCAGCTCCCGTTCGTGCTCCAGTCCGCCGAGGTGATGAAGGCCGCGGTCGCCTACCTCGAGCCGCACATGGAGAAGGCCGACGCCGGCGGCAAGGGCACCATCGTGCTCGCCACCGTGAAGGGCGACGTCCACGACATCGGCAAGAACCTCGTCGACATCATCCTGTCCAACAACGGCTACACCGTCGTCAACCTCGGCATCAAGCAGCCGATCTCGGCGATCCTCGACGCCGCGAACGAGCACTCGGCCGACGCGATCGGCATGAGCGGGCTGCTCGTGAAGTCGACCGTCATCATGAAGGAGAACCTCCAGGAGATGACCTCGCGCGGCGTCTCCACGCCCGTGCTGCTCGGCGGCGCGGCGCTGACGCGGGCGTACGTCGAGCGCGACCTGCGCGAGGTCTACGACGGCGGCGTGTCGTACGCGCGGGACGCGTTCGAGGGGCTGCGGCTCATGGACGCCGTCATGGCCGCGAAGCGCTCGCCGGGCTCCGTACCGGACGCCGCCACGCCGCGTGCGCCCGCCGACGCGGTCTCCGAGCGCCCCGCGCCGCGGCGGCGCCTGGTCGAGGTCAACGAGGCGGAGCTGCCGGCCCGGTCCGAGGTCGCCACCGACGTCCCGGTGCCGGTGCCGCCGTTCCTCGGCTCGCGGGTCGTCAAGGGCATCGCGCTGGCCGACTACGCGTCGTACCTGGACGAGCGGGCGACGTTCATGGGGCAGTGGGGGCTGCGCGGGTCGCGCGGCGGCAAGGGCCCGTCGTACGAGGAGCTGGTCGAGACCGAGGGCCGCCCGCGGCTGCGTTCGTGGCTCGCGAAGATCCAGGCCGAGGGGATCATGAACGCCGCCGTCGTGTACGGGTACTTCCCGTGCGTCTCCAAGGGCGACGACCTCATCGTGCTCGGCGAGGACGGCGGGGAGCGGGTGCGGTTCACGTTCCCGCGGCAGCGCCGCGACCGGCGGCTGTGCATCTCCGACTTCTTCCGGCCGGAGGAGTCGGGCGAGACCGACGTCGTGGCGTTCCACGTCGTGACGATGGGCTCGCGGGTCTCCGAGGTCACCGGGGAGCTGTTCGCGCGCAACGCGTACCGCGACTACCTCGAGCTGCACGGCCTCTCGGTGCAGCTCACCGAGGCGCTCGCGGAGATGTGGCACGCACGGATCCGCGAGGAGCTCGGCATCGCGGGCGAGGACTCGCCGGAGCTGGCGGAGATCTTCCGGCAGGGGTACCGCGGCTCGCGGTACTCGTTCGGCTACCCGGCCTGCCCGGACCTGGAGGAGCAGACGAAGATCGTGGAGCTGCTCGCGCCGGAGCGGATCGGCGTGACGCTGTCCGAGGAGTTCCAACTGCACCCGGAGCAGTCGACGTCGGCGATCATCGTGCACCACCCCGAGGCCAAGTACTTCGCTGCTCGATGAGCCGCCGACTCGCGGCGGTGCTGTTCGACATGGACGGGCTGCTGGTCGACTCGGAGCCGGTCTGGTCGGTGGCCGAGGCGGAGATTATGGCCTGGCTCGGCGGTCCGTGGAACCTCGACGTCAAGGCGATGTGCGTCGGGCGGCGGATCGACGAGTCGTGCCGCATCCTCGTGGACGTCGCGGGCTCATCGGTGGCGCCCGAGGAGGTGCAGGAACGCCTCGTCGGCCGGATGTGCGAGCTGTTCCGCGCGCACCTGCCGCTGCTGCCGGGCGCCGCCGAGCTGGTCGACGCGGTGCGCGCGGCGGGGGTGCCGACGGCGCTGGTGTCGTCGTCGTACCGGGTGCTGGTCGACGCGGCGCTGGAGTCGTTCGGGGCGCACCGGTTCGACGTGACGGTGGCGGGCGACGAGGTGGTGGCGGCCAAGCCGGCGCCGGAGCCGTACGTCCGCGCCGCCGGCCTGCTCGGCGTCGACCCGCGCGACTGCGTCGTGGTGGAGGACTCGGTCGCGGGCGTACGGTCGGGTCGCGCGGCCGGCTGCCGGACCGTCGTGGTGCCGAACGTCGTCGCCGTCCCGGCGGGCGTTGCGGACGCCGA
>JAVEEC010000129.1 GCA_030840645.1 Frankiaceae bacterium
GCCTGCCGGGCGCGGCGGGCGAGCTCAGCGTGCACCTGCACGGCGGGCACACGCGCTCCAAGGACGACGGGCAGCCCGGGGGCCTCACCGCGCGCCACCCGCGCTCGCTCTACTGCGACGTGCCCACGGCGCTGTCGGCGGCCGTCTCCAACAACGACGTCCTCATCCGCCCGGGGGCCTCGCGCACGTATCGCTACGACCTCACCGAGGACGGGCGCCCCCAGCGGGGCGCCATGCGCTGGTACCACGACCACCGCCTGGACAACACGGGCCGCAACGTGTGGCGCGGGCTCGCCGGCATGTGGATCACCGAGGACCGCCACGAGCAGGGGCTGCGGCTTCCCGCCGGGGAGCGCGAGCTCCCGCTGATGATCACCGACCGCGCCTTCAACGCCGCCAACCAGCTCACCAACCCGTTCGCCCTGCCGGGCCACGCGCCGTTCGACCAGGTCACGGGCTCCGTGGTGCTCGTCAACGGCGCGCCGCTGCCCTTCCACCGCGTCGAGGCGAAGCGCTACCGCCTGCGCGTGCTCAACGCCTCGAACTTCCGCGCCTACGCGCTGACGCTGGGCGCGGGCGTGCCGATCGTGCAGATCGGGACGGAGAGCGGGCTGCTGCCCCGCCCGGTCCCGCGCAGCCGCGTCACCATCGGGCCCGGGGAGCGCGTCGACCTGATCGTCGACTTCCGCCGCGCCGCGCACAGCACCACGGTCGAGCTGCGCAGCGCGCCCCGCCCGGGCGCGCCGAACAAGCTCGGCTCGAGGACGTACGTGGGGCCGCTCATGCGCTTCGAGGTGGGCGCGCGCGGCGGCCCGGACCGCACGCGGATCCCCGAGGGCCGGCCGCTGCCCGAGTGGACGGCGTCAGTCCCCGACGCGGTGGCCCACGAGTGGCGCATCACGGTCGGCGGCGGCTTCGCGCCCGGCTGGCTCATCAACGGGCGCGCCTACAACCCGGCATACGTCGACCACCGCGCGAAGCTCGGGACGGTGGAGCGCTGGCGCGTCGTCAACGCCACCGGGGTCGCCCACCTCTTCCACCTGCACCACACGGACTGGCTGCTGCTGTCGCGCAACGGGCGCCGGCCGCCGGCCTACGAGCGCGGCCTCAAGGAGACCTTCTTCCTCGACCCGGGCGACCACATCGAGGTCGCCGGGCGCTTCAGCGACTACGAGGGCCGCTACGTCGTCCATTGCCACATGCTCGAGCACGAGGACCACGGGCTGATGTCGCAGTTCGCGACGTACGCCTAGTCGGGCTCGGCGGCGCCCCCGTAGAGCGCGCCGCGGTCCCCGCGCGCGAACACGTTCCAGAAGCCGGGGCGGGTCGCGATCTCCTCGCCGGTGGCGAGATCGAAGACGTGCACGGCCTCGTCCGGCCAGCGGCGTGTGCCCGTCTCCACGTAGAGGTGGTCGCCGAGCTCCATGTGCGGGGTGTACTCCCCGTCGGCGAAGGTGTGGTCCCAGCGGGGCGCGCCGTGGAAGCCGTACTGCGTGAACGTGCTGTCGGCCTCGTCCCCGATGAACTCCGGGCCGCCGGTCACGCCCAGGAAGCCCCTGGGGTCCAGCGACACGTTCTCGAACGACTTCATCACCGGGACGCCGATCTCCAGGGTGTCGGGATCGATCGGGCGCTGCTCGTAATCCGTGGTGGTCTGGATCGAGATCACCCGGCGGCCGTCGGGCAGCGTCCCGTCGAGGCCGATCAGCCCCGGGACGGGGACGCTGCGCTGCGTGCCGTGCCGTGGGTCGATGCGGTAGACGCGTTCACTGCCCTGCGAGAGGTAGGTGCCGACGTCGGCGACGAGGTTGCCCGACAGGTATTGGTAGCCGGAGGCGTCCGGGAGCGCGACGCGATGGTGGATGCGGCCGGATCGGTCGACGACGAGGACGGTGGCGCCCGGCGTGTCGCGGTTTCGGATCTCGAGCAGCCAGCGCTTGCGAAACCGCTCCGTCAGCGGGAAGTCGTTGGTCGGCAGGGTCGTGCGCCGCACGACGCGGCCGCGGACGGGGTCGACCGTGGTCAGGACGCACACGGTGTCGTCGCACCCGGCCGCGAGGATCCGGTTGCGGGCGATCCACGTCAGCGCGCTGGCGCTGCCGACGGACGTGCGCAGCTGGAGCTTGCGGCGCTTGATGCCGTAGACGCTCAGGTCGCGGTCGCTGAGCACCGCCACGCGCCTGCGGTTCGGCGAGAGGTCGAACCCCCGGCTGTTCGCCGGGAGGCGCGGCGAGCCCTTCAGGGGCGCGAGCGTCCGCGGGTTGCGCAGGCGCGCGGGCGCGGTCCCCTCCGCGGTCTCGAGGTCGATCGTGGTGCCGAGGACGGCCGTGGCGAGGACGGCGGCGGTCAGCATGCCGGTGTAACGCCGCGGCGCGGCGAAGGTTGCGCAGAGAACGTCCGGGCCCGCACCTAGGTTCCATACGTGGCGCGCTCCGTCTTCACCTGCTCGACGTGTGGCGCGACGGCGGCGAAGTGGCACGGCCAGTGCCCGAGCTGCTCGGACTGGAACACGCTGGTCGAGGAGGCCGCCCCGGCCAAGACCGCGCGGGGCGCGAAGGCGTCGCCCGCCCGCGCCGTGCCGCTGCGCGAGGTCAGCGCGGAGCAGGTGGCCCGGCTGGGCACCGGCATCGGCGAGCTCGACCGCGTGCTCGGCGGCGGCATCGTCCCGGGCAGCGTCATCCTGCTGGGCGGCTCGCCGGGAATCG
>JAVEEC010000130.1 GCA_030840645.1 Frankiaceae bacterium
GATCTGCGAAACGGTCGATCCGCCGCCGCCCGACTCGTTCTGTGAAGATCGCCACGCTCAAGAGGGGCGGGATTCCTGCACAGAAGGCGACGGGAGGCGGCCAGACCCGGAGTTTCGCGGAACCCTCTAGGGCGCCGCCGCGCGGCGTTCCTGGACCAGGCCCCACACCAACGCCGGGTCGGTCGCGCAGATGACGACCAGGTCGCCCGGTGCCGCCGCCGCGAACGCCGCGTCGACCGCCTCGGGCTCCTCCGCGACGACCTCGGTGGCCGGGCGGGCAACGCCGCCCGCGACCGCCTCCTCGATCCCCTCGCGGACCAGCGCCGGCATCTCGCCGACGCCCCGGCCGCGCAGGCTGAGGCTGCTCGGGATCACCAGGTGGTCGAAGTGCGGCGCGGCCTCGCGGCCGAGGTCGCGGATGTCCTCGTCCCGCCGGTCGCCGGGCGTCGCGATCACGCCGATCCGCCGCGCGGCGGCGGCCGCGTCGGCGGTCCAGCGGTCCACGAAGTCGCCGAGCATGCGCATGCCGTGCGCGTTGTGGCAGTAGTCCATGACGACGGTCGTGCCGGCGACGTCGGTCATGTTCAGCCGGCCAGGGGAGCTGTCGTACGACGTGGTGAACGACTGCAGCGCGAGCCGCACGTCGGACAGGTGCGCGCCCGCGGCGAGGCAGGCGCCGACAGCGGCCATCGCGTTCTGCACGTTCATCCGCGCGCGGCCGCCGAACGTCGCCGGCAGTGCGTCGGTCCGTACCACCGACTGCGCGCGGCTGCCGTGGCGGTGCACGATGCGTTCGACGGCGCCGTCGTGGTCGAGCACCACCGCCCGGCCGCCGCGGCGGACGTGGCGCGCGACGTCGTCGTTCGCCGCGTCCATCGAGAACAGCACGACGTCGCCGCTGCACTTCCTGCGCATCGCGAGGACGCGCGGGTCGTCGGCGTTGAGCACCGCGTAGCCGTTGCGCGGCACCGCCTCCACGACGACCTGCTTGACCCGGGCCAGCTCGTCCAGCGTGTCGATGCCGCGCAGGCCGAGGTGGTCGGCGGCGACGTTGAGGACGACCGCCACGTCGTTGCGCTCGTACCCGAGGCCCTCGCGCAGGATGCCGCCGCGGGCGACCTCGAAGATCGCCAGGTCGACGCGCGGGTTCTGCAGCACCATCCGCGCGGACCTCGGGCCGGAGGAGTCCCCCGGCACGATCAGCCGGTCGCCGATCACGATGCCGTCGGTCGACGTCAGGCCGATCCGCCGCCCCGCCCGGCGGAACACGTGGGCGATCATCCGGGTGGTCGTCGTCTTCCCGTTCGTGCCGGTCACGGCGATGATCGGGATGCGGCTCGGCGTGCCCGGTGGGAAGAGCAGGTCCACGACCGGCTTGGCGACGTACTGCGGCTCGCCGATCGTCGGGTGCGTGTGCATGCGGAACCCCGGCGCGGCGTTCACCTCGACGATCGCACCGCCGACGTCGTGCACCGACATGGTGATGTCCGGCGTCATCAGGTCGATGCCGGCGACGTCGAGACCGACCACCTCCGCGGCCAGCTCGGCGATCTCGACGTTGTCCGGGTGGACGTGCTCGGTCACGTCCTCCGCGATGCCGCCGGTGGACATGTTGCCGGTCTTGGCGAGGTAGACAGTCGCCCCCCTCGGCGGGACGTCGGAGAGGGAGAACCCTTGCCGCGCAACGACTCCCGCCGCCCGGTTGTCCAGCGCGATGCGTGTCAGCACTTTCTCGTGGCCGATGCCGCGGCGCGGGTCGGCGTTCTCGACCTCGACCAGCTCCGCGATCGTGTGCCGGCCGTCGCCGACGACGTGGGCGGGTCGCCGCAACGCCGCCGCGACCAGCCGCCCGCCGACCACGAGCAGCCGGTGGTCGCCGCCCTCGACGAAGCGTTCGACGACCACGCCGCCGCGGCGAGCGGCCGCGCGCGCGACCTCGTACGCCTCCTTCAGCTCCTGCTCGTCGGCGACGCCGAGCGAGACGCCCCGGCCGTGGTTGCCGTCGACCGGCTTCACGACGACCGGGTACCCGACGCGGTCCGCGACCTTCGCCGCGTCCTCGGGGGAACGCACCACAGTCGTTCCCGGCACCGGCAGCCCGGCCGCCGACAGCAGCCGCGCGGTCAGCGCCTTGTCGCTCGCGATATCGGTGCCGAGCACCGGCGTCCGCGACGTCATGGTCGCGCGGATGCGGCGCTGGTAGACGCCCTGGCCGAGCTGCACCAGCGAGTGCTCGTCCAGCCGCAGCCATGGGATGTCCCGCGCGATCGCTTCGTCCACGATCGCCTGCGTCGACGGACCGAACGCCACCCGCGTCGCCGTGCGGATCAGGTCCTCGATCGCGTCGGTGACGTCGAAGTCCGGCTCCGGGGTGACGAGGTGGTTGACGAGGCGGACCGCGAGGTCGCCGGCTGCGAGCCCGACCGTCTCGTCGGCGTAGCCGAAGACGACGTTGTACCGGCCGGGCTCGCCGGTGCCGCGGGTCTTGCCGCGGCGGATCTCCGAGCCGGTGCGGCGCTGCAGCTCCAGCGCGACGTGCTCGGCGACGTGGCCGAGCCAGGTGCCCTCGTCCAGCCGCTCCACGAAGCCGCCGCGGTGCCCGCGCGAGCACGTGTGGTCGTGCAGGCCCGGCAGGATCGCGAGGAGCGACTCGGTGAAGCCGGGCAGCGTGTTCGTCGGGTGCTGCTCCAGGTCCCCGAGGTCCACGACGAAGCGGATCGCCGGGTCGTACGACCAGTAGTTCGGGCCGCGGTAGACGCGGCGTTCGAGCACCTCGACCCTCACGGCGCCCCCACCTGCGTCCGCGGCCGGACCTCCGGCGCCGCCATCGAGGGCTCCCAGACGGCGTACCTGCTGACCTCGGTTGTCGACACCGCGGCGTACGTCCCGTCCGCCCGGACGCCGAGCATGTGGAACGGCACCGCGTCGCCCATCCCCGGGTCCGGCAGGTCGGCGAGCACGTCGGCCAGCGCCTCGCCCGCGCTCGCACCGCCCGCCATCGACTGCACCGCCCGTCGCGCGGCGCCGGTACGGATCGCCAGCTCGCCCCAGCCGGTGCAGGTCGCGGCGCCGTACCGCGCGTCGGCGTAGTTGCCCGCGCCGAGGCAGCCGGTGTCGCCGACCCGGCCCGGGTACTTCCACGCCCAGCCGCTGGTGCTGACGCCGGACACGAGCCGCCCCGCGGCGTCGATCGCGACGACGTTGACCGTGCCGGTGACGTGCTCGGGGTCGAGGACCAGCGTCTTGACGGCGTCGGCGAGCGGCGCGTTGTCGCCGAGGTCGACGTGGTACGTCTCGACCCCGCGCCGCCAGGTGGCGGCCGCCTCCGGTTCGAGCAGGTCGCCGGACGCGAGGCCGACCTCGCGGGCGAACCGGTCGGCCCCCGCGCCGGCCAGCATCACGTGGGGGAGGCGTTCCATGACCGCGCGGGCCAGTGAGAACGGGTGGCGGCACGCGCTGACTCCCGCGACGGCACCGGCCGCGCGGGTCGTGCCGTCCATGACGGACGCGTCGAGCTCGACGGTGCCGAGGATGTTCGGGTACCCGCCGTAGCCGACGGTGTGGTCACCGGCGTTGTCCTCGACCGCGCGGACGACGGCCTCCACCACGTCGAGCGCGGACGCGCCGGACAGCAGCAGGTCGCGGCCGAGCGCCATGCCGATCTCGGCGTTGGCGCTGGCGAGGAGGAGCGTCATTCGCCGCGCTCGCGCGCGCGGGTGCCCACGGGGGCCTCGGTGATGACCGGCTCGCGGGTCGCGAGCTCGAACGCGTACCCGGACGGCAGCACGTGCACCACGGCGCCGGTCAGCGCGATGGGGCCGTCGCCGGAGGCGGGCACGCGGACCGACGTCGCGCGGCCCGCGTCCACGACGGTGACGGTACCGGCGCCGATGACCTCGAACGCGCTGCCGGACACCACGACCGCCGTGTCCTCGTCGATGCCGAGCCCCAGCTCGTGGGGGAACATCGCGACCAGCGAGAGCAGCCGCGCGATGCGGCCGCGTTCGGCGAAGTGCATGTCCACGACCAGCCCCGAGACGAAGCCGAGTCCTGGCCCGGTCCGCACCGACGTCGTCGGCACCTGCTCGCCGCCGCCGAGGATCATCGTCGTGGACATCATGGCCGCGCCGGCGCTGGTGCCCGCGACGACGATGCCGCGCTCCCAGGCCGCGTGCAGCGCGGTGTCCGCGTCGCTGCCGCCGAACACCGCCGCGATCCGCGACTGGTCGCCGCCGGTGAAGAACACGCCGGTCGCGCGGCCGATCGCCTCGACCGTCGAGGCGGCGTTCGCCTCCTCGCGCGTCGCGACCGGCAGGAACGTCACCTCCGCCGCCAGGTCGCCGAACGCCTTGTCGTACGTCGCCCGCAGGTCGTCCGGCACGGTCGTCGCCGTGCCGAGCACGACGAGGCGCGCCTCGGCGCCGCCGGCCAGCTCCGCGACGCGGCGCAGCACGGTGCGGTCGCCGGTGCGGTCCTCGCCGCCGCCGACGATGACGAGCGTTCCTGCCACGCGTTCCTCCTGCCGTCCCGCGGCGCTTACCCACGGAGGAGGAACGGTACGCGTCAGCCGCAGCAGGCGGTCGCCGCGTCCACGGGCTCGACCAGTGCGTCGGCGAGGACGGTGTAGACCTCCCAGCGCCCGCTCGCCTGCTCGCCGACCCAGACCTTGTCCTGAACGGCGTAGCAGCAGGTCGTCCCGCTCTGCACGTCGGTGTGCAGCCCCGCCTCGGCGAGGCGGTCCGTCGCGGCCTGGACCTCGTCGCTCGTCGCGACCTCGACGCCGAGGTGGTTGAGCGTGCCGCCGCCGCCCGGCGACTCGAACAGCACCAGCTTCAGCGGCGGGTCGGCGATCGCGAAGTTGGCGTAGCCGGGGCGGCGCTTCGCGGGCTCCGTACCGAAGAACGTCGTGTAGAACGCGACCGCGGAGTCGAGGTCGTCGACGTTGAGGGCGAGCTGGACGCGGGACATGGTGCCTCCTATACATCGAGAGACGTCAATGTCTCTGAGGCATCGACGGTTGTCAATACGTAGCGGTACGATGCCACGCATGGCACGAACGTTGCGCGCCACCTGCTGCGCCCCGCTCGGCGCCGCGCCGCTGTCCGCGCGCGACGCGACGCTGCTCGCGCACCGGCTCAAGGCGCTGGCCGACCCGGCGCGGCTGCGGCTGCTCTCGCTGGTCGCCGCCGCCGGCGGCGACGGGGCCTGCGTCTGCGACCTCACCGCTCCGGTAGGACTGTCCCAGCCGACCGTCAGCCACCACCTGAAGGTGCTGCACGACGCCGGGCTGGTGACCCGCGAGCAGCGCGGCGTGTGGGCGTACTACCGCGCTGACCGCGCCGCCGTCGCCGACCTCGCCGGCGCGCTGGCGATCTAGCTAGCCGCGGGCGACCTGGATGGCGCGCTGGAGGTACTCCTGCGTCGCCGCGTCCGCCACGCCGCGCGACGCCGTCTCCGGCCCCTCGGCGTCGTACATCCGCTTCAGGGACGCGTACATCGCGGGGTCGCCGCCGGTGAACGCGGCCAGCAGCTCGCGCGCCTTCGCCGCGAGCGCCTGGACGCGCGAATCGGCCGGGTCGGTGCCGGCGTCCAGCTCGACCTTCAGCGCGGCGTACAGGTCGACCCAGTCCTGCTGCGCCCGCGCCATGGCGTCGTCGCCGAGCTCGGTCCGCCGCCGCTCCAGCTCCGCACGCTGCTCGGGGGTGTAGTACGTCTCGCTCATCGTCGTCGCCTCCACGGCTCGTAGCAGGTCCTCGGTCGTCGGCTCGCCGCCGCGGTCGAGCACGGCCAGCAGGTGCGTCAGCCGCTGCCTCAGCTCCGTCTCCGCCGCCACCCTGCGGGCGCTCTCCGCGAGGTGGCGGCGGACGGTCTCCCGCGGGTCGTACGCCGCGCCGTCGAGCAGCGCCTTGACGTCGTGCAGCGCGAACCCGAGCCGGCGCAGCGCGACCACCTGGTAGAGCCGCCGTACGTCGGCCGCGGCGTACTCGCGGTGCCCGCCGCCCGTCCGCCCCGACGGCGTCACCAGCCCCAGCGCGTCGTAGTGGTGCAGCGTCCGGACGGTCAGCCCGGTCGCCTCCGCCAGCTCGCCCACGCGCATGCCGTGAACGCTAGAACCTCACGTCGCGTGAGGTGCAAGCAGGCTCAGCGCAACGTCGTGCAGCAGGCCGTTCGACGACACCGCGCTGCCGCCGTCCGCGGTCGCCCGCCCCGACAGGTCGGTGAACCGGCCGCCCGCCTCCTCGACGATGACCTGAACGGCGGCCAGGTCCCAGAGGCTGACCTCGGGCTCGGCCGCGACGTCCATCGCACCCTCGGCCACCAGCAGGTGCGACCAGAAGTCGCCGAGACCCCTTGTCCGCCAGCACTTCCTGGTCAGGTCGAGGAACCCGTCCAGGCTGCCGCGCTCCTCCCAGCCGGTGAGGCTCGAGTACCCGAAGTGCGCGTCGCCGAGGTCGCCTACCCGCGAGACCGTGATGGGTGAGCCGTCGGCGAACGCGCCCTCGCCTCGCCGCGCCCACCAGCGCCGGCCGAGCGCGGGCGCCGACGCGACACCGATCGTGCCGGCGCCATCGACCTGGAGCGCGATCAGCGTCGCCCAGACAGGCACCCCGCGCACGTAGTTCTTGGTCCCGTCGATCGGGTCCACGATCCAGCGCCGCGGCGAGTCCCCTGTCGCGCCGTACTCCTCGCCGAGCAGCGCGTCGCCGGGCCGGTCGGCCGCGATGCGCTCGCGGAGTACGCGTTCGACCTCGCGGTCCGCCTCGGACACCGGCGTCAGGTCCGGCTTGGTCTCGACGACGAGGTCGTCGGCGCGGAACCGCCGCAGCGTCACGGCGTCCGCGAGGTCCGCCAGGGCGAGCGCGAACGCGAGGTCGTCGGCCACCCGCCGAACCTACCGGGCGCGAGGTAACGGGCCGCGCGGCGTTAGCCTGAGGGAGATGCGTACCCGATGCCCCGGTATGCGGCCGCCCGCCGGCGGCTGGGTCACGCGAGCCCGCTCCCGCCCGTGGCTGCGCCGGTCGCTGGTCGGCGCGAACCTCTGCCTCGCGCTCGTCGGCGCGGGTCTCGTCGCGTACCCGTTCGCGACGGACGCGTTCGCGGACCGCTGGGTGCAGCCGCGCGCGGCCGCGCGGCTCGCGTCGCCCGCGGCGGCGGCGGCGTACCGGTCCGGCCGGGTCGCCGTCGCGTCGCCGCTCACCCGGCTGCGGATCAGGCGGCTCGGCATCGATGTCGTCGTCGTGCAGGGCGTCACCGCGAGCGCGCTGCGCGCGGGCGCCGGCCACTACCCGAACACCCCGCTGCCGGGCGAGGCAGGCAACGTCGCCATCGCCGGCCACCGCGTGACGTACGGGCGGCCGTTTCGCCATCTCGACCGCGTCGTCCGCGGGGACCTGGTCGAGCTCGCGACGCCGGTGGGGACGTTCGTGTACAAGGTCACGGTGGCGCCGTTCGTCGTCGCGCCGGGGGATCTCTCCGTGCTGCGGCAGGACCCGCGTTCGGTCCTCACGTTGACGACGTGCAACCCCGTGCACAGCGCCCGCGAACGCCTCGTCGTCCAGGCCGTCCTCGTCTCCGGCGGCGCCGGTGCTTGACCTCGCGCTGCTTGCGCTCGCCGCCCAGCACCCGCCGACTGACGCGGGCGTCTGGCTCGACCCGGTGCCCGCCGTCGCGGCGCGGCCGTTCGACGTGACCGGGGAGACCCAGGCGCCGGAGGGTGTCCTGCGCATCGACCTCTACGTGTCAGGTCGCGCGACGCCGGTCGCGTCGTACGTCCCGGCCCTGCCGGTCGGGACGATCGCGTTCGCGCTCCGCTTCGACCCGGCACTCGGCTCGGGCACCCTGCGCGTCGTCGCGACGACGCTGGTCCGCGGGCTCGGCGCCGAGGCGCCCGCGCCCACGCGTCCCGCGCCGCGCCCGGCGACCGTCGGCGGCGCGCCCGTCGCGCGCCCCGCCGTCCGCGCGCCGGTGGCGCCCGGATCGCCGGCCGCGGCGGTACTCGCTGCGGTACGGCCAGACGACACCGGGGCGGCGTTCGGCGCGGTCGCCCCCGTCCTCCCGTACGCCGCCCGCCCCGCCTCCGTCCCGGTCGCCGCGCCCGGTCCGGAACCGTTGCGCCCCAGCCGGTCCGGCCCGCTCTCGCTCGCCGCCGGCCTGGCTCTGCTGCTCGCCTCCGCCCACGCGCACCGCGCCCTGCGACCGAAGGACCGCCGATGACGCCGTACCTCCTCGTCCTGCTCGCGCTCCTGGCCCCCGCGCGGGCGGGCACGGTCGACGCCGTCGACAACGCGTTCCGCCCCGCGACCGCCACCGTCGCGGTCGGCGACACGGTGACCTGGCGCAACATCGGCAAGAGTCCGCACGAGGTGAGCGGGGGAGCGTTCGCCAGCGGCAACCTCGATCCGGGCAGGTCGTATACGTGGACGGCGACCAGGGCGGGGACGTTCGCGTACGTCTGCCGCTACCACGAGTCGATCGGCATGAAGGGCACGCTCGTCGTCCGCGCCGCGTCGTCCACCGCGCACCCGAGGACCGGCGGCGACGACGTCGCGCTCGGCCTGCTCCTGCTCGGCGCGGCGGCCGTCGCCGGCGCCGCCCTCCGGTACGGATGGAGCGCCCGATGAGGTTCCGCCCGCTCGCCCTCGCGGTCGCCGGACTCGCCTGCCTCGCGGCGGGCCCGCACGCGTCCGCGGCGACCGCGAACGTCACCATGAAGGACAACGTCTTCATCCCCGCGAGCAGCAGCATCCAGCCGGGCGACACGGTCACCTGGCAGAACAGCGGCCGGTCGCCGCACAACGTCACCTACGGCGACAAGTCCAGGACGTCCGGCACCGTGGACGCCGGGAAGACGTACTCGATCACGTTCCCGTCCGCGGGGACGTACTACTACTACTGCTCGTTCCACTCGTCCGGCTCGGGCCGCGGGATGGCCGGCGTCGTCAAGGTGGGTACCGGCGGCCCGGTGATCGGCGCGCCGGCCGGGACCGGCGGCGGCTCCAGCGTCGGCGGGCCGCGGATCCTGCGCGTGCCGGCGGCGTACCCGACGATCCAGAAGGCGGTCGACGCCGCGAAGCCCGGCGACGTCGTCCTCGTCAGCCCCGGCGTCTACCGCGAGCAGGTCACCGTCACGAAGAACGACGTCACCATCCGCGGCCTCGACCGCAACAAGACGATCGTCGACGCGGAGTTCACCCGGCCGATGGGGTTCCTCGTTCAGGACGCCGACAACGTCGTCATCGAGAACGTCACGGCGCGCCACGCGACGTTGAACAACATCTACTGGACCGGCGCCGACGGCTTCCGCGGGTCCTACCTCACGTCGTACAACAGCGGCGACTACGGCATCTACAGCTTCGCGTCGCAGCACGGCGTCTTCGAGGACTCGTACGCGTCGGGCTCGCGCGACAGCGGCTTCTACATCGGTCAGTGCAAGCCGTGCCACCAGGTCATCCGGCGGATCAAGGCGACCAACAGCGGTCTCGGCTACTCCGGTACCAACGCGGGCGGCGACCTGGTCCTCACCGACTCCGAGTGGTTCGACAACTACGGCGGCGGCATCACACCGAACACCCTCGACAGTGAGGAGAACCCGCCGCAGGCCGACATCGTCATCACCAACAACTACGTGCACGGCAACCAGAACACCAAGGCGCCGTACAAGGACCCCGCGTTCGCCGCCGTCTACGGCATGGGCATCGCGAACATGGGCGGCGACGACGACGTCATCGAGAACAACCGGGTCGAGGACCACAAGTACTTCGGCATCGTCGTCCAGCCGATCCCCGGCCTCGGCCCGTCGTCCGACCCGATCCCGGTCACGCCGACCGGCAACCTGTACCGCGCCAACAACAACGTCGTCCGCAACAACCGCGTGTCCGGGTCCGGTCTCGCCGACCTCGCCCTCGGCGCCCCGAGCGGGGCGGGGAACTGCTTCTCCGGCAACACGTTCGCGACGTCGCTGCCCGCGGCGATCCAGACGGTCTACGCCTGCGGCTCGGCCGGCTCCTCGGCCGGTGGTGGCGACCCCGCCGTGACCGCCGTCGTGACGCAGAACGTCGCCCTCGCCGAGAGCGGCGTCCTGGCTCCCGGAGACTGGAAGACCCAGCCGACCCCGCCCGACCAGCCGAACATGCCGAACGCGGACCGGGTGGCGTTCCGCCCGATCGGCACCATCGGCTCGGTCGCGGAGGACACCGCGCTGCCGAGGACGGGCGAGCCGTTCCCGACCCTGCCGGCGGGTCTCACCCTGCTCGCCGCGAGCGCCGGGTGGGCGGTGCTACGCGCCCGCCGTTCCGCTGCCTAGGAGGGTTCGGCGAGACTCCGCCTCCACCGCCCCGCCGAGTCATTCTGTGAAGATCACCACGCTCAAGCAGGGCGAGATTCCTGCACAGAACGGCATCGAGGTCGTACGGGTCGGCGTCGACCGGGTACTTGGAACGCACCTTGCGCCGGGTCGCGACGCTCTCCTCCTTGAGGCGTTCGACCGGGGCAGTAGCGGCCGCTCCGAACGCCTGCCAACTGACGACAGGTCAGATAGAAACTGACGAGTCGTCGTTTGGTAATGCGTTATCAGCCGAACGCGCACCAGTTGCCGTCGTCGACACACCCCTCGCACTCGAGCTCGACGGTCGCGTGGGCGATGCCGAACGGCGCGCTCACCGCCCGCTTCACCTCGGTCGCGACGAGCTGGGCTGCCTCCAGCGTCGGGTGGCCGGTTACCACCACGTGCACGGACAGCGCGTGCCGCGTGCCATCCAGGCTCCACACGTGCAGGTCGTGCACGGACTCCACGCCGGCAACGGCGGCCATCGTCGCCTCGACGGCGGCCGGCGTGACACCGCGCGGCGTGCCTTCGAGCAGCACGGCGTTGGCCTGGCGCAGCAGCCGCCAGCCGCTGGCGAGGACCAGCACGGCGACGAGCGCGGACGCGGCCGGGTCAAGGACGTCGTACCGACCGGTCACCGCGATCACGCCGCCGGCGACGGCGACGACGAACGACGCCGCCGCGTCGCCCGCGAGGTGCAGCAGGGCGGAGCGCGCCGCGAGGTCGCGCTCGTGGCGCAGCGCGAGCACCGCGCCGCCGTTGACGAGGAACGCCACCCCCGCAACGACGAGCACGAGGCCACCGGACACGGGGCGCGGCGACGCGATCCGCTGCACCGACGCCAGCAGGAGCAGCACCGACAGGGCGAGGACGGCGGCGGCGTTCGCCTGGGCGGCCAGCACGCCGCCGCGCAGCCACCCGTACGAACGCTCCCCGGTCGGCGCGCGGCGCGCCATCCGCACGGCGCCCATCGCGAGCGCGATCGCGGCCACGTCGGTCAGGTTGTGCGCGGCGTCGGACAGCAGCGCGACGCTGTGCGCGGCGAAGCCGGCGACGACCTGGGCGAGCACGACGACGACGTTCGCCCCGAGCGCCCAGCGCAGCCGGTCCGCCGTGCCGTGCGCGTGCCCGTGCGACCCGCTCATGTGAGCATTCTCACTCTTGACACGAGGTCGGTGCGTGTAAAGCATGGCCGGCATGGCGGAAATCCGCGAGTCGCTGCTCGACGCGGCGTACGACTTCGCCGTCACGACCGGCTGGCAGCGCGTCCGGATGATCGACGTCGCGGTCGCGGCGGGCGTGTCGCGGCAGACGCTGTACGACCAGTTCGGCGGCCGCGACGGGCTGGCGCAGGCGCTCGCGATGCGGGAGGCGCAGCGGTTCCTCGACGGCGTGGAACGCGCGATGGACGCGCACCCGGACGACGTGACGGACGCGATCGAGGCGGCGGCGACGTTCGCGCTGACGGCCGCGCGCGACAACCCGTTGATCCGCGCGATCCTCACGGAGAACGGCGACGCGGGCCTGCTGCCGTACCTGACGACGCGCGCGGAGCCGTTGCTGGCCGCGGCGAAGGAACGGCTCGACCTCGACGAGGAGGTCAGCGAGGTCGTGGTCCGCCTCGCGCTGTCCTACATCGTCATGCCGGGTACGACGGAAAGCGCTGCGGCGCAGCGGATCGCGCAGGTCGCGAGCAGCATCATCGAGCGACGGAGGGTCCGGCAGTGAGCACGCACGCGAAGTACACGTTGCCCGCGGGCGACGGCTGGGACGTGCCGATGAACGGCACGGCGCACTTCTCCTGGGAGTATGACGACGGCCGCGAACGCCTCCTCGCGCTCTACGCGAAGGGCAAGGCGAAGCAGTGGGACTCCGCCACGCGGATCGACTGGTCGCTCGACGTGGACCTGGCGAACCCGCTCGGCCTGGCGCCGGAGACCAGCCCGTTGTTCGGCTCGCCGACGTACGACCGGCTGGACCAGCAGGGCCGCGACGAGCTGGCCAGGCACATGGTCGCGTGGCAGTGGAGCCAGTTCCTGCACGGCGAGCAGGGTGCGGCGATATGCGCGTCGCGGCTGGTCGAGTCGGTGCCGGACCTGGACGCGAAGTTCTACGCCGCCACGCAGGTGATGGACGAGGCGCGGCACGCGGAGACGTACGCGCGGTTCCTGCAGGAGAAGCTCGGCCTCGTCTACCCGATCAACACCCACCTCCAGGCGCTGCTCAACGACACGCTGACCGACAGCCGCTGGGACATGCCGTACCTCGGGATGCAGGTGCTGATCGAGGGCGTGGCGCTGGCGGCGTTCGGGGTGTTCCGCGAGGCGTCCACGTCGCCGCTGCCGAAGCAGATCCTCGCGTACGTGATGCAGGACGAGGCGCGGCACGTGGCGTTCGGGCGGCTGGCGCTGAAGGACGCGTACCGCGACCTGACGACGAAGGAGCGCGAGGAGCGCGAGGACTTCGTGGTCGAGGGCTGCTACCTGCTCCGCGACCGGTTCCAGGGCCGCGAGGTCTGGCAGACGCTCGGCTTCGACGAGCAGGAGTGCGTGGAGCACGTCGAACAGTCACCGATGATGCGGGCGTACCGGTCGCTGCTGTTCACGCGGATCGTGCCGATCGTCAAGGACATCGGGCTCTGGGGCGAACGCATCCAGAAGGCGTACGCCGACATGGGCGTGCTCGACTATGCGGGCGTCGACATCGACGCGATCATGCGCCACGACGAGGACGTCGCCGACCGCATCGACGAGGAGAAGGCCTTGCGCGCCAGGGCCGACCAGGTGCACGAGACGATCGCGGTCGGCGCGGCCGACTAGAGCGAACGCAGCCAGACCGCGTCGCCCGCGTAGAGGGCCGCGTGCGGGCTGTCCGACGCGGCAAGCGCCTCGACGCGGTACACCGCCCACCGGAGGACGTCGGCCGGGTCGGCGCCGCCGTACCCCGCGCAGAGCAGGTCGAGCCGCCGCCGCTGCTTGGCGACGGGAGCGGCGAGCCCGTCGGGGTGGCCCGGCGGGGTGAGGCTGACGAACCGGTACGCGGCGTAGCCGAGGTCGTAGCCGCGCGGGGCGGGAACGGCGCGGTCCCAGTCGATGAACGCCACCAGACGTCCGCCGCGCCACACGGTGTTGTCGGGCGACACGTCGCCGTGGCAGACGACCTCGGCGGGCGGGACCGCCGGGGACCGCCAGCCGGCGGACGGCAGGCCGAGGGTGGCGCTCGCGTCGTGGACCTTCCGCAGTGCCGAGCCGACCTGCCGCAGCGCGGCGTCGGTCCAGACCCACGGCGGCAGCGGGTAGTGCGGGCAGTCGCCGGCGACGTACGCGACGACCTCGCGCCCGTCATCGCCGACGCCGAGCGGCTCGGGGACGAGACCGGTCGCGCGCAGGCCGTGCATCAGCCGTTGGACGAGCGGCGTCCACGGCCCTGACTCGCGACGTACGGTCTCCACGCCCTCCACAATGGACCGGTGAACGACGCCGCGACGCTGCTCGGCCTGGTCGCCGAGGAGGACCGGATCAAGGTCGTCGCGGCCCTCGCGCTCGGCGCGCGGACCACCGCGGACATCAGGGAACGGACGGGGCTGGACGGGCGCGCGACCGGCCGGGCGCTGGTCCGCCTGGAGGACGCGGGCGTCGTGCGCGCCGACGGGGACGGCTGGCTGCTCGACCTCGCGACGTTGCAAGCGGCGGCACGCAACGCCGCGCCGCACCCCGAGCCCGAGGACTTCGGGACGGATGCGGGGACGACGCGGGTGCTGCGTGCGTTCCTCCGCGACGGCCGGATCACGTCGCTGCCGGCGGCGCGCGCGAAGCGGCGGGTGCTGCTCGACCACGTGGTGCAGGTGTTCGAGCCGGGGGAGCGGTACGCGGAGAAGGAGGTCGACGCCCTCATCCGCGCGTTCACCGACGACTACGTCACGGTGCGGCGCTACCTCGTGGACGAGGACCTGCTGTCGCGCGACAACGGTGTCTACTGGCGGACCGGCGGGCCGGTCGTTCTCTAGTCCTCCTCGCCCTGGCGGGCGGCGAGCAGGCGGCGGTACGACGCCAGCCGGGCCGGCGACGCGAGGCCGAGGGCGACGCGTTCGGCGACGCCGCAGTGCTCGGCCGATGCGGAGTGGTCGCAGTGCGGCAGGCACTCCGCGGCTCCCGGCGCCAGGTCGGGGAACGCCCGCAGGATCGAGTCCGGGGTGACGTGCGCCAGGCCGAACGACCTGATGCCCGGCGTGTCGACGACCCAGCCGCCCTCGGGCAGCGGCAGCGCGATCGCGGTGACGGAGGTGTGCCGCCCCTTGCCGGCGCCGCTCACGGCGCCGATGCGCCGGTCCGCGTCGGGGACGAGCTGGTTGACCAGCGTGGACTTGCCGACGCCGGAGTGGCCGACGAGGACGCTGACCCGGTCGCGCAGCGCGGCCCGCAACGGGTCGAGCGAGCCGCCGCGGCCGATGTCGACGGCGGGCACGCCGAGGGGCTCGTACAACGCGAGCAACGAGTCCGCCGGCGCGAGGTCGTTCTTGGTCAGGCAGAGCAGCGGGTCGAGGCCCGCGTCGAACGCCGCCACCAGGCAACGGTCGACCAGCCGCGTCCGCGGCGGCGGGTCGGCGAGCGCGACGACGATGACGACCTGGTCGGCGTTCGCGACGACGGGGCGTTCGACCGGGTCGGTGTCGTCGGCGGTCCGCCGCAGCAACGACGTCCGCGGCTCGACGCCGACGATCCGCGCCAGCGCGTCGGTCCTGCCGGAGACGTCGCCGACGACGCGGACCCGGTCCCCGACGACGATCGGCGTACGCCGTACCTCGCCGCCGCGCATCGCGACGACCTCGCGCCCGTCGACCAGGCAGGTGAACCGCCCGCGGTCGAACGTCACCACCACGCCGACGACGGCCTGCTCGTGCTTCGGCCGGGTGCGCGTCCGCGGCCGCGACCCGGGTGTGGGCCGTACCCGGACGTCGTCCTCGTCCAGCTCGCGGCGGCTCACCCGAGCATCGTGGCCCAGCGTTCGGTGAAGTCGGGCATGGTCTTGCCCACGGTCTCGACGTTCTCGACCGACAGGCCGGGCACGACCAGACCGAGGACGGCGGCGGCCATCGCCAGCCGGTGGTCGTCGTAGGTGTGGAACGTGCCGCCGCGCAATGGTCCCGGCGTGATCGCCAGCCCGTCGTCCGTCTCGGTGACGCGGGCGCCGAGTGCGGTCAGCTCGGTCGCGAGCGCGCGCAGGCGGTCGGTCTCCTGCAGCCGCAGGTGCGCGATCCCGCGCAGCCGGCTCGGCGACGACGCGACGCAGCAGAGCGCGGCGAGAACGGGCGCCACCTCGGGCGCGTCGCGGAGGTCGGCGTCGAGGCCGGCGAGCGTCCCCGGGCCGCGCAAGGTGAGCCCCTCGGGGGAGAGGTCGTACGACGCGCCCATGCGTTCGAGCAGGGCGGGCAGCGCCGCGCCCGGCTGGGTAGTCGAGGACGGCCAGCCGGCAACGGTGACGGTCCCGCCGGTGACGGCCGCCGCGGCGAGGAACGGCGCCGCGCTGGACAGGTCCGGCTCCACGGTGAGGTCGAGCGGTGCGTACGTCCCCGGTCGGACGACCCAGCGGTCCGGACCGACCTCGACCGACACGCCCGACGCCCGCATCATCGCGACGGTCATCTCGACGTGCGGGCGGCTCGGGAGCGGGGGGCCTTCGTGACGCACCGTGAGCCCGTCCGTCATCAACGGGCCGGTGAGCAGCAGGCCGCTGACGAGCTGCGAGGAGCCGCTCGCGTCGACGCTGACCGTGCCGCCGGGCAGGGCGCCGCGGCCGCGAACGGTCACGGGGAACGCGTCCCCGTCGACCACCGCGCCGAGCGAACGCAGCGCCGCGAGCAGCGGGCGGATCGGGCGTTCGCGGATGCGCGGGTCGCCGTCGAACGTCACGTCACCGGCGAGCAGCGCGGCGACGGGCGGCAGGAAGCGGGCGACGGTGCCGGCGTTGCCGAGGTCGACGGCGGGGGCCGCGGGCGGCGCGCCGGGGACCAGTCCGGTGATCAGCCAGTCGTCACCGGAGTCGGTCAGCGAAACGCCGAGCGCCCGCAACGCCGCTGCCATCAGCAGCGTGTCACGGGCGCGAAGCGGTGCTCGTACGAAAGACGTACCGGGTGATAACGCCGCGAGGACGAGGGCCCGGTTGGTGACGGACTTGGAGCCCGGGAGCCGGACGACCGCGTGGACCGGGCCGTCGGCCGCGGGGGCCGGCCAGGTCGTCAGCGGAGGCTAGGCGGAGGCGGTGGAACGGCGCTTGCGGCCCGCCAGCACGAGGACGGTGCCACCAGCGACGGCGGCGCCACCGGCGAGGAGCAGCCCGGTCACCTCTGCACCCGTGACGGGAAGGTCCTGGCGGCTCGGGCGCACGACCGGCTTGGTCTGCTTGGTGCCCTTGACGCAGGTCTTCGAGTACGAGTCGCATGGCGCGGTCTGCGCCGAGGCGGCGGACGCAGTGCCGAGCACCGTGCACGCGGTGAGGGCGAGGGTGCCGAGAGTGCGTCGCATAACAGGTCTCCCTTGTCGGTGTATCGGCAGCCATCGTGACAGACTGTAACCGCGACAGCAAGCCAATCCGAAAAGTCAGGTCCAAGGTCCCCATGCCGATACGCGTAGGGTGGCGAACGATCACGACACCGAGCGCAGACCCGCGGAGCAGGCCGGACGCATGAGGACGGACGACTACCGCTACACCGCGACGCCGCGGCACGAACCGTTGCGGCCCTCGCGGACCGTGGTCCAACGCACGCTTCTACGGTGGGGCGTCCGGCCGCTGTTCGCCGCGCTGGACGTCGCAGCGTTCGCCGCCGCCGTCGCCCTCACCGGACCGCTGCTCGGCATGCACCTCGTCCTGCTCGCGCTGACGATCGCCCTGTTCGCGGCCGCCGGGCTGTACCGCTCCCGATTGTCACTCTCCGTTCTCGATGACCTGCCGTCGCTGGTCGGCCGGCCGCTCGCCGCCGCGGCGATCACGACGACGGCCGGCGTGGCGTTCCACGCGGGTGCCCGCGTCGAGCCGCTGCTGCTCACCGCGGCCGTCATGGCGGTCGTCATCGTGGTGCTGCGCGCCGCCGGGTACAACGTCGTCCGGCGCTTCCGCCGGCAGGGCGTCGTCGCGCACCCGACGCTGGTGCTCGGCGCGGGCCGGGTCGGCGGGCACATCGCCCAGTTGCTGCTCGACCACCCGCAGTACGGCCTGTCGCCGGTCGGCTTCGTCGACTCCGACCCGCTGCTCACCGAGGACGAGCGGCCGATCCCGCTGCTCGGCGGCAGCGAGGCGCTGTCCAGCGCGATCGTGGAGTTCGGCGTGCACAACGTGATCGTGGCGTTCGGCTCGGCGCCCGAGTCGCACATGGTCGACATCATCAGGACGTGCGACCGGCTCGACACCGAGATCTTCTTCGTGCCGCGGCTGTTCGAGCTGGCGTCCGGCAACCGCGACACCGACCAGGTGTGGGGGCTGCCGCTGGTGCGGCTGCGCCGCGCGGCGTTCCGTACGCCGTCCTGGCGCATCAAGCGCGTCCTCGACGTGCTCGCATCGGGCTTCGCGCTGGTCGTCCTCTCGCCGGTCTTCGCGCTCTGCGCGCTGGCGGTCCGGATCGAGGGCGGGCCCGGCATCTTCTTCTCGCAGGAACGTGTGGGGCTCGACGGGCGGCCGTTCCGCGTCTGGAAGTTCCGCTCGATGCGCCCGGCCGACGAGGCCGACTCGCGGACGACCTGGAACATCGCGAACGACCGCCGCGTCGGCCCGGTCGGCCGCGTGCTGCGCAAGACGTCGCTGGACGAGCTGCCGCAGCTCTGGAACATCCTCCGTGGCGACATGAGCGTCGTCGGGCCGCGGCCCGAGCGGCCGCACTTCGTGTCGACGTTCGCCGAGTCGTTCCCCCGCTACGACCACCGGCACCGCGTCCCGGCCGGGCTCACCGGGTGGGCGCAGGTGCACGGGCTGCGCGGCGACACCTCGATCGAGGACCGCGCGCGGTTCGACAACTACTACATCGAGAACTGGTCGCTCTGGACCGACTGCAAGATCGTGCTCCGCACGATCGGCCACGTCCTGCGCGGCACCGGCGGCTGACCCGCGACACCCGGCAGACCCGCTTCCCCCCGGCCCTGACACCGTTGTGTGCGGGATTTGCAGGCCCTAGCTGTCCTGACCGGGGACGTTGTTGACATCGCGCGGCGTGCTTGTTGATCAAGGTGAAGACCTCCGGGTGAGGTCGGTGTGTCTGACGCACCTACCGACCCGGAGGTCTTCGTGGCACACGCTAATGCCCGCACGAACGAGTACGGCCGTCGCCTCGCCGTTGAACGGTGCCTGGCGGGGCATCGGGTGAAGGACGTCGCGGCACAGTTGGGGATCAGCCGCACGACTGTCTATAAGTGGCTGCGCAGGTTCGCCGCGGAAGGGGCGACTGGGCTGGCGGACCGGTCGAGCCGGCCGCGCCGGTGTCCGCGTCAGGTTCCGCTCGGGGTCGAGCTCGCGGTGCTCGCCGCGCGGGTCGATCTGCACGTCGGCCCGGTGCAGCTCGCGGCCGAGATCGGCGTGCCGGCGTCCACGATCGGCGCGGTCCTGCGCCGCTGGGCGATGCCGCACCTGGCTGACCTCGACCGGATCAGCGGGGAACTACTCCGTTCCCGGGCGACCGAGGTGCGCTACGAACATCCCCGACCGGGCGACCTGCTGCATGTGGACGTCAAGAAACTCGGGCGTATCCCGGACGGTGGCGGCTGGCGCCTCGACGGCCCGGTCAACCACGGCCAGCGACGCCACGACGGCCAGCAACCCGGCATGGAGTACGTGCACGTCGCGGTCGACGACCACAGCCGCGTCGCCTACGCCGAGATCCACCCAGACGAGAAAGCCCGCACCTGCGCGGCGTTCCTGTACCGCGCCGCACAGTGGTTCCACGACCGCCACGGCGTCACCATCCGCCGGGTGCTCACCGACAACGCCTGGTGCTACCGCAAAGGCGTCGACTGGGCCGCCGTCTGCACCGCGTTGCAGATCAAACGCCGCTTCATCAAGCCCGGCTGCCCCTGGACGAACGGCAAAGCGGAACGGTTCAACCGCACCCTGCTCACCGAATGGGCCTACGCCCAGCCCTGGCTGAGCACCGCCGAACGCGCCGCCGGCTTTGACGCCTTCCTCGACCGCTACAACACTCGACGCCGACACACCGCAACCGGCGGACAACCCCCAATCACCCGCCTCGCCGCATGACCGATGTCAACAACCTCTCCGGTCAGGACACCTAGCCGGTCAAATCCCGCACACAACGGTGTCAGCGGGGCGGGGCGCGGGCGGGCGGGGCGCGGGCGGGCGGGCGCGGCTAGAGGCGGATCGGCTCGGTCCAGAACTTGCGGATGCGGCGGCCGATGCGTTCCCACCAGTGGCCGTCGCGCGGGACGACCTCGACGCGGCGTTCGGTGTCGAACGGCCCCTCGTAGCGAACGGCGCCGAAGTGCGCGTTGCTGCCGGGGGCCACGTCGAGAGTGAGCTGCGCGTTCACGGCGAGCGGCTGGGGGACGACGCGCAGGGTGTACGGCTTCCCATGCAACGGCGTCGTGTAGCGCAGCGTCCACGTCGTTTCCGCGCCGGGCTTGAGCGCCGCGAAGTCGTCGATGGTGCGGTGCCTGCCCTCGTCCTCCGGCGTCGCCTCGACGATCAGGCCGTCGCGGCTGAACTCGTCGATGGTCGACGCGGCGGGCAACGCGAAGCCCACGAAGCTGCGCATCTCGCCGGGCGACTCGACGCCGGCGACGTAGCGCGGCAGGCCGGACGCGGGCGCCGAGTTGAGCAGGTGGAACGTGCGCGTGGTGACGGCGGCGTCCTTCTCGACGCGGACGCTCACGGTGGCCTCGACGCGGGCGTAGAAGTCGAGCTTGTTGCCCTCTGCCGCGCCGCCGCCGAAGTTCTGGATCGTCGTCATGGCCAGGTCCGTGGTGTCGTCGCGGACGGCGCCGGACGCGCCCGCCGCGTCGATCGCGCGCTGCTCGTCGGCGCGGGCCGACCAGACCGCGACGTGCCGCCCCGCCGCCGCGTCGCCGAGCGCGACGCCGAGGCTGACGGCGGGCGCGTCGCCGGAGAACAGCCGGCCCACGACGGCGTCGGCGGAGACGCGGAGGCGGCGGCGGCGCTCGTCCTGGCCGGCCCGCGTGTCGGGGACGCCGGCGTACGCCTTGGAGAGCAGCTCCTCGACGGCGTTCTCCTGGGTCAGCGTCCGGCCGTCCGGCAGCGTGGCCGGTCCGGTCGCGCCGAGGATGCGCGCGATCGCGGGGACGTCGAGGGTGATGACGGCGTCGGGGCGGCGCTTCAACGACAGCGCGGCCAGCTCGGTCAGCACCTTCGAGGACGTGGGGATGTCGGGGGACATGTTGGCGTTGCGCCAGAGCGTGGTGTTGGCGAGGAACCGGCCGTACCGCGCGACGTAGTCGGCGGGGGCGGGAACGGGCCGGGTGAAGCCGCGCGACTCGGCGACGTCGACCACGTCGCGGAACTCCCCGAGCGCCACCGCGCCGTCGTGCGCGGTCGCCTCCGCGAACACTGACACGAGGCCGCCCGCGCCGCGCAGCTCGGCGTTGTTCTCCAGCACCACGAGGATGCGGCGGTCGCCGCGCGCGCCCAGCACGCCCGCGAGCGCGTCGAGCAGGTCGGCGCTGCGGCGCAGCCCCGCCGGTACGCCGCCGAGCTGCGACCGCGCCTTGGCGACGTTCGACGTCACGCCCGGCGGGGTCCAGCCGGTCTCGAGCGACGAGAGCCGGGAAGGGACCGCCTCGGTCCGCGTCGCCGCGACGCGCATTGACGCGGCGACGGCGGTGATCCGGCGAACGTCGACGCGGTGGTCGCCGACCAGCGGCGCGACGCGCACCTCGGCGAGCACCTCGCGGGCCGCGAGGACGACGTCGAGGGCGGACTCGTCGACCGCCCGGATCGCGGTCCACGTCCGCCCGAGGACCGGCACGCGCGCGACGAGAGCGGGACCGGGCTGGCGCAGCGTGCTCCGCGCGGAACGCAGGTCCGCGGCGGCGCGGTCCAGCGCGAGCGACGCGGCGGCGGGGTCGCCGCCCTGCGACTTCAGCGCGAGCAGGCGGTCGCGCGCGCTGTTGACGTCGGACCTGGCCGACAGCGCGGCGACGACGGCCCAGACCGCGATCAGGGCAACGACGCTGCCGGCGATGCGGACGGCCCAGCGGCGCGGGGTCATTGGCCGGTCGGGCCGGCGCCGGGGGACGCGGATGCGGGTCACGCGGCCACCAGCCGGTCGTAGACGGACCGGATCGCGGCTGTCGTGTCGCGCAGGTCGAAGCGCGTCGCGCGCGCCCGGTGCGACGCCGGCGAGCCCGGTGAACGCAGCGCGGCCGAGACGGCGCCGGCCAGTGCGGCCGGGTCGCCGGGCGGGACCAGGCCCTCGCCGCCGAGGACCTCGCGCATGCCGGTCACGTCCGTCGCCACGACGGGGCGGCCGCAGGCGAGCGCCTCCAACGGTGTCAGTGCCATCCCTTCCCAGCGCGACGGTACGACGACGACGTCGGCGGCGGCGTACCAGTCCGCGACGTCGTCGCGCCGTCCGGCCAGCATGACGCGCGGGGGAGCGGAGACCGTGAGCGCCGCGCCGAGGGGCCCGTCGCCGACGAGGACGAGGCGCGCCTCCGGCACGTCGACCGACGGCCAGGCCGCGAGCAGCACGTCCTGCCCCTTCTGCTTCGACAGCCGGCCCACGCAGACCGCGAGCGGTGCGTCCGCGTCGAGCCCGAGGCGTTCCCGCGCCGCGTGCCTGTCCCGAACGGTCCAGCGGTCGAGGTCGACGCCGTTCGGCACGACCTCCCACGAACGCGGCCGCACGCCCGCCGCCACGCCGTCGTCGCGCTCCGCCGCGCTGACGCACACGACGGCGTCGGCCCAGCGGGCGGCGAGGCGTTCCCAGGCCAGGGAGGCCGCGCGGACCGGGCCGGTGACCGCCGCGAACGACCAGGCGTGCGGCTGGAACACCGTGGGCCGCGCGCCGCGCAGCGCGAGCCGCCCGGCGAGCCCGGCTTTCGAGGAGTGCAGGTGGACGACGTCCGGCGCGGCCTCGCGGAGGATCCGCGCGAGCCGCCGCGTCTCGGCCGGCACCGACGGTCCTGGTGAACGGGTCGCCGGCCAGGCGGCGTACGGCACCCCCGCGTCGCGCAGCCACGAGGGCAGCGGCCCGTCCGGGGGGCAGGCGACGCGGGCGTCGAGCCCCGCCGCGCGCTGCTCGGCCGCGAAGTCGGCGACGCAGCGCGCGACCCCGGCGTCGACCGGTTGCGCGACGTGCAGCACGCGGAGCACCGGGCGCACCTCCCGAGGGGGACCGTATCCTGGCAGTCCCCGAGCAGACCGGAGATCGTTTCGTGCGCCCAGGCCCGTTCGCGCTCGCCCTCGCGCTGACCTGCGCGCTCTCGGGCTGCACCGGCGAGTCGGCCGACCCGGGTGCCGGCCCGACGACGTTCACCGCGCCGACGCCGTCCTCGAGCGTCCCCGCCTGCCCGCGGCGCGCGGTCGCCGACCAGCAGTGGCCGAAGGACGTCCCCTCCGTCGTGCCGAAGCCGCCCGGCCTGAAGATCGTCATGGTCAACAACACCAAGGGCAACGTCGTCCAGGTCCGCTCGGAGGTGCCGTTCTCGCTGCGCGAGTCGGTGCTGTTCATCGTCAGGGAGTTCCCCAAGGTGGGCTTCACCCTGGGGCGGGGCGACGCGGAGCAGTCGGAGGCGGACGCGCCGTTCCAGCGCGGTGAGGCGTTGCGCGGCCTGGTCCGGGTGTTCGCGACCGACCAGCCGTGCACGACGGTCTGGCTCTACGCCGTCGTCAAGAACACCAACGCGCCGTACGACATCACCTACACGCCCCCGCCCTCCTCGACGCCCCTTCCATTCGGGTGAAAACCCCACGACGCCGCTCGCTGCGCTCGCGCCGCCGCGGGGACCCCTAGGTGAGTGCGGGCGTAGCGCTGCAGGCGGTCGTCACCGGCCTCGCGCAGGGCGCGGTGTACGGCCTGGTCGCGCTCGGCTTCACCCTCTGCTACCGGCTGGTCCGCGTCCTCGACTTCGCGCACGGCGACCTGATCGTGGGGGCGACGTTCGTCTCGGTGCTCGCGACCGTGGGCACGACGCCGGTGCTCCGCGCGCCGGGTCCCGGGACCGCGATTCTCCAGGTCGTGATCGCGCTGCTCGTCGGCGGGCTGCTCGGCGCCCTGCTGTACGTCGTCGCGGTCCGGCCGTTCAGGAACAACGAGCTGGGCTGGGTCGCCGCCACCGTCACCGCGGGCCTCGTCGTCCGCGAGGCGCTCGGGCTGGTGTTCACGCGGGAGGCGTACGCGGTCGCGGACCCGCTGCGGCTGCCGACCCGGCTGGTGTCGTTGCCGGGCGGGGGGCGGCTGCCGCTGCGGCTGTTCGCGGTGCTCGCGATCGGCCTGGCGGTCGGGCTGGCCGTCGAACGACTCCTCGTCGCGTCGCGGCTCGGCCGCGCGATGCGCGCGGTCGCGGACGACCGCGACGCGGCCGCGCTGATGGGCGTGCCGACCGACCGCGTCGTGCTCGTCGCGTTCGCGGTCGCGGGGGTGCTCGCGGGGGTCGCCGGGCTGCTCGCCGCCCCGGCCGGTCCGGTGACCGTCTCGGGCGGCGTGATCCTCGGCCTGAAGGGCACGGCGGCGGCGCTGCTCGGGCGGCTCGGCTCGCTGCGCGGCGCCCTCGCCGGGGGGCTCGCGCTCGGCGTGGTCGAGTCGCTGGCGGTGTCGTCGACGCTGCTCGGACCCGCGTACCGCGACGTGCTCGCGCTGGCCGTCCTCGTCGTCGTGCTCGCGGCCCGGCCGGAGGGGCTGCGGTCGCGGCTGCCCAGGACGGCCGGATGACCAGCGTCGACCTCGCGCGCGACCTCTGGCTGCTGCTCGCGGCCCTCGGCCTGAACCTCTCCGTCGGCTACGCGGGGCAGCCCGTCCTCGGGCAGGGGGCGTTCGTCGCGGTGGGCGCGTACGGCACCGTGCTGCTCGCGGGCTCGCTGCCACTCGGCGTCGCCGTTCTCGCGTCGGTCGTCATCGCGGGCGTCCTCGGCTGGGTCGTCGACTTCGGCGCGGCGCGGCTGCGGGGAGCGTTCCTCGCGCTGGGGACGTGGGCGCTCGCGTGGCTCTGCGTCGCGGTGCTCGTCGCGTTCCCCGGCGTGTTCGGCGGCGAGCAGGGGCTCGTGCGCGCGGCACCCGCGCGGCTGGTGTCGCCGTCGCTCGGGCTGGTCTGGCGGCTCACCCCGCGCTGGCACGTCGCGCTCGCCGCCGGGCTTTGCGTGCTGCTGGTCCTGGCGACCCGCGCGCTCGGCAACTCGCCGGTCGGGCTGGACCTCGCGGCGCTGCGGCAGGGGCCCGAGGCGGCCGCCTCGGTCGGCGTCCGCGGCCCGGCGCTGCGCCGCGACGCGCTCGCCGCGGCCGCCGCGGTCGGTGCGTTGTCCGGCGTGGGTACGGCGCTGCTGCTCGGCGTCGTCGCGCCGTCGGGCTTCGCGCCGTTGCTCTCGATCCAGCTCTTCGTCGCGGTGCTGATCGGCGGCACGGCGAACCCGTACGGCCCGGTCCTCGGCGTCGGCCTGCTGCTCCTGCTGCCGACCGGTGTGGGAACGGAGCGCAGCCGCGGCCTGCTCACGGCCGTGGTCCTCGTCGCGGCGCTCGCGCTGCGCGAGCCGGTCACCCGGTGGCTCGCCGCGCGGCGCGAGCCGCACCCGCACCTCGACCAGTCGCTGCCCGCGCGCGAGCCGCACGTCGCGGGACCCGGCCCCGCCGTGCTCTACGCGACCGGCCTGGTCAAGCACTACGGCGGCGTCCCCGCCCTCGACGGCGTCGACCTCGCGCTGCGGGAGGGCGAGGTCCACGCGCTGCTGGGCCCGAACGGATCCGGCAAGACGACGCTGCTCCGCGTGCTGTCCGGCGCGCTGCCCGCGGACAGCGGGTCGATCACGGTGCACGGCCGCGACGTCACGGCGCTCGACCAGGTCGACCGGGTCCGGGCGGGGGTGGCGCGGACGTTCCAGGACACGGTGCTGTTCCCCGGCCTCACGGTCTCCGAGCACGTCGCCGTCGGCGCCCGCGCGACCGAGCGGCCGGGCGCCTGGCGGACGCTGCTCAACGTTCCCTCCGAGCGCCGGGAGCGGCGCGCGGCGGCGGCGTACCGCGAGCTGATCCTCGCGGAGACCGGGCTGACGCCGCGCGCGACCGCGCGCCCGGCGGAGCTGCCGTACGGCGACCAGCGACTGCTGCAGGTCGCGCGCGCGGCGGCGACCGGCGCGACGGCGCTGCTGCTGGACGAGCCCGCGGCGGGCATGTCCCCCGCGGAGGTGGCCCGGCTCGCGACGCTGCTGCGGCGCCTCGCGGGGAACGGCCGCGCGGTGCTGGTCGTAGAACACAACGTGCGCTTCGTCGCCGCGGTCGCGGACCGCGTTACCGTGCTCGCCGCAGGTCGGGTCGTGGCCCACGGCACGGCCGGCGAGGTGCGCGCCGACCCGGCCGTACGTGCCGCATACCTGGGCGAGGAGGTCCCCGCGTGAAGCGACTTCTGGCGGTGTGCGCGGCGCTCGCGCTGGCCGCGACGGGGTGCGGCGGCGGCGGGCCCACGGCCCCGCGCGGCGACGTGCTTGTCGTCGTGAGCGCGCCGTTGACGACCTCGCCGTGGGTCGCCGACACGGTGGTACGTGGCGCGCGGCTCGCCGTCGAGGAGCTGAACGCCGCGGGCGGCGTGAAGATGCGCGGCAAGCTGCAGAAGCTCTCGCTGATCATCCTCGACCACGCCAACAACGTGCAGCGCGCCCAGGCCAACGCCCGCTCCGCCGTCGAGCAGCACGCCGCCGCCCTGGTGACCGACGGCGTCGGCGCCGTCGCCGTGGCGGGCGTCGCGGGGCCCGCGCACCTGCCGGTGTTCGTGACGTACGAGGGCGGCCAGGGGCTGGTGGACGAGGACGCGCGGCCGACGCTGTTCCGGATGGCGCCCGCGAACAAGCCGATGACGCAACGCCTCACCGACTACATCGCGGGCCGCAAGCCGCGGATCGCGCTGCTCACCGACGACTCCGGCTACGGCCGCGACGGGCGCACCGACCTGCTGGCCGCGATCAGGCGCGACAGCCTGACGTTGGCGAAGGCGGTCGAGGTGCCGACGGGCGCGAACGTCGCACCGCAGGTGCTGGCGGCCAAGCAGTCCGGCGCGGACACGGTGCTCGTCTGGGCCCGCGCACCGGTCGTGGCGTCGGTGATCTCGGAGATGCGCTCCCGCGGGTGGAACGCCGCCATCTACACCGGCCCGACGGCCGAGGACCCGTACGTCCGCCAGCAGCTCGCGCAGCACCCGCAGTGGCTGGACGGGACGGGGTTCGTGTCGTTCCGGATGACGTCGGAGGTCGGGCCGGACCCGTTCACGAAGTTCCGGGCGGCGTACGACAAGAAGTTCGGCCCGGACAAGGTCGGCGTCAAGGCGGGCGGGACGGACGTCGTGCAGCCGCCGGACTGGGCGATGTACGCGTACGACTCCGTCCAGCTCCTCGCCCGCGCGCTGACGCTGGCGAAGGTGACCGTCGGCCTGGAGGCGAGCCAGGCGCTGATCGACGCGCTGAACACCACGTCGGTCACCGGCGCGAACGGCGACCAGCGCTCGTTCCTCCCGCGCAACCACGAGGGCGTGTCCAGCGACGACATGTACATCGCGCGGTTCAAGGACATGCGCTTCAGCCCCGTGCACGACGACTTCCTCTCGGCCAGCCTGCCGGCGGTGTCGCAGTAGATGTGCGGGCGCTACTCCGCGTCGTACCCGCCCGACCTGCTCGCGGAGACCTACCGCGCGACCGTCGTGGACGAGCCGCCCCCGCCGTCGTGGAACGTCGCCCCGACCGACCCGGTCTCCGTCGTGGTCACGCGCGACGGAGGCCGCGAGGTCCGGACGCTGCGCTGGGGGCTGATCCCGTCGTGGGCGACCGATCGACGCGTTGCCTCGCGGATGGTCAACGCGCGCGCCGAGACCGTCGCGACCAAGCCGGCGTTCCGCTCCGCGCTGGTCCGGCGGCGCTGCCTGGTCCCCGCCGACGGGTGGTACGAGTGGCGCGCGAAGCAGCCGTTCCACATCGCGTCCCGGGCGGGTGGGGGAGTGGCGTTCGCGGGCCTCTGCGAGGTGTGGCGCGACCCCTCGACGGAGGACCTGGTCAGGACCTGCGCGATCGTCACGACGGCCGCGTCGGCGGAGCTGTCGTACCTGCACGAACGCATGCCGGTCGTCCTGCCCGCTGATGCGCAGGACGTCTGGCTGGACCGGTCGGTGGAGGACGCGGAGCCGCTGCTCGGGCTGCTCGTGCCGAGCGACGGGTTCGCGGCGTACCCCGTCGGCGGCGCGGTCAACAGCGTCCGCAACAACGGCCCCGCTCTGGTCGAGCCGGTGCCGGCCGACGGCGGCGGGCTCTTCTAGGGCGTGTCTCCCAATCCGCTGATCTGCTGCGCGACGCCCAGCACGGCGCCTCGCGGCGTTGTCGTCGGCGCCGAGAGCGCTGCTCTCGACCCCTCCTCCGCCTTGCGATGCACCGCCCTGGACGCCGCTCGCGACGATC
>JAVEEC010000148.1 GCA_030840645.1 Frankiaceae bacterium
CATGCGCGGCTTCTGCCCGCCACGGGCAACAGCAATGCAGCGAGCAACTTCGCCTGCCGATAGGCCGCAACGTGCCCGATCGAGGTCCGGGAGGCGCTACTTGTTCGGAGCGAAGCCCCGGGCGATCCAGTCGCGGTAGGCGTCATAGAACCTGACGAAATCGGTCGACACGATCCGCGCCGCCTCGTGGACCTGCTCGGCGGTCGCGGTGGCGTACTCGTGCACGAGCAGTCGGCGTAGCTCGCGCAGGCGGTCCAGTCTCTGCGCGAGCTGCGGCGCCACGACGCCGATCCGGCGCAGCGACTGCAGGTCGCGGCGGGCGTTGAGCTCGGCGTCGCGGGCGCGGACGCCGGCCAACTCGAGCCCGAAGGCCGTGAGCTCGGCGATGTAGTTGAAAAGCTGGTCGACGCCGCGCTCGACGGCCTTGACCCGATTGAGCTCCACGGGATCCTCGGAGCCGTAGGCCGCCGTGAACGCGTCGAGGTCGAAGTCCGCGCCGAACTCGGCCATGCCGGTCCGCAGGGCGATGAGGTGGCGCCGCACATCGCTCATGCGGTCGCGGATCTTGGTCTTCAGGACGCGCGCCCGATCAGGATCGGCTGATTCGAGCGGCGCCGCGGTCATAGGTCGAGATCCGGGATGGCGTCTTCGAGCGGAACTTCAGCGAGCGCCCGCTCCCGCCACCGTGGCTCGTCCTGCTTGAGCTCGGGCCAGTGGGCGTCGCGATCGATCAGCACGCGGCCGTGCTCCAGCGCGTCGGCCAGCAGCCCCGGCGATCGCTCCGCCTCCTCGAGTCGCACGAGTTGAACGTCGCGGCCCAGCCGCGTTTCAAGGCGCCCGGTGAGTTGAGCCACTCGTGCTGCGGTGCCGTCGGCGAGCAGCACGAGAACGTCGACGTCCGAGGTCTCGGTCGCACGACCCGTGGCGAACGATCCGAACAGCACGGCCAGCCGCACGTTGGGCTCGGTGCGCAAGGCCGCGCGCAGCGCGCGCAGGAGTGGCCAGTGGCGCCGCAGATACGCCTCCTCGCGCAAGGACGTCTCGTAGCGTCGCTCGCTGACGCGGTGGCCGTGGATAAGACCGTCCGTCGCGGCGCGCCGGAGCGTGCGCTCGGGGACTTCGAGGTGGCGCGCGAGAGAGCGAAGGGAACTGGTCGCCATGGTGTGGCCGATAGCGTAGGCTCGTGTGGCCGATAACTCAAGCCCGTGTGGCCGATCGGAGACCGGCCGGACGAGTCGGCGAGACTTTGCGACCGCGACCGGCCAGCTCGTCCGGCGCCTGGCCGCGTCAGGCAAATGAAGGTCCGCACGGAAACCGGCTCGCCGTTACGGAGCGGGAAACGGATGAAGACCGCGTCGGTCGCTCCGGAGACGACCGGGGAGCACTCGTCAGCGTCGAGATCCTCCCAGCGCAACAATAGGACACGGGCTTCAGACAGGGACACGAAACACTCGGACAGTCGCGGAAGTCCCTGCAAGGAGGCTCTTCTAGTACGCGGCTGTTGGGTCCATGAGTCGTGCGATTAGCGTCCGATCTACCGCCTATTCGGACACGAGCTGCGGCTCGTGTCCTAATGGTGACGGCCGCGATCGGCACCACCCCTGCCAGCCCGCCTCCCATGGGCGGAGCGCTGCGTCTCATCTATCGCCGAAGGTCGCCGTCGGCGGTGGCCGATGCTCAGGATCTGCCTTCGACGTGCTCGGCTCGTTGCCGTTGCTCGTGTCCGTTCACACGTTCCATCGACCAGTGTCCGAGTTCGGGTTGGGCCAGCATCTCGGCGTGCCGGTCCGGTGGCCAAGGCCACATGGCGGGCAGGCCGTCGGCACCGATGTACCAGGAGTCGCAGCCTGTGGTCCAGATCGTTCCTGGCAGTGCATCGCGGAGGTCGCGGTTGAACGCTTCGGTCGCCGCCTCGGTGGGCGCGACGGTGTCAAATTCCCCGCGCTGCCAGCCCTCGATCCAGCCCATCGCGAAGTCGGCCTGCGTCTCGGAGATCGTAAATAGGGACTGGTTGCCGAAGGGCGAGTGCGGTCCGATCAGCATGAAGACGTTCGGGAACCCAGGGACGGCGACGGTGCGGTAGGCCTCGGGTTGTGGATTCCAGCGGTCGGTCAGACGGGTGCCTCCGAGCCCCACGAACTCGACAGGGAGCACGTATCGGTTCGTGCTGAAACCGGTGGCCATGACGATGACGTCTTGTTCGTGGAGGACGCCATCGGCGGTGACGATTCCGCGTGGCTCGATGCGGTCGATCGGCGTGTCGACCAGCGACACGGTTGAGCGGCGGAACTGTTGGTAAAAGCCGCCACCCATCACCAGTCGTTTGCAGCCGGGCAGGTAGTCGGGCGTCATGCGCCGTCGCAGGTCCGGATCGCGAATGACGTGCAGGTGTGCGCGGCACAGCGCGGCGATCAGCCGGCGCTGCCAGCCAGCTTTGATGACAGCGACGCCGAAGGTGCCTTCGGTGACGCGCTGCCAGAAACGGTAGGCGAACTGATTGGCAAATGGGAAGCGGCGCATGATCCGCTTGGCCACGGGTCCGTAAGGGATGTTGATCAGCGGCAGGACCCATTGGGGTGTGCGTTGGAAGAGCTCGAACTTCGACGCGATCGGTCCGATCGCCCGCGTGAGCTGCATACCGGTGGAGCCGGTCCCGATGACTGCGACGCGCTTGCCGGCCAGCTCGGCGTCCTGCTCCCATTCCGCCGAGTGAAAGCGGCGGCCGGCGAACGATTCGAGGCCTTCAATGGCCGGCGTGCGCGTTCGCACGAGTGCGCCGGCGGCCGTGATGACGAAGTCAAAGGCCTCGGTGTCGCCGGTGGTGGTGCGGACCTCCCACTCGGTATCGCGCCACGTCACGGTCTCGACTTCCGTATCGAAGCTGATGTTGCGGGGCAGGTCGTGGTCGCGGGCGACCTGCTCGATGTATGCGCGGATCTCGGGACCGGGGGAGAACAGCCGCGACCAGTCGGGGTTGGGCGCGAACTTGTACTGGTAGCTGCGCGATGGCACATCGCAGAAGAGCCCGGGGTAGGCGTTGGCGTGCCAGGTGCCACCGATGCCGGCGCGCATCTCATAAATCCGGAAGGTGTCGATGCCGGCGCGCCGCAGCCGGGCGCCCATGCCCACGCCGGACTGGCCGGCGCCGATGATCGCGACTCGAGGCGTTCTCATGCTGTGCCCCTCCGTGGGGTGGTGATCAGCGGCAGGCCGCCCTTGATGCCCATGGACATGCGGTACTCGTTGCGTAGCGG
>JAVEEC010000022.1 GCA_030840645.1 Frankiaceae bacterium
GGGCTGCTCTTCGACCTGGACACGGGGCAGGTGCTGTGGCGGCGGCGGCCGACGGCGCGCCGGAGGATCGCGTCGCTGACCAAGATGATGACCGCGCTGGTGGTGGACCGGCGGCTGCGGATGCGCCAGCGCGTCCGCGTCACGCGGGAGGCGCTGCGCACGACCGGCTCGGCCGTCGGGCTGATGAAGAGGGGCATGCGGCTGCCGGTGCGCACCCTGCTCTACGGGCTGCTGCTGCCGTCGGGCAACGACGCCGCGCGGGTGCTGGCGCAGGGCGCGGCGCATGGCTCCATCCCGCGCTTCGTGCGCGCGATGAACGACGAGGCGGCGCGGCTGGGGCTGCGCTGCTCGCACTTCGCGACGCCGAGCGGCCTCGAGGACCGCGGCAACTACTCGTGCGCCGGGGACCTGGCGGCGCTGGCGCGGGCGGTGCTGCGCCGGCCGCGGCTCGCGCGCATCGTCGGGACGCGGTCGAAGATCCTCCCGTTCCCGATCAAGGGGCACAAGCTCTACCTCTACAACCACAACCCGCTGCTGCTCCAGGGCTACCGCGGGACGACGGGCGTCAAGACCGGCTACACGGACGCGGCGGGGGCCTGCTTCGTGGCCACCGCGACGCGCGGGCCGGTCAAGCTGGGGGCCGTCGTGCTCGGCTCGCCGGACATCGAGCGGCAGGCGCGCAAGCTGCTTGATGCCGGATTCGCGGCCGAGTTCTGAGACAGTTCGGGGGTGAAACGGGCGGGTCTTGCCCTGGTCGTGCTCGTCCTCGCCGGCTGCGGTGGGGGCGCCGACGACCCCACGGCGAAGGCGGCGGTCAAGCCCAAGCCACAGCTGCCGGGCGGCGGGCGGGTCATCTTCGCGGGCCCGAAGCGCCGCATCGTCGCGTTCTACGGCAACCCGCGCGACGCGCAGCTGGGGACGCTCGGGATCGGGTCGCCGGCGGAGGCGGCCGCGCGGCTGAAGCGGGTCGCGGCGCGCTACGCGCAGCCGGGCCGCCCGGTGCTGCCGGCGATGGAGCTGCTGGCGACGGTGGCCAACGCGGCGCCCGGCGACGACGGGCTGTACCGCTCGCGCATGCCCGCCGCGATGATCCGGCGCTACCTGCGCGCCGCGCGGGCGGTCGGCGCCGAGCTCGTGCTCGACATCCAGCCCGGCCACGCGGCGTTCCTGCCCGAGGCGAAGCACCTGGAGCGCTGGCTGCGCGAGCCGGACGTCTCGCTCGCGCTCGACCCGGAGTGGCACGTGGCGGAGGGCGAGCTGCCGGGCCAGGTGATCGGGTCCGTCGACGCGTCGGAAGTCGTCGCGGTCGGTGCCTGGCTCGACGCGCTGACGCAGCGGCTCGACCTGCCCCAGAAGGTGCTCGTCGTGCACCAGTTCACCGAGGGGATGATCAAGCGGCGCGAGCTGCTGCGGCCGTACAGGTCCGTCGCCGTCGTCCTCAACACGGACGGCTTCGGGACCGCCGTCGTCAAGGCGGCGAAGTACCGCGAGTTCGCGAAGCTGTCCGGCTTCGCCTTCAACGGCTTCAAGCTCTTCTACGAGGAGGACACGGGGCTCATGTCCCCCCGCCGTGTGCTGCGACTGCGCCCGGCGCCGGACCTCGTCGTTTATGAGTAGCGTTTCGCAACTATGGACCTGAACGACACGCCCGAACTGGCCGAGTTCCGCGCCAAGGTGAGGGGCTGGCTCGAGGAGCACAAGGACGAGGCGCCGGCCAATCCCGGGGCCTCGCAGGTGGACCGCGACGACGAGATCGCCGAGCGGCGCGCCTGGCAGGCGAAGCTGACCGAGGGCGGCTTGAACGGCGTCACGTGGCCCGCCGAGTTCGGCGGGCAGGGGCTCGGGCCGCTGCACCAGGTCGTCGTCGGCCAGGAGATCTCGGCGGCCGGGGTCCCGGGCATCCTCGACGTCATCGGCGTCGGCATGCTCGGCCCGACGATCATCGCCCACGGCAGCCAGGAGCAGAAGGAGCGCTACCTCCTGCCGATGCTGCGCGGCGACGAGGTCTGGTGCCAGCTGTTCTCGGAGCCCGCGGCTGGGTCCGACCTGGCGGGGATCCAGACCCGTGCGAAGCGCTCGAACGGCGGCTGGGTCCTGAACGGGCAGAAGGTGTGGACCACGAACGCGCAGTTCGCCCAGTACGGGCTGCTGCTGGCGCGCACCGACCCGGACGTGCCCAAGCACAAGGGCCTGACCATGTTCGTCGTGCCGATGGACGCCGACGGCGTGACCGTGCGCCCGCTGCGGCAGATCTCGGGCGACGCGCACTTCAACGAGGTGTTCTTCGACGACGTGGCGGTCGAGGAGGACGCGACGGTCGGGCCGATCGACGGCGGCTGGGGCGTCGCGCTGACCACGCTGATGTTCGAGCGGGTGACGATCGGGCTCGGCGGCGAGGGCTTCGGCTGGCGGGCGGACCGGTTCGCGGGCGCGCTGGCGGAGGCGGCTGACGACCCGGAGGTCCGGCACCGCTTCGGCGAGCTCGCCGCGGACTTCATCGCACTGCGCTTCACCGGCTACCGGATGCTGACCACGCTGCAGCAGGGCCGCATCCCCGGGCCGGAGGGCGGCCTGGCCAAGGTCACGACGATCAAGGCGGCGATCGAGGCGGGCGAGCTGCTCGCC
>JAVEEC010000028.1 GCA_030840645.1 Frankiaceae bacterium
GTGCCGCCGTTCTACGCGCTCGTCACGCTCTACACGATCTGCGACTCGGGCTGCCCGGTGCCGATCGGCGGCGAGGGGCTGACGCTCGCCGTGGGCGTGCTGGCCGGTCCGGTCGCGCTGCTCGGCGCCGGGCTCTGGACGCTGGCGACGGGGCGCGGGAGGCAGGTCTGGGGCTACTGGGTGTTCCTCGCCGAGGTGCTCGGCATCGTCGTGATCATCCTGCTCAACCCCTGAGCCCGCTCGCGTTCTGTGAAGATCGCCACGCTCAAGAGGGGCGGGGATACCTGCACGGAACGCGACGCGGGCGGTCTCGCCACCCGTTCGCCGAAACCGGCTAGCCCGTGAACGACCGCCACTCGGCTCTCGACAGCTCGCGCGCCAGCAGGGCCGGGTCCTTGGCAGGCAGCCAGAGCAGCGACGTGGCGCCGGGCTCCACGACGATGCCGAGCAACGGCTCGGCCGGCGGGTCCGCGTGCAGCACCGCCTCGGCGCGGCGGCGGCGGGCGCCGAACAACGGCGTCCGCCCGGCGACGTCACCCCCGTGCCGGACGACCACCGCCCGCACGGCCACGTCGTCGCCTGCGCGCGCCGGCTCGGCCGACGGGACGCCCTGGATCGCGGCGGGGTCGGCGACCGCGCGGCCGAGCCACGCGTCGAGGTGCGTCGGCGCGAACTCGTCCAGCGTCACCGCCGCGTCCCGCGTGCCGCGCAGGACGAGCGGCCGCCCGATCGGCGGTACGTCGTACATCCGGTGTCCCGCACCCACGCCGCTACCGTAGCGGGGTGCTCCAGGTGCTGGTCGACGCGGACAACGTCGACCCCGTCAGGACCCGCGCACTGCTGGACGCGTTGGCCGGTGTCGAGACGGACACTGTCGTCGCCGGGCACCCGCGCGCGCTGGCGCGGGTCGACTGGCCTGAGGACGCGACGGTGGTCGAGGCGGCCGGATGGCAGCGCGCGGACCTGGTGCTGGCGGCGGCGTACCGACCGTCCGAGGAGCCGCTCGTGCTGGTGTCCGGCGACGGCGACTTCGGGCTGCTGGTCGGGCGGCACGGCGGCCCGGTGCTGATCGTCAGCGAGGCGGCGTCATACCGGCTGGCCGGGGGCGGGGTCACGGTCGTCGACCCGGCCATCGACGGCCTGGAACCGTTGCGGCAGTGGGTCCTCGGGGTGTCCTGAGGCGAGCCGGCGCGCGCCCGCACCCGCGAGCACGACCACGGCGGCGAACGCCGCGAGCCCGAGCCGCCCGCCGCTGACGACCACCCAGGCCATGATCGCCGGGCCCGCGATGTCGTGGACGGCGAAGCCGAGCGCCCAGACGCCGAGGTAGCGGCCGCGCGCGTGCTCGGGCGCCAGCCCCAGCGACACCGCCCAGCCGCCGGCCGCTTCGAGGATCTCGGCGACGCACTCGACCACCCCGACGAGGACGAGCAACGTCACCGCCGCCACCGCCGGCAGCCCGGGCGTCAGCATCAGCAGCCCGCAGGACGCGGCCAGCACGACGCCGCTGCGCCACAGCGCCCGGCCGCCGTCCGCGACCGTGACGGTCCGGCGGCTGAACGGCAGCTGCAGCACGACGACGAGCAGCGAGTTCAGCGTGAAGACGACGCCCGCGACGGCCGTCGGGGCGTTGGTCCGCTGGTCGATCCAGAGCGGGATGCCGAACAGCAGCACCGACAGGTGCAGCGAGACCACGCCGTGGCAGAGCGTCAACGCGACGAACCGCCTGTCCCGCAGCACTTCCCGGTACCCCGTACGCGGCCCGTCCGGCAGCACGACCGGCACCTCGCGGACCCGCGCGAGCAGCAGGCCGGAGACGACGAACGTCGCCGCGTCGCCGAGGACGAGGGCGACGTACGGGCCCCGCCCGCCGATCGCGAGCGCGGCGCTGACGAGCAGGCCGCCGATGCCGTAGCCGAGGTTGCGGACAGACCGGACGAACGCGTACATCGTCGCGCGGTCGCGCTCGTCGGCCAGCGTCGCGACCAGCGCCTGCAGCGCCGGGCGGGCCATCCGGTCGGCCAGCCCGGTCAGCGCGACCGCTGCGACGAACGGCCAGAACCCGCGCACGAGCGGGAACGCGCCGTACCCCGCGGCCCGCAGCCCGTAGAGGGCGATCGTCACGCGGCGGGCGCCGTACCGGTCGACCAGCGGACCGGCGAGGACCGGACCGGCGAGGCCGACCACGCCGGTCACCGACAGCCCAAGCCCAACCTGCGCGACCGGCAGCCCCGCGACCTTGACGAAGAACAGCGCGGCGATCGGCAGGAACAGCCCGCTCCCCAGCGCGTCCACCACGCACGCGGCCGCGACGATCCTGGTGTCGCGACCGGGGGGCACCGCGAGCACGGCGGAGAGGCGCGGCCTGGGCACGCCTGCGAGTATCGCCGGGTGGACGACCTGCTGGACCTCGCGACGCGGCTCGCGCGCGACGCGGGTGCGCTGCTGCTCGACCGCCTGCACGACCTGCGCACCGACGTGCGCAGCAAGAGCAGCCCCACCGACGTGGCGAGCGACGCCGACCGCGCGGCCGAGGCGCTGATCGTCGGCGCGCTGCGCCGCGAGCGCCCGGGCGACGCGATCCTCGCCGAGGAGGGCAGCGGGGCGGCGGGCACGACCGGCCTGCGCTGGGTCGTCGACCCGCTCGACGGCACCGTCAACTACCTGTACCGCGGCGTCGCGTTCGCCGTCTCGATCGCCGTCGAGGACGCGAAGGGGTGGCTGCTCGGCGCGGTGTACGACCCGCAGCGCGACGAGCTGTTCTCGGCGGTCCGGGGACAGGGCGCGACGCTGAACGGCGCTCCCCTGCGCTGCACCGCCGTCACCGACCTGTCGCAGGCGCTGGTCGCCACCGGCTTCTCCTACGTCGCCGCGGAGCGCGCCCGGCAGGCCGCGGTCCTCGCGACCGTGCTGCCGCGGGTGCGCGACATCCGGCGGCTCGGCTCGGCGGCGCTCGACCTCTGCGCCGTCGCGGCCGGGCGGGTCGACGCGTATTACGAGCAGGGCCCCGCGCCGTGGGACATCGGCGCGGGCAGCGTCGTCGCGACCGAGGCGGGCGCGGTCGTCACGACGCTACGGCTGGCTGGTCACGACCACACCGTCGCCAGCGCGCCCGGCATCGCCGAGCCGCTGGCGACGCTCTTGCGCAGCGCGAGCGCGTAGGCCGCCCGGCGGCGCCTCGTCAGCAGCGCCGCACCCGCGGCACCCGCCAGCGCGAGCAGCGGCAGCGGGCCCGGGAGGCCGGTGGTGGGGATCGTCGGGCCGCCGGGCGGCGGCCGCAACGGCGGCGTGCAGCCGCAGAGGATCGGCGGCCGGACGACCAGGCCGGTCAGCGGCAGCGAGTACGCGCCCCGGCCGAAGCTGGCGGCGTACACCGTGTGCGTCTTGGCCTGGTACGCGAGGTCCCAGACCGGCGTCATCGGCAGGCCGCTCCCGAGCCGGTACCACGCGCCGCCGGCCCCCTTCGCCGTGGCGGACACCTTCGTGCTCGACACGCCCTTCGTGATGAACACCCCGACGTCGGTCGCGACGATCAGGTCGGTGCCGACGGGCAGCACCTTGCCGACCGGCGCGCTCGGCAGGTTCCCGCTGATGTCGTCCCACGTGACGCCCCGGTCGGCGCTGCGGAACACCGTCGCCGCCGACGTGCCCGCGCGGAAGCCGGAGAACGCCGCGTACGCGACGTCCGGGTGCTGCGGGTCGATGGCGACGCTGGTGACGTAGCCCTCCGGCAGGTCGGCGTCGGTGCTCTCGGTCCACGACGTCAGCGGGTTGGCGGCGTTGTCGTGCGAGTACCAGAGGTGCCCGTCGTCGGTGCCGACGAGGAGGAACCCGGTGTCGGCCGGCGTCACGGCGATGGTCGAGACGGTGTCGTAGTTGCGGAACAGCGGGTTGGTCTCGGTGCTGCCCCCCTCGCCGTCGGTGAGGTCCCCGCTGATCGGCGTCCAGTTCTGCCCGTCGTCGGTGGACCGGTGCACGATCGAGGACGCCGTGTAGACGGTCGACGGGTCGGCCGGGTCGAACTCGATCGGGGTCAGCCAGTTCTTGCGGTCCCCGATGATCTGGGTGTCGAAGGCGCTCATGTTCTTGCCGCCCTGGGTGCTGACGGCGCATGCGCCGTACTGGCTGCACCCGTAGACGATCTGGTCGTTCTCCGGGTTGATCCGCATCTCGGTGCCGTCGCCGCCGGTGATGTCGTTCCACCCGGCCGGGCTGGTCTCGTCGTCGTTGTCCCAGGAGCGGTTGCCGCCGTTGTCCTGCAGGCCGCCGACGATCCTGGCCGGCCGCTGCTGCGAGACGTCGACCGAGAAGAGCTGGTTCCACGGCATGTACTCGCCGTGCTCCCAGGTCGCGCCGTTGTCGTCGGAGCGGTACACGCCGCCGTCGTTGCCGAGGTACACGCGGTCGGGCACTTTCGGGTCCCAGGCCATGCCGTGCTGGTCGGCGTGGAAGCCGGTCGGCGCGCTGAACGTCGACCCGCCGTCCTTGCTCTCCGAGAGGTTCACGCCGGTCGCGTAGACGTGCGTCGCGGACTTCGGGTCCACGTAGACGCGGCCGAACCACCACGCGTAGACGAAGCCGCCGGTCACCAGCGCGTCGTCGAACGACTTCGGTACGAACGTGTCGCCGTAGTCGGCGGAGACGTAGAACCCGCCGGTCAGCCCGTCGACTGTCGAGGAGAGGACGTAGACGATGCCGCCGGGTGCGGCCGCGACGCCGAGCCGGCCGACGGTCGTGATGCCCGGGCCGAAGAACGTCGTGCCGACCGGCACCCACGTCGCGCCGTGGTTGACCGACCGGTAGAGGGCCGAACCGCCACCGGTGTAGTCGCGGTTGCCGGGCCGGCGGATCCGGTCCCACATGGTCGCGTAGAGGACCTGGCTGCTGTCCGGGTCGAAAGCGACGTCGACGGCGCCGGTCGTCGGCGTGCTGCCCGCGAGGACCTTGATCCAGGTGTCACCGCCGTCGAGGGAGCGGTACAGCCCGCGCTCGCCGCCCTCGCTGAACAGCGGGCCGTTCGCCGCGACGAACAGGTGCAGGGGGTTGGTCGGGTCGACGATGATCCGGCCGATGCGCTCGGACTCCGCCAGGCCGATCAGCTGCCACGTCGCGCCGAGGTCGGTCGAGCGGTACAGCCCGGTGCCGCCGTACGTCAGCGAGCCACCGCCGGGCCCGGCCTCGCCGGTGCCCGCGTAGAGGGTGCCGGTCGGCGTGATCGCGAGGGCGCCGATGGTCTGGACCAGGTCGTCGGGCCAGACCGAGTCGAACGTCTTCCCCGCGTCCCCGGAGTGCCAGACGCCGCCGGTCGCGGTGGCGACGAAGATCGAGTCGGCGCGGGTCGGGTCGACGACGACGTCGAGGACGCGGCCGCCGATGTTGGTCGGGCCGTGCAGGTCCCAGTCCCGGCCCGGCCCGAGGACGGGCAGGTCGCCTGCCTGCGCCTTCGCCCTGGCGAACGCGCCGGTCGGGACGGTGGCGTCCTTCCCGGCGGTACGCAGCAGGGCCGCGTCGCCCGGCACCGGCTGCGGGCCGAGCTGGCCCGCGGTCGGGACGGCGAACGCGTTCTGCGGCAGCGCCCGCTCCGCCGCCGGGCGCGGGGCGCCGGGGGCGGTGACGAGGGCGGCGACGGTGAGTGCTGCGACGAGGGGCAGGGCGCGGCGGAGGGGCATGTGGACCCACTTCGTCCCGGTACGCTCGTTTCCTCCCGGCGGTGCAGGCTCAGTCAGCGGGTGCCGCCGCGAACCGCCACTCCGGCGGCGTGAGGTCGTCGTAAGCCGCCGCCTCGGGTGCGTCGCCCGCGGGCGCGGCACCGTTGGCCGAGGGCTCGATCGCGGGGGCCGGCTCGGGCGCCTCGATCGCGGCGACCGGCTCAGGAGCGGGCGGCTCGACCAGCTCGGCGTCGACGATCTCCGCGTCGGCGGCCGCGGCGCCGCGCTTCGGGCGGCGGGCGACCTGGGCAGGCGAGGGCGTGCTCTTGGCCTGCCTGCCGCCCTGCGTCGGGAACTCCGTGAGCACCTTGACGCCGCGCCCGTTGCACTCCGGGCACTGCTCGGTGAACGCCTCGAACAGGCCCTGCGAGATCCGCTTCCGCGTCATCTGCAGCAGGCCGAGCGAGGTCAGCTCGGCGACCTGGTGCTTGGTGCGGTCGCGGCCGAGGCACTCCTTGAGGCGGCGGGCGACCAGCTCGCGGTTGCTCTCCAGGATCATGTCGATGAAGTCGACGACGATGATCCCGCCGATGTCGCGCAGCCGGAGCTGGCGGACGATCTCCTCCGCGGCTTCGAGGTTGTTCTTGGTGACCGTCTCCTCGAGGTTGCCGCCCTTGCCGGTGAACTTGCCGGTGTTGACGTCGACGACCGTCATGGCCTCCGTACGGTCGATCACCAACGAGCCGCCGGAGGGCAGCGAGACCTTGCGGTCCAGCGCCTTCGCGATCTGCTCGTCCACCCGGAACGCGTCGAACAATGGCTTGCTGCCGCTGTGGCGTTCGAGCCGCGGCAGCAGGTCGGGGGCGAGCGTCGAGAGGTACCCCTCGATCAGGTCGTAGTCCTCGTCGCCCTCGACGATCAGCTTGGCGAAGTCCTCGTTGAAGTTGTCGCGGACGACGCGGATCACCAGGTCCGGCTCGCCGTGCAGCAGTGCGGGCGCCGACTCCTTCTTCGCCTTCTTCTCGATGACCTCCCACTGCGCCTGGAGGCGGCGCAGGTCGGCGGTGAGGTCCTCCTCGCTCGCGCCCTCGGCGGCGGTGCGGATGATGACGCCCGCGCCCTCCGGCTTCAACGTCTTGAGCAGCGTCTTGAGCCGCGCGCGTTCGGTGTCGGGCAGCTTGCGCGAGATGCCGGTCATCGACTGTTCGGGGACGTAGACCATGTACCGGCCGGGCAGGCTGATCTGCGACGTGAGCCGCGCGCCCTTGTGGCCCATCGGGTCCTTGGTGACCTGCACGGTGATCTGCTGGCCGCTCTTCAACGCCTGCTCGATGCGCGGCGCGCGGCCCTCCAGCGCGGAGGCGTCGTAGTTGACCTCGCCGGCGTAGAGGACGGCGTTGCGCCCCTTGCCGATGTCGACGAACGCCGCCTCCATGCTCGGCAGCACGTTCTGCACGCGGCCGAGGTAGACGTTGCCCGCGTACGACGTCGCGCTCGCGCGGGTGACGTAGTGCTCGACGAGGATGTCGTCTTCCAGCACGGCGATCTGCGTGGTGTCGCCGGTCTGGCGGACCAGCATCACGCGTTCGACGGCCTCCCGGCGGGCCAGGAACTCCGACTCGCTGACGATCGGCGGCCGGCGCCTGCCCTGGTCGCGGCCGTCGCGGCGGCGCTGGCGCTTCGCCTCCAGGCGGGTCGAGCCGCGGATGCCCTGGACCTCGTTGCTCGGCTCCCGGGGCGCGCGCGGCTCGCGGGCCGGGCGGACCTTGACCACGGTGGGAACGCCGTCCTCCACCGTCTCCACGACGCCCTCGCCGCCACCGCGCTTGCGCCGCCTGCGGCGGCGGGTGCCGGTCCCGGCCTCGCCCTCCTCGGCGGTCTCGCCCGGCTCGGGCGCGCCGGCCGGCGCGGCCGCGCTCTCGTCGGCGGGCTCGTCGCCCTCGGCGGCGGTCTCGCCCTCGCCGGTCTTGCGGCCCCGGCCGCGGCGGCCGCGGCGGCGGCGCTTGCGCGGGCCGCCCTCGCCGTCGTCCTCGCCTTCCTCCGTCGCCTCCTCGGCAACGGGCTCGGCGACGTCGGCCGGGTCGAGCACGATCCGCGGCTTGCGCTGGCGGGGCGCCCGGGCGGGCGGCGCCTCGTCCCCGGTCTCCTCCGCCGCCTCGGCGGCGGGGACGACCGGCGGCTGGAACAGCACCACCGGCGGCGGCGCCTTGCGCCTGCGCCCCCCGGTCGTCTCCTCGGGCTCGGTCGCGGGAGCGGTCGCCTTGCGGCCCCGCCCGCGCGTGGCGGGCTTTTCGCCCGCCGTCTCCTCTGCGGCGGCCGGGGCCGCCTTGCGGGCGCGGGTCCGCTTCGCGGGCGCGGCGAGCGCCGCCTCGGCGAGCGCCCCCTCACCCACGCTGGCGGTGCCCTCGACCGGCGGTGCCGCGGCCTTGCGCGGCGCGCGCTTGCGCGCCGGCTTGGCGGGCGGGGTGTCCTGCTGTGTCACGTCGTTGTCGTCGGCCATGCCGAACGTTCCTCCGACACGTCCCGGGCGCGAGTCGCGCCGCACGGGTCGTGCTTCCTGTCTCGTACCGGCGGCGTGAGCCACCGGAAGCCTGTCGCCCTCAGGGGGCGTTCGCGGCGACGTCTGGTGCGGCACCCGCCGCGCGATCCTCCGCGAGCGGGTCGGCCAGGTGGCCGGCTTCGTCGAGCAGCCCTTGAGCCGACCGCGTCGCCTCCGGAGGGGCGGGCAGGTCGAGCTCCGCGACTGCGCGAAGCCCCGACAGGACATCGTCGGGACGTACGGCGGGTGTGGTGTGCCGCACGACCACGTCGAGTATCGCACACGGGGCCTCGCCACCCGACGTACGGACCCCCGCGTGTCGGACCGCGGCCCTGGCGTCGATGCGCCGTACGCCGTCCTTCGTCTTGCGGTCGACCTCCACGACCTCGGCCGCGAGGAACGCTGCCAGCGCGCGCTCGGCCGCCTCGACGGGCACCCCGGGGAGCCGTACGGACCACGCCGAGCCGTCGATCCGGTCCGGTAGCGACCCGCCCGCCGCCTCCACGCACTCCACGAGGTCCAGGCCGGGCGGCAACGACGCGTCCACCGCCGCCATGAACGCCGCCGGGTCGACCCGCGCGGCCAGCCCGATCTCGACGTACTCCGCCTCGGACGCGGCCCCCGTGGGCGCCGCGCCGACGTAGCTGATCTTCGGGTGCGGCGAGAACCCCGCGCTGAACCCGACCGGCGCGCCCGCCCGCCGCAGCGCGCGTTCGAGCGCCCGCGCGAAGTCCCGATGGCTGATGAACCGCAGCCGCCCCCGCTTCGCGTACCGGATGCGGACCTTCTGGACGACGGGTGGCGGCGGGGGCCCCTCGGGAACGCGCTGCTTGCTCACGTCACCGAGAGCGGCAGCAGCGTGCGCCCGGTCGGGCCGATCTGGATCGAGGTGTTCATGCCTGGGCAGACGCCGCAGTCGTAGCACGGGCTCCAGCGGCAGTCGTCCACCTCCACGGCGGTCAGTGCCTCCTGCCAGTCGGCCCAGAGCCAGTCCTTCTCCAGCCCGGAGTCGAGGTGGTCCCAGGGCAGCACCTCGGTCTCGGTGCGCTCGCGGGTCGTGTACCAGTCGACGTCGACCCCGGCGGCGGCGGCGCAGGCCATCCAGCGCGCGTACGAGAAGTGCTCGCTCCACCCGTCGAACCGCCCGCCGTCCTCCCACACCTTGCGGATGACGGCGGAGACCCGCCGGTCGCCGCGCGAGAGCAGCCCCTCGACGATGCCCGGCTCGCCGTCGTGGTAGCGGAAGCCGATCGAACGACCCAGCGTCCGGTCCGTGTTGATCGCGTCGCGGAGCAGCTTCAGCCGGCGGTCGGTCGTCGCCGCGTCGAGCTGCGCGGCCCACTGGAACGGCGTGTGCGGCTTCGGCACGAAGCCGCCGATCGACACCGTGCAGCGCACGTCCTTCTGCCCGGTCTCCCTGCGTCCCGTGCGGATCACCTCGTGCGCCAGCTCGGCGATCTCCAGCACGTCCTCGTCGGTCTCCGTGGGGAGCCCGACCATGAAGTAGAGCTTCACCTGCCGCCACCCGCCCTGGTAGGCGGTGGTGACGGTGCGGATCAGGTCCTCCTTGGTCACCGTTTTGTTGATGACCCGGCGCAGCCGCTCGGACCCGCCCTCGGGCGCGAACGTCAGTCCGGACCGCCGCCCGCCCCGCGTCAGCTCGTTAGCCAGCGTGATGTTGAACGCGTCGACGCGCGTGCTCGGCAGCGACAGCGAGGTCTGCGTGCCCTCGTACCGGTCGGCGAGCTGGTGCGCGATCTCGCCGATCTCCGAGTGGTCGGCGCTGGACAGCGACAGGAGCCCGACCTCCTCGTACCCGGTCGCCTTGAGGCCGCGGTCGACCATCTCGCCGATGCCGGTGATCGACCGTTCGCGGACCGGGCGCGTGATCATCCCGGCCTGGCAGAACCGGCAGCCGCGGGTGCAGCCGCGGAAGATCTCGACGCTCATGCGCTCGTGGACGGTCTCCGCGAGCGGCACGAGAGGGGCCTTCGGGTACGGCCACTCGTCCAGGTCCATCACGGTCCGCTTGCCGACGCGGAACGGCACCCCGTGCGTGTTCGGCACGACCCGCTTGATCCGGCCGTCCGGCAGGTACTCGACGTCGTAGAACCGCGGCACGTAGACCCCGGCGACCTCGGTCGCGAGCCGCAGCAGCAGCCCCTCGCGCCCGCCCTCGCGGCCGCAGGACTTCCACGAGCGGACGACGTCCGTCATCTCCAGCACGGCCTGCTCGCCGTCGCCGAGGACCGCGCAGTCCACGAACTCCGCGATCGGCTCCGGGTTGAACGCCGCGTGCCCGCCCGCGACCACGACCGGGTCGTCGAGCCCGCGGTCGGTCGCGGTGAGCGGGATGCCCGCGAGGTCGAGCGCGTTGAGCATGTTCGTGTAGCCGAGCTCGGTCGAGAACGAGATGCCGAACAGGTCGAACGCCTTCACCGGCCGGTGCGCGTCCACCGTGAACTGCGGGACGGCGTGCTCCCGCATCAGCGCCTCGAGGTCCGGCCAGACCGAGTACGTGCGCTCCGCGAGGACGCCGGGCTGCTCGTTCAGCACCTCGTACAGGATCATGACGCCCTGGTTCGGCAGGCCGACCTCGTACGCGTCCGGGTACATCAGGCACCAGCGGACGTCGGCCGCGTCCCAGTCCTTGAGCTGTGCGTTCAGCTCGCCGCCGACGTACTGGACCGGCTTCTGGACGCGCGGCAGCAACGGTTCGAGCAGGGGGAAGAGTGACTCCATCAGGAGTCCAGGGTAGCCGTCCGCACGGCCGGATGGGGCCGGCCGGGAACCCGTCGCCGCGGGCGCCCGGCCGGCGTCTGGCGCCGGGCCTACGGAGTCGGGACCGGCCAGGTGCCGGTCACCAACGTCCAGCCGGCCGCGATCGAGAGGATCTTCGTCAGCCGCGTGCCCGCCAGCATGCCGGGCAGGATCTCGCCGGGGACGCCGTCGAGGATGACGATGTGGGTGAAGTTGCCCACGCCCTGCCCGCCGAACGAGTCGACCGCCGAGCCCGAGTCACCCTCGAAACCCACGCCGTACCACGCGAACGCGTTGCCGCCGCGGGCGGCCATGATCGTGCAGAGGCCCACGCGCGGCGTGCCGCCGAGCCCGACGCCGAGCCCGTGGCCGAAGTGCGTGACGACGGTCGGCGTGTTCGTCGCGTACACGCTGGTCGGGCCGCCGAACACCGGCATGTTCGGGTTCACCCAGGAGTTGTACTGCGGCTTGATGTTGATCATCGCGAAGTCGTCACCGATGCCGTTGTTGTGGCTCAGCGAGAACGTGCCGATGTGGTAGAAGCCCGGCAGCGAGCCCGAGCCGACCGGCGGGACGACGTACGCCGTCACGTCGGGGAAGCCGCCCAGCGCGTCGGCCGCCGCGCAGTGCCCGGCGGTGCCGAGGCCGAACGTGCTGCCGCTCTTGAACACGAAGTTCGCCGTGCACCAGGCGAAGCCGAACACCGGCCCGGTCTGGATGGTGACGAGCCAGATGCCGGGGCGGATGCCGGACGTCGCGAGGCCGACCGGCTTCGCGTTGTTCGGCAGGGTCGCGCCCTGCGGGAGCCGCACGCCCTTGGTGCCCGCCGCGAGTACGCGCTTCGCGTACGCGGCGTCGTACCAGGACGGGCCGGTCGTGGGCGCGGGAACGGCCCAGCCGCCGTCGATCCGCTCGGCGCCGGGGACCGGCGGGCGGGCAGCGGCGTGGGACGCCGCGGGGGTGAGGGAGAGCGCGCCGATCGCGAGGGCGACGGCGGCGCGGCACAGCGTTGAACGCATGACCACTCCTGAGGGGTGTAGGGGCCAATGACGTTACGCACGTTATGTCCGTATTGCCAGAGCCGAACCCTCAATCCGCGCGGGTCAGCACGTGACCGTGCTCCGCGGCCCACCGGACCACGAACGCCGCGGTGTTCCGCCGCGCCTTCCCCCACACCACGGCGGGCAACGGCACCCGCACGCCGTTCGCGGTCACGGCCACCGTCCCGCCCGTCCGTGGCGCGAGGGACACGAACGAGGACCACGGGAACCTGCGCACCCGCAGCCCGTCGCACGTCGTCACGCCCGACGGCGCCAGCTCGGTCCTCGTCCGCAGCACGACGACCATGCCGAGCAGGCCGACGGGGGACAGCACGCCGAACGCCCAGTGCGTCGCCGAGGCGTACGCCGCCGAGGACAGCGCGACGAACAGCGGCGGGACCAGCGCCCGCCGCGGCAGGCGGATCACCACCCGGTCAGCGCGGGTCATCGCCCCGCCGCGCGCGCCTCGCCGCCAGCGCGCCCGCGACCACCGCGCCGGTGAGCCCGAGCGCGAGATCGCCAATCGTGTCGCGGTACGCCGTCACCGACTCCGGCGTCTTGAGGACGAACGCGCCGTACTCCCCGATCTCCCAGAGCACCGCCGTCGTCGCGCCGAAGCCGACGCAGAGCCCGAACGTCACCCACGCTCCGTACCGCCGGGCGAGCGGGATGCCGACGGCGGCGGTGAGGACGGCCCAGTTCACGAGGTGGCAGGCGTCGTCGAACCACGACACCCGGTCGTACAGGTCCAGCGCGTTGCCCGCCAGGTCGACCACGAACGGCGTGACGACCAGCACGTCGACCAACGCCGGGTACGGCCACCGCCGCCGGCCGGCGAGCCACGTCGCGGGCACGACGACCGCCGCGAGGGGGTAGAGGACGGCGCGCGCGACCATCGCCTTGTCCGCGAACCTGTCCCACCCGAGGTGGGTCAGCGCGAACACGACCAGCGCCACGAGGGCGACCTTGAGGCCGACGGCGACGACGGTCACCCGGCTCCGGCCCATGCGCCGCAGGGTACCGGGCCGGCCCCGTCGTTCTGTGAAGGAAATCGACCCCCTCTCGCGCGTGGTGATCTTCACAGAACGAGGGTGGGGCTCAGTCCCACGCGTTGCTGCGCATCTTCACGTTGCACAGCAGGCCGATGGCGATCATGTTCGCGAACATCGAGGAGCCGCCGTACGACACGAACGGCAGCGGCAGCCCGGTCACCGGCATGATCCCGAGCGTCATCCCGATGTTGACGAACGACTGGAACGCGAACCACGACACGACGCCCGCCGCCACCAGCGTGCCGAACATGTCGCCGGCGTTCACGGCTATTCGGGTGCCGCGCCACAGGATCATCCCGAGCAGCAGCAGGATCGCGCCCGCGCCGACGAAGCCGAGCTCCTCCCCCGCCACCGTGAACACGAAGTCGGTCTGCTGCTCGGGCACGAACTGGCCGTTGGTCTGGGTGCCCTTGAACAGCCCCTTGCCGGTCACCCGGCCGGAGCCGATCGCGATCTTCGCCTGCTTGACGTTGTAGCCGGTGCGCTTGGGGTCGGCCTTCGGGTTGGCGAACGCCGTGAGCCGCTTCTCCTGGTAGTCGTGCAGGAGGTGCAGGTGGATGATCCCGAACCCGCCCAGGATGCCGAGCAGGACGAGCCCGGCGACCCAGCGACGCGGCGCGCCGGAGACCGCGAGCACGCCGAGGATGGTGAAGACGAACACCATCATCGTGCCGAAGTCGGGCTGCAGCATGATCAGCGCCATCGGCACCGCAGCGAGCGCGAGCACGAGCAGCACGTCGCCGTCGCGCGGGTCGGCCTCGTTGTCGCGCTTCTCCCCCAGGATCATCGCCATGCCGACGACGAGCGCGACCTTCGCGAACTCAGACGGCTGGATCTGGAAGCCGCCGCCGATGACGATCCACGAGTGCGCGCCGTTGATGGTCGAGCCGAGCGGCGACAGCACCGCAATCAGGCCGGCGCACGACGCGATGTAGACGATCGGCGCGTACGCCCGCAGCATCCGGTAGTCGACCAGCGCGGCGACGGCGCCGAGCGCGAGGCCGATGAACACGTTGAGGACGTGCCGCTTGAGGAACGTGTTGGGGTCGAGCCCCTTCGCGTCGAGGTTGGCGCGGGTCGCCGACCAGACGAGCAGCGCCCCGAGCGACGACAGCGCGACCGCGCACACCACCAGCACCCAGTCGAGGCGGCGCAGCGGCGACTCGCGGTCGAAGGCGCGCGATCGGAACGACTCCCGTTGGGAGAGCGGCACCGGCGAGACGCGCGGCGTCGTCCACTCCGGCGCGCTCACGCGAACGCCCCGCGCCTGCGCTGCTCGGGCAGCGCCTCGGGGAACGCGCCGAGCGCGACCGGCGACGCGGGAGCCACGGGCGGCTTGACGTTCCCGTCGGAGTAGAACCGTGGCAGCCCGGCCGGCGGCTGTCCGCCCGGGTACGCCGCCCGGTGGCCCTCGAGGCCGTAGATACCGTCCCAGATCTGGCGGACCGCGGGCGCCGCGATCTGCCCGCCCTGCCCCGCCTGCTCGACCATGACGACGACGGCGTAGCGCGGGTCGGCGACCGGGCCGTAGGACGCGAACCACGACGTGTTCTGCTTGCCCACCACCTCGGCCGTGCCGGTCTTGCCCGCAATCGCGAGCTGCCCGAACGGGAACCCGGCGAACGCGGCCTTCGCCGTGCCCTCGGTCGGCACCGCGGCCAGCGCGTTGCGCATGTACGCCATCGTCTCGGCGTTCACGGGGACCCGGCCGACGACCTTCGGCGCGATGTTCCGGACGAGCTTGCCGGTCGGGCCGACGACGGCCTTCGCGATCCGCGGCTCGTAGAGCGTGCCGCCGTTCGCGAGGGCGGCGTACGCCATCGCCATCTGCAACGGCGTGACCAGCACCTCGCCCTGGCCGACGTAGTGGTTGGCCTCGTCGCCGAGCCGGTAGTTGAAGCCCTCGGCGCAGTTCTCGCGGGAGATCGCGCGGACGTAGGCGCTGTACTTGGGGTTCTCCGCGTCCTTGCAGTACTGCGCCTTGTTCTCCTCCCAGGTCTTGCGCCGGGTGTCGCGGTCCATGATCACGCCCGCGCGCTCGTCGGGGAGGTCGATGCCGGTGCGCTTGCCGAAGCCGAACGCGCGCGCCATCGTCTGGAGGTTCTCGATCGGCTTCTTCTTCTGCTGGACGAGCGCGTTGTCGCGGAACCACTCGTCGATCGCGAACTGGTAGTAGACGGTGTCGCAGGACTTCACCAGCGTCGTGTAGAGGCTGATCCGGCCCTCGCCCCTGCCCTCGAAGTTGCTCTTGGACGAGTTGCCGACCTTGAGCGCACCGGGGCAGTTGAACGTCCCGCCGAGCGGCGCCCACCCGGCCTGGACCGCCGCCGCCGTCGACACCAGCTTGAACGTCGACCCGGGCGCGAACCGGCCCTGCACCGCGCGCGACACGAGCGGCTCGCCGGCCTGCTCGCCGAACCGCGCCTCGAACTCCGCCGTGGGGATCGGCGTGCCGAACCGTGCCGGGTCGAACGTCGGGTTGCTCGCGAGCGCGACGATCCGCCCGGTCTTGACGTCGACCACGACCGCCGCGCCGCTCGGCGCCGGCGAGAGGCGGCCGCGCGTGTCCGGCGGCTTGCTGCGGGCGTACGCCATCCAGTCCGCGAGGGCCCGCTCGGCGGCCTGCTGCACGCCCATGTCGAGTGAGAGGACGAGGTCGTTGCCCGGCGACGCCTCGCGCGTGTCGACCACGCCGGTCACGCGGCCGAGCCGGTTGACCGAGACGGTCTGCAGTCCCGACACGCCCTTGAGGTCCCGGTCGTAGACCTCCTCGATGCCGCCGCGGCCGACCAGGTCGCTCGGGTCGTAGCCGGTCCGGTACGCGCCCTTGCCGACCTCCTCGGCGGAGATGCGGCCGAGGTAGCCGAACACGTGCGCGGCCAGCGACTTCTGCGGGTACGCGCGGACCGCGACGGCCTTCGCCTCGACGCCGGGGAAGTCCTCGCGGTGCTCCAGGATCCGGTACGCCACGTCGGCGGGTACGTCGGTCGCGACCGGCACCGGCTGCAACGGGGAGCCGTTGTTGCAGGTCGACGGCTTGACGTACTTCTCGCCGTTCTTGCGCTTCTTGCGCTCCTCGGCCGCCTGCTCCGCCTTGGTCAGGCACGGCGTGACCTGCTCCTTGAGCAGCGCGGGCGAGACCTTGATCAGCGCGCCGAGCCGCTTGAGCACGGCAGGGATCTTGTCCTTCTCCCTGTCGAGGTCGGCCTTGCTCACCGACACCGACACGACGAGGCTGGTCCTGTTGGTCACCAGCGGGCGGCCGAGGTCGTCGAGGATGCGCCCGCGGGTCGCCGGCTCGGCAATGGTGCCGCGGCCGTTGTCGGCGGCGATCCGCTCGTAGCGGTCCCCGGCGAGCACCTGGAGGTACCAGAGCCGGCCGAACAGCGTCCCCACCAGGCTGAGTACCAGGAGTTGGAGCACGGCCAGCCGGAGCCGGGAACGGTCGCTCAAGTCAAGCCTCTACAGACGCCTCGTCGGATCGTCGCCGCGCCCCCGCAACGCCGTGACGGCCGCGAACACGAACGGGGTGAGAACCACATCATAGAGACTCGTCAGGACCAGCGACCGGACGACCGGCTCGCCGGAGATGCGCGGGTCCCCGAGCAGCGCGCCGAGCCCCGCGTACGCGAGCACGGCCACCGCCGTCAGCACCCCGACGACCGCCATCGGCGTGAACGTCGACATCCGGTCGAAGTACGAGCGGATCACGCCCGCGGCGTACCCGACGACGCAGTACACGAGCGCGAGCAGGCCGAGCGTGTGGCTGCCGAGCAGGTCGGTCACCAGGCCGATCCCGAACCCCGCCCCCATCCCGACGCCGGGGCCGTCGGTCAGCGCGAAGCAGACGACGGCGACGAGCACGAGGTTCGGCTTGGCGCCGAGGAACGACAGCCGCGCCAGCACGCTCACCTGGAGGAGCAGCGCGGTGAACAGGCCGAGGACGACGACGGCGAGGCGGTTCGCCGACACCTACGGCGTCCGGCTCGGCGTCGGCGTACCGAATGTCGGTGCCTGCGTCGGGGTCGCCGACGGCGACCCGCTCGGGCATGGCGACGCGCCCGTGCACGGCACCTGGGTCGGCGTCGGCGTGGGCGTCGGCTTCGGGGTCGGCGGCAGCGTGGCCAGGACGGCGTTGCGCGGGTCGGTGCGCGGCGGTTGCACGACGACGCCGACGATGTCGAGCGACGTGAAGCTGACGAACGGCTGCACGGTGACCTTCCGCGTCAGGACCGACCGCTCCTTGCTGACGCTGACGACGACGCCCACCGGCACGCCCGCGACGAAGCCGCCCTGGACGCCGTTGCTCACGATCGCCTCGCCCTTGGACACCGGCGCCACCGGTGAGAGCAGCTCCATCTCCATCGGGTCGAGACCGTTGCCGGTGACGGGGCCGGTCGAGCCGTGCGCGGCGAGCCGGCCGATGACCGTGAACTCCGGGTCGATCGCGAGCAGCACCTGCGCGCTGAACGGCCCGACGGCGAGCACCTTGCCGACCAGGCCGTCGCCGTTGAGGACGGTCTGGTCCTTCTTCAGCCCGTCGCCGCTGCCGCAGTCCAGCGTCGCGGTCCACTCGAAGTTGTCCGGTCCCAGCGCGATCACCCGGCAGCGCACCGTCCGGTAGCCGCCGCGGGCGGCGAGGCCGTTCAGCTTGCGCAGCTCGTCGTTCTCGCGGCGCAGGTCGTCGACCTGGTGGAGCTGGTTCTTGAGGTCGGCGTTCTCCGCGCGCAGCTTCTTCGCCTCGGCGTCGAGGCTGCCGAGGTCGCCGAGCGTGGAGAGCGCGTTGCCGATCGGCCGGACGACCGAGGTCACCGCCCGCTCGACCGGCCCGAACACCGCGGCCGCCCCGGTCCGTAGCGACCGCAGCGCGGTGCCGTTGCCGGCCCGGTAGTCGATCGTGATCAGGGTGAAGGACGTGAGGATGAGCAGGGCGAGGACGACCCGGATCCGTCGCGAGTCGCGGTACACGTCCCCGAGCTAGTGACGCGGCGAGGAGATGAGGACCTGGCGCAGCGCCTCGAACTCCTCGACGCACTTGCCGGACCCCATCGCGACCGAGTGGAGCGGGTTGTCGGTGATGTGGATCGGCATGCCGGTCTCGTGCTTCAGCCGCTCGTCCAGGCCCTTGAGCAGGGCCCCACCGCCGGTCAGCACTATCCCCCGGTCCATCACGTCGCCGGAGAGCTCGGGCGGGCACTTGTCGAGCGTCGTCTTGACCGCGTCGACGATGGCGTTGACCGGCTCCTCGATCGCCTTCCTGATCTCCTCGGCGCTGACGACGATCGTCTTCGGCAGGCCTGAGACCAGGTCCCGGCCGCGGATCTCGGCGTGCGGCTCGTCCGGCGCGGGGAACGCCGAGCCGATCGCCATCTTGATCTCCTCGGCGGTGCGCTCGCCGAGCATCAGCGAGTACTCCTTCTTCACGTAGCTGA
>JAVEEC010000095.1 GCA_030840645.1 Frankiaceae bacterium
TTACCGCGAGATGCTCCGCAGCGGCAAAGAGCCGCCGACGTTCGAGGACTCCGGCGACCTGGTCCGAGCGGTGCTGCCAGGGGGTACCGGCAACGACGCGTTCGTGCGGTTCGTCTCCGACCTGCCCGACGCGCTCGCCCGGGACGTCGAGGTCCTCCTCGCGCTGTCGCTGCTACGACGCCGCGCCACCATCGGCGCTGAGCACCTCGGGGTAGCGATCCAGCGCGGGCTCGCGGAGGCGCAGTCGGTGCTGCGCCGGCTCGACGACGCGGGCCTGCTCGAGCCGACCCGCCGCACGGTCTCCCGGGCCAACCCGACGTACCGGCTGCGTCCCGCGACCATCGCCGCCCTGGCGGGCGCCGTCACCTACCGGCGCCGCCTGGTGGACGAGTCCGACCGCAAGGTCATCGAGCACGTGCGCGAGTACGGGCACGTCACCAACCGCACCCTGCAACGGATCTTCGACGTCAACGTCCCCACCGCGCGCAACATGCTCAGCGACCTGCGCGCGCGGGGGCTCCTCGTGAAGATGGGCGCGGCTCGGGGGGGCCCGGGTGTCAGGTACGGGCCGGGTCCGGAGTTCCCGGAGCAGTGACGGCGGCGTACGCGATGCCGTCGAGGATGTCGCGCTCGCTCGCCACCACCTCGGCGACGTCCCAGCGGCGCACGACCTCGCGCAGCACCAGCGCGCCGGCCGCGATGACGTCGGCGCGGCCGGGGTGCATGACGCCGTACGCCGCCCGCTCCGCCCGGGTCGCGCGCAGCAACGTCGCGCTGACCCGTTCGACGTCGGCGGCCGCGACCCGCGCCAGGTGGATGCGCGCCGGGTCGTACGCGTCGAGGCCGAGCGCGAGCGCGGCGACCGTCGTCACCGAGCCGGCCAGCCCGACGAACGTCCGCGCCCGGCGTACGTCCACCCGCGCCTCCACGAGGTCCAGCGCAGCCGCGATGTCGGCGACCGCCGCGACGACCTCGGCGGCGGTCGGCGGGTCGGTACGCAGCCGCCGCTCGGTGAGCCGTACGCAGCCGACGTCGACGCTCACGCTCTGCTCCACGTCGTCCGTGCCGACGACGACCTCGGTCGAGCCGCCGCCGATGTCGCAGACGGCGTACGGCGCCGGGTGCCCGGCCAGCTCGGCGGTCGCGCCGGCGAACGACAGCCGCGCCTCCTCCACGCCGCTGACGACCTCCGGCGCGACGCCGAGGATCGCCGTGCAGCCGTCGACGAAGCGGGCGGCGTTGGCGGCGTCCCGGGTCGCCGACGTGGCGACCATGCGTACCCGCTCGGCACCGTGCCGGGCGACGACGGCGGCGTAGGCGCGCAGCGCGTCGAACGTCCTCGCCAAGGCCTCCGGCGCGAGCCGCCCGGTCCGGTCCACACCCTGGCCGAGCCGGACGATCCGCATCTCCCGGTGCACGTCGACGAGCCGTCCGCCGTCGACGTCGGCGACGAGCAGGCGGATGGAGTTGGTGCCGCAGTCGACGGCGGCGACGCGGGTCACGGCGCCTCGCCCGGCGCGACGCACGGGCCGCCGGATCCCCAGTCCCCCAGCGCAGCCAGCGCCTCGCGGCCGAACGGGTTGGCACCCGGCACGGCGAGCTCGTGCGCGACGAGCACGTGCAGGCACTTCACCCGTACCGGCATCCCGCCGGCGCTCACGTCGGTGCCGAGCGGGTGGATCGCGTCGCGCCGCGCGAGGTAGTCGGCGTGCGCGGCGGCGTACGCGTCCGCCAGGTCCGCGTCGGCCGCGAGCCGTGAGGTCATCGACGCCATGAGGCCGGACGCCTCAAGGCGGCCGACGGCGGACGCGGCGCGCGGGCAGGTCAGGTAGTACAGCGTCGGGAATGGCGTGCCGTCCGCCAGCACCGGCTCGGTCTCCACGACGTCGGGCAGCCCGCAGGAGCAGCGGTGCGCGACGGCGCGCAGCCCGCGCGGGGTCCGGCCGAGCTGTGCCTCGACCGCCGCCCGGTCGGCCTCGGCGACGCCGTCGCTCACCGGCGGACCGGCGCGCGGCCCGCCGTCTGCACGGTGCCCCACAGCCGCGAGTACCACGGCCCGGAGCCGTCGACCTTGGTCACGCCGGGCGCGCCCGGCTTCGCGGGTACCGGCGTGGGCGTCGGCGTCAGCAGGATGTACGGCACCTCGCCGGGCCGCACGAAGTGCAGCCTCTCGCGGGCGAGCTGCTCGACGTACGCCGGGTCCTGGAGCTGCCGCTTGCGCGCCTCCAGCGCGTCGACCCGGCGCTGCTGCTGCGCCTGCTGCGCGCGCAGCCGGGCGACCCGGCCGCGCTGCGCGACGTACTGCCGCAGCGGCACCGTCAGCGCGAGCGCCAGCACGCAGAGCACGACGCCGAGAATCGCGGCGCGGGTCGTGACCGCCGTACGCCGCGCCGCCGGGTCGACGGCCTTGCGCGCGGCCGGCGTGCCGACGCCGGCGGTCCGCCGCCGCTGGTCCGGCCGCCGGGCCGCCGTCGACTTCCGCGCGGACGTCGTCCGGGACGACGT
>JAVEEC010000104.1 GCA_030840645.1 Frankiaceae bacterium
CCCCCCCCCCCCCCCCCCCCCCCCCCCCCCCCCCCCCCCCCCCCCCCCCCCCCCCCCCCCCCCCCCCCCCCCCCCGCAAACCCAGATGAGCTTCCTTCCCCCGTCACTCTGAGTGCAGGTTGGGGACAGTAGCAAGGTGGGGCAAACCGGGCAAGGGGGGTTGGTGCCGGCTACCGGACAAGTCGGGCCCTGCCTTCAAGGCCTTGAGCCCTGGCCTGCGGCATGATCGCGGGCAGGCGACTCTTCTACTGGTGTGGAGGACTGGCGATGGCTCAGACCATGCAGGTGCTGCTGACCTGTGACCTAGAGACCGGCGACAAGCCGGGTACGGAAACCATCGGCTTTGGCCTGGATGGCAAGGCCTACGAGATAGACGTCTGCGCCAAGCACGCCAAGCAGCTCCGGGACGCCGTAGCGCCGTTCGTGACGGCTGGACGGCGTGTAGCGGCTCGCGGGGCCAGCTCGAGGCGTGGCCGTTCCGGTGGCTCCGGTGATCGGCAGCGCACTCAGGAGATTCGGGCCTGGGCCAGGTCCAAGGGGATCAAGGTCAGTGAGCGGGGCCGGCTGTCAGCTGACATCGTGGCGAAGTACGAGGCGAGCGGCGGGAAGTAGATGTCACCACGCGAGGCGACACCACTAGGAGTAAGAGTTGCCCCTCACGTATGAGCAACTTCGAGAGATCATCTATAACGCCGGCTTCCAGCACTTTCGACTGGAGGAGGTCAGACGGGACGGCAAGACCGTCATCTACCGTGGCGGAGACATCCAAGCATTCTGGAACCGCAAGGATCAGGGATTCCATGAGCACAGGGTGATCGATGATCAGGAGCGTCTTATCTATCATCGTGATATCAACGGGAAACTGCATGTAGGGGATGTTGACCAGTGGAAAAAGTATCTACGTAAAAGAATGCTCGGTGAGGCTGCTATGGGCGGCGCGGTTGGCGGCGCGATGATCTTCAGCGGGTCTCTTCGCCGCGCACTTCGTTGGTGGGGTATGGGCAGAAAAAAGTAGGTTTCGGACTGGAACTTCAGCCTCAGCATTTGGCGCACGTCGGCCGGCAGTAGTGTTGGTATGCGGCGAACAGCGACTCGATCGCCTCCCGTACGTCGGGGTCAGCCAGCAGGTTCAGAGTCGTGCGACGCTCTCCGCCAGTTCGCGGCTGCAACCCAAACGGGCTAGTTGCAGTAGACGAGCCCAACGCGCGACCCGGGAGGTCGCGGCACTAGCGAACACGGCCGCCGGTGGTGGCGGGGGTCCCTAGGCTGTGGTGGCGATGATCCTGCCGAAGCCGCGTGAGTTGCCTAACTGCGACCGGATCGTGAGATGGGGTTACCTGCTGTTGGCTGCATCGGCTGCAAGCACACTAAGCAAAGCGCGGACACAATGCCATCGTTCTGACCGCTTCTCTGTCATGTCAGTAGGCAGTTCTAGACTAGCGGCCAGCTCAAAGATCAAAGAGTATGCCGGGTGGGAGTCGACTCCTACGGTCCAACGATCATCACGTTCATTAGCAACAACATTAACCATTAGACCCGCTACCTGCTGATCTGGCTCGCCAGTATCAAGTAATGCTACGCAGTCCTGCCAATACCCAACTACTGCGACTAGCGAATCCAACTCATGTGGCGACTTCATATGTGTATTGTCGCATATACGACACGTAAAGTGGACAGTTTTTGTTTCATCGCTTGCAGCAGCGACCAGAAGTCATGTCCAGGACTCCTGGGTGAAGCGTTCTCAGTGGTTCGGTCGGATCTGGTCGAACACCTGGTTACCGTTCACATCGAAGACGATGTGGCGGTGACCCGGGAAACCCGGCTCACTGATGATGATGTCAGTTTGCGGGAGACCCGTTGCTCCGCTCAGGTTGCCGCCGAACACCTTGACCGTGGCGTCCGGGGTCGAGCTCTGCACGTTGTAGCCCATAGTCAGCACCTCCCCTCAGGCGTCGAGTGGATGTTACGACACCGTAACCTACCGAACCGTAACCAAGTGTGTCAACGGGTTGCAGGGGATGCATCAAAGTGTCACAGACCGTATGCGCTCTGTTACCTCTGATCCGTAACGCATGAGAGCGCCTGGGCACCGTGCCTAGCCCCAACCACCAGGCGGGCCGGGCTCTTCGCGAAGATCAACTCATGCTAAAATGATCTTGATATGCAGCATCATCACGTCGGCAAGATCACGGCCAGGGGCCAACTCACGATCCCTGCCTCCGTGCGCCGTCGTCTCGGCTGGAAGCCAGGACTCCGACTGGCACTCGCAGTTGTGACGGGCCGTACGCCAAGGTTCGTGATCGCACCCGCAGACGAGGAGCCAGATCATGTGGTCCGTCGTCGCGGGCCACAGTAGTGCTGGTACTGCACGTACAAGGACTCGATCGTCTCCCGGACCTCGGGGTCAGCCAGCAGGTTCAAGAGGTGTTGGACCCCTCCCGCCCCGGCGGGGGCCGACGAACCGGCTCGCCCGCCTCCTTGCGGCGCCCCTGGCCGCGTTCTGTGCAGGATCGCCGCCCCCCTTGGTGATCTTCACAGATCGAGGGCGAACGTACCGATACGAGACGGTTGCGTTTCGCAACCTGAGCCGCTAACGTAGCGCGAAACGAGACAGGACCGTATCGGAAGGCAGGACCCCGGATGTCACCGGACGAGAAGGTGTACGCCAAGCGCTGGTGGACCCTGGGAGTGCTCTGCGTGAGCCTCCTCGTGGTCGGCCTTGACAACACGATCCTCAACGTCGCCATCCCGCGACTCCAGGGCGAGCTGCACGCCACCCAGGGCCAGATCGAGTGGATCATCGACAGCTACGTCCTGGTCTTCGCCGGGCTGCTGCTGACGATGGGCGCCCTCGGCGACAAGTTCGGGCGGCGCCGCGCGCTGACCATCGGCCTGCTGGTGTTCGGCGTCGGGTCGGTGCTGTCGGCGTTCAGCGGCTCGGCGAACGTCCTCATCGCGACCCGCGCGCTCATGGGCGTCGGCGGCGCGCTGATCATGCCGTCGACGCTGTCGATCCTGACGAACGTGTTCCCGCCCGCCGAGCGCGGCAAGGCCATCGCGATCTGGGCCGGCGTCTCGGGCCTCGGCATCGGCATCGGCCCGATCGCGGGCGGCCTGCTGCTCGAGCACTACTGGTGGGGCTCGATCTTCCTGGTCAACGTGCCCGTCGTCATCGGCGCGATCGCTGCCGGGCGGTACCTCGTACCCGAGTCGAAGGACGAGCACGCGGCGCGGCTCGACCCGGCCGGCGCGGTGCTGTCCATCGCGGGCCTGACCGCGCTGGTGTACGCGATCATCGAGGCGCCGAGCCGCGGCTGGGCCTCCCCGGCGACCCTGCTCGTCGGCGCGCTCGGCATCGCGATCATCGTGGTGTTCGTCGTCAACGAGTCCCGCTCCGACCACCCGATGCTGCCGGTGGAGTTCTTCAAGAACCCGCGGTTCTCCGCGGGCAGCGGCTCCGTGACGTTGGCGTTCTTCGCGCTGTTCGGGACCACGCTGCTGCTCACGCAGTACCAGCAGCTCGTCCGCGGCTACAGCGCGCTCGGTGCCGGTGTTCGGGTGCTGCCGGTCGCGGTCGCGCTCGTGGTGTTCGCGCCCAACAGCGCCAAGATGGCGGCGCGCTTCGGCACCAAGAACGTCGTCGCGAGTGGCCTGACGCTGCTCGCGGTGACGCTCGCGAGCCTGCGGCTGTTCGGCGTCGACACGCCGTACTGGAAGCTCGGGCTCGTCTACTTCTTCATGGGCGCGGGCATGGCGCACGTCGTCGCGCCGGCCACCGAGGCGATCATGGGATCGCTGCCGCGCAACCGCGCGGGCGTCGGCTCCGCGGTCAACGACACCACCCGCCAGGTGGGCGGCGCGCTCGGCGTCGCGATCCTCGGCAGCCTGCTCAGCTCCGCGTACGCGCACCACGTCGCGCCGATCGTCGCGTCGCTGCCCGCGAACCGGCAGGGCGAGGCCCGCGACAGCATCGCCAAGACGTTCCAGGTCGCGCGGGAGGTCGGCGGGCCGAACGCGCGGGCCGTCGTGCGCGGCGCGCAGGTGGCGTTCACCGACGCGATGGGGACGGTCGCGCTGGTGGCGGCCGCGTTCGCGCTGCTTGGTGCGCTCGCGGTGCTGCTGTTCCTGCCCGCCAAGGGGCGTGACGAGGAGGCCGAGCTCGCCACCGTCGGCCTGCCCGAGCGCGAGGACGCGCTCCGATGACCGAGGTCGAGACGGCAGCGACCGACGCCGACCTGCCCGCCCGCGGGCGGCCGCGTGACCCGCATGCCGACGAGGCGATCATCGACGCGACGATCGCGCTGCTGACCGAGGAGGGGTTCGACCGGGTCTCGATGGACGCGGTCGCCGCCCGGGCCGGCGTCGGCAAGGCGACGATCTACCGCCGCTGGCCGAGCAAGGAGGCCCTGGTCATCGACGCGGTGGCGCGGCGTTCGGACCCGATGCCGGACCCGCCGCCACCCGGCGTGTTCCCGGTCGGCCCGATCCGCGAGCAGCTCACCGCCCTGCTGGAGGGCGTCGCCGCGATGTCGCGGACCGGCGTCGGCCGGCTGCTGCCGTGCATGGTCGGCGCGAGCGTGAGCAACCCGGCGCTCGCGACGCACTACCGCGAACGCATCATCGCGCCGCGCCGCGCCCGCCTCGCCGAGCTGCTGACCAAGGCCGTCGAGGTTGGCGCCCTGCGCGAGGACCTCGACGTCGACCTCGCCATCGACCTGGTCGTCGGGCCGCTGCTGTACCGGATCGTGTTCGCCAGCGACCTGCCGATGCCGGAAGGCCACTGCGCCCGGCTCGTGGACGAGCTGATGCAGGGCCTCGCGGTCCAGGCGTAGCCTTCCCGGCCGTGGATCTCTACGTCGTGTACCTCGGTGGCAACCTCGCGCCCGGCCGGATGGGGGAGGACCACGAGGTCGTCCTCGTCGCGGCAGGATCGATCCCGGACGCCAGGGCCGCGGCGAAGAAGAAGTGGCGCGGCGTCAGCCGCCCGCACGTCGACGCCGTGCAACGCATCGAGGTGCTGGACGGGCACCGGGTCACGCTCTCGGCGACCGGCGAGCCGGACCTGGTCGAGACCGACGACACGTACAACCCGTAGCGGCTACGAGCCCTCGGGGCGGACGGTCTCCGGCAGCCCGCGCGCGGTCGGCGTGTCCACCCAGCGATTGGTGATCGGCAGGCGGCGGTCCCTGCCGAACGCCCGGGCCGTGATCTTCGGCCCGGGCGGCGCCTGGCGCCGCTTGAACTCGGCCGTGTCCACCAGCCGGATCACCCGGTCGACGACGGCCGGGTCGAACCCCTGCGCGACCAGCTCCTCGCGGTCGACGTCGCGTTCGACGTAGGCGTCGAGGATGGCGTCGAGGACGTCGTACGGCGGCAGCCGGTCGGCGTCGAGCTGGCCCGGAGCCAGCTCCGCCGAGGGCGGCTTGGTGATGGACGCCTCGGGGATCCGCGGGGTCTCGCCGCGCCGCGCTGCCTCGGCGTTGCGCCAGCGCGCGAGCGCCCAGACCAGCGACTTGGGCACGTCGCGGATCGGCGCCCAGCCGCCCGCCGAGTCGCCGTACAACGTCGAGAAGCCGGTCGCGACCTCGCTCTTGTTGCCGGTCGTGAGGGCGAGGTGGCCGTGCTCGTTCGACAACGCCATCAGCAGCGTCCCGCGCACCCGCGCCTGGAGGTTCTCGGCCGACAGACCCGACAGCCCGCCGAGCGGCTTCAACGCCTCGTGGTACGCCTCGACCATCGGCTGGATCGGCACGACGACGTGACGTGTTCCCTGCCGCGTGGCCAGCTCGGCCGCGTCGTCCAGCGAGCCCTGCGACGAGTACGCGCTCGGCATCGCCACCGTATGGACGTTCGACGCGCCGAGCGCGTCGACGGCGATGGTCGCGACCAGCGCGGAGTCGATGCCGCCGGACAGGGCGAGCACGACGGAGGTGAACGCGTTCTTCCTGACGTAGTCGCGGGTGCCCGCGACGATCGCGCCGTAGACCTCGGCCTCGTCGGACAACGGTGTCGCAATCCGTTGCGGCACAGGCGTTTCCGGGAATGGCGGGACGGGACCGAGCGTGACGCGGTCCACCGCGAAGCCACCCGCGAACCCGTCGGCCGACGCCGCCGGGCGCGAGGGGAGGTCGACGTCCACGACCAGCAGCTCGTCGTCGTACCGGTCCGCGCGCGCCAGCACCGTCCCATCGGGCGCGACCACCATCGAGTCGCCGTCGAACACCAGCTCGTCCTGGCCGCCAGTGGTGTTCACGTACGCGAACACCGCGCCCGACTCGGCGGCCCGCCGCTTGACCAGGGCGCCGCGCACGTCGTCCTTGTTGCGCTCGTACGGCGACCCGTTGACGACGACGACCAGCTCGGCGCCCGCCGCGCCCGCCGCCGCGACGGTGCCGCCGTCCTGCCAGAGGTCCTCGCAGATCGCGAGCGCCACCGTCGCGCCGCCGACGTCGAGCAGCACGACGCGGTCGCCGGGCGCGAAGTAGCGGGCCTCGTCGAAGACGCCGTAGTTGGGTAGGTAGTGCTTGAAGTACCGGGCGCGCACCTCGCCGCGGTGCAGCACCGCGACGGCGTTGCGGGCACCCGCCGCGTCGCGGTCGAGGTAGCCGACGACGACCGGCAGGTCGCCGGACGCGGCGGCCAGGGTGTCGAGCCGCCGCTTGTTGGCGTCCAGCAGCGAGCGGCGGAACGCCAGGTCCTCGATCGGGTACCCGGTCAGCGTCATCTCGGGGAACGCCACGAGCTGCGCGCCCGCCTCGGCCGCGCGTCCGGTCCACGACCGCACGACGGCGGCGTTGGCGTCGAGGTCGCCGACGGTCAGGTCGACCTGCGCCAGCGCGATCCGGAGTCTCGCCACGGTTGAAGCGTACGGGGGAGCGGGTAGGCGGTCCCCGTGGCCGACACGGAGTCGAAGAAGGAGCGCCGCGACCGGGAGCTCGGCGAGTTGCTACAGGAGATGCGGGTCGCCATCACCGGAGTGCAGGTGCTGTTCGCGTTCCTGCTGACGGTGCCGTTCTCCCAGCGGTACACGCAGCTCAGCAGATCGCAGAAGGGCGTCTACCTCGCCGCGGTCCTGTCGGCGGCGGTGTCGTCGCTGCTGCTCATCGCGCCCGCGGCCAACCATCGGCTGCTGTTCCGCGACGGCACCAAGGAGCACCTGCTCAAGGCCGCGAACCGGCTGGTCATCGCGGGGCTGTTCACGCTCGCGCTCGGCATCGGGCTGTCGCTCTACCTCGTGACGACCGTCGTCTACGACGACACGCTGGCCGTGGTCCTCGCGACCGGCGTGGGGCTCATGACGGTGTTCACGTGGTTCGTGTTCCCGCGGCTGATCAAGGCGTCAGCGGACGACTGACTCCTCCTGCTCGGTCCGCGCGGCGAGGCGTTCCCCGGTGCGGACGAACGACGGCAGCGGCCGGCCCAGCCGCGCCAGCGAACGCAGCACCAGCCGGTCGGCGAGCGCCGGGTGCCGCCGCGCGACGCGCAGCGCGAACGCCGTGCGCCACGACGTCGCCATCGACCGCGGCTTCTCCGTGACGGCCACCACGTACGCGTTCGCGACGCCTGTCATCCGGTCAGCGGGGACCAGCCCCTCCAGCGACGCGCCGGACGCCGCGGGCACCTCGTGGATCGGCGTCCGGACGTAGCCGGGGTTGACCGTCGTGACGGTGAGGCGGCCCGCGTACTCCATCCGCAACGAGTCGGCGTACGCGCTCACGGCGCGCTTGCTCGCGGCGTACGCGGGCGCCCAGGGGACGTTCGCGACGGCGAGCCCCGACGCCGTGACGACGACGTGCCCGCGCGACCGGAGCAGCCACGGAAGTGCTGCGGCCGTGGCGTTCCAGGTGCCGAAGAGGTTCACGTCGACGACGCGCCGTGCCTCGTCGTCGGGGAAGTCGCCGCTGTCCTGCGCGCGGCCGATGCCCGCGAGGTTGACGAGGACGTCGATGCCGCCGAGGCGTTCGGCGGCCGCCGCGACGGCGGCTGCCACGGAGGGCGCGTCGGCGACGTTCGCGGCGAGGACGCCGGGCCCCTCGACCAGGTCGACGCCGATCACCCGCGCGCCCGCGGCGCGGTACACGTTGGTGACGGCGAGGCCGATGCCACCGAGCGCGCCGGTGACGACGACGCGGGCGCCGTCCAACGGGTCGGGCCGGTCCAGCCGCCGGGACCGCAGCCCGGCGACGAGCACCGTGACCCACGCGACGCCGAACAGCCCGAGTACCGAGTACGCGACCGTCGCGGGCAGCGTGTCGCCGTGGTGCGCCTCGCGCATCAGCAGCTCGGTGTCGCGCCGCAGCGCGACGGTGCGCTCGGCCGCGAGGGGGATCGCCGCCGCCTTGATCTCGGGGTCCGCGGGGAACGCGACCGGCGCGGCCGCGAGGACGTTCCCCTTGGCGACGCGGACCATCGTCTTCCACGACCCGCCGACCGGCACCGGCTTCGCCGTGCGCCACTCGCCGGGCGCGACCTCGGCCAGCGGCGAGCGCGCGAGGT
>JAVEEC010000128.1 GCA_030840645.1 Frankiaceae bacterium
TGGTGCTCGGACTGCAAGCGCGCGAAGAAGTTCTTCGGCGAGCAGCGCGTCCACTACGACTTCGTCGACGTGGACTCCGACGCCGACGGGCGCGCGTACGTCGAGAGCGTCAACGACGGCAAGGACATCATCCCGACCATCGTGTTCGAGGACGGGTCGGTCCTCGTCGAGCCGTCCAACGCCGAGCTGGCCGCGAAGCTCGGCCTGCAGACGACGGCGAAGAACGCGTTCTACGACCTGATCGTCGTGGGCTCCGGTCCGGCCGGGCTGACCGCCGCGTTCTACGCCGCCCGCGAGGGCATCGACACGCTGGTGATCGAGCGCGGCGGCGTCGGCGGCCAGGCCGGGATCACCGAGCGCCTCGACAACTTCCCAGGGTTTCCCGAAGGGGTCACGGGCGCGGAGTTCGCGGACCGGCTGCGCGCGCAGGCCGAACGCTTCGGCGTCGAGATCCTCTCTGCGCAGGACGTCGTCGGTGTCTCGACCGACGGCATGTACCGCTGCGTGCGGACCGGCGACGGCACCGAGTACCGCGCGTGGGCGGTGCTGCTCGCGCTGGGCTCGACGTACCGGCGCCTCGGCATCCCCAAGGAGGACGACTTCATCGGCGCGGGCGTGCACTTCTGCGCGACCTGCGACGGCGCGTTCTACCGGGGGAAGGACGTCGTCGTGATCGGCGGCGGCAACAGCGCGGGCGAGGAGTCGGTGTTCCTGACGAAGTTCGCGCGGTCGGTGACCATCGTCACGCGCGACTCGGCGCTGTCGGCGTCGAAGGTCGTCGTGGACAAGGTCGAGGAGCACCCGGCCATCTCGGTCGTGACCGGCGTCGTTCCTACCGAGTTCACCGGCGACGCGCGCCTGCGCGGCCTGGTCGTGACCGACGCGGTGACCGGCGAGCGTCGCGAGATCGCGACGGACGGCGCGTTCGTGTTCATCGGGCTGACGCCGAACGTCGACGTCGTCCGCGACCTGGTCGACCTCGACGCCGCGGGGTTCGTGCTGACCGACGCGGGCCTGCAGACGAGCGTGCCGGGACTGTTCGCGGCGGGCGACGTGCGCGCCGGGTCGACCAAGCAGGCCGCGAGCGCGGCGGGGGAGGGCGCGGCGGCCGCGCTGGCGATCCGGCGCTACGTCGAGCCGTTGGCGTCGGGCATGGTGCCGCGCGCGACAACGCCTGCGCGCGAGGCCATCTAGCCAACATGACCTAGACAGGGCAGGTCGTCGCGCGTACCTTTGGCGCCGTTTCGTCCATCGAACGGGGGAGTATCACCATGAACGTTCGTCGCCTGCTGCTGCCGTTGCTCGGCGCGGCTCTCATCATCGGCTCGGGCATGACGCCCGCCTCCGCGGCCACCGTGACCGCGACGGACCCGGGCATCCAGTTCACCGTCCCCCTCGCGCTCGGTGGCATACCGGCGGGCGCGGAGTCGTGCAACCTCAGCGCGAGCATCCAGTACAGCGACAACTCCGACAACAGCGTCCACTGGCTCGCGACCGGTCGCGTGACGTGCGAGGCGCTTCCGGTGAGCCAGATGCAGGTCCGGGTGCGCATCTGCCACGTGAACCCCGGAGGCACCTGCTCAGAGTGGCTCTACAGCGCCAACGAGCAGAACGCGAAGTCCGCCACCAGGGTCTGGGACTGGCTCGCCTGCTACACCTGCCGCGGTCCCATGCAGGCCTACGCGGCCGAGGTGGAGGCGTTCCTCGACTTCGCGCCGTTCACCGTGCTCAACGCGGCGCCGTGCGCCTGGGGTGGGTCGCAGGTCCACTGCCCGCCACACCGCGGGCCCGCGCTGAACCCCGTCTAGAGGTCGAAGCGGTACGTCCAGCAGTCGATGCCCGGTCGCGGCTGCCAGTCGCGGTCGGGCGTGCGGGCGAAGCCCAAGCGCTCGTACAGACTGTGCGCGACGGTCATCCAGGGCATGGTCGAGAGCACCAGCGCGGCCCTGCCGTCGGCGCTCGCGCGGTCTATCGACCACTGGACGAGCGCGCGGCCTACGCCGCGGCCCTGCGCCTCCGGCGCGACGACCAGCGTCCGGAACTCCGCCTCGCCGTCGACCGCTATCGACGCCTGCGGGCCCGGGCCGGGCACGTACGTGAGCGAGCCGAGGAGCGCGTCGTCCGACGCTGCCACGAGCACCTCCGCGGTTGCGGCGCGCTCGGCGGTACGGCGGAGGATGGCGGCGTACTCCGGGTGCAGCGTGCCGCCCTCCAGCGAGCCGTACACCTCGACGGTGAGGTCGGCGATCGCGTCGTACTCGTCCGGCGTCGCGGCGCGGATCGTCCAGAGGTCCAGCGCGTACGCCCGCAGCGCGATGCCGGGCACCGGCGTCCAGTCGCGTTCGGGAAGGCGGGTGAAGCCGAGGCGTCCGTAGATGCGGTGGGCCGCCGCCATCCAGGTGCCGGACGAGAGCACGACGCGGCGCCGGCCGCGCCGCCGCGCGTCCTCGACCACAGCCCGTACCAGCGCCTCGCCGACGCCGCGCCCCTGGGCCGCCGGGTCGACGGCGAGCATCCGGAACTCCGCCTCGCCGCGTTCCGCGATCTCGCCGTACGGGCCGCCGTCGGGAACGTTCGTCACGGAGCCGAGCACTCGGCCGACGTCGGTCGCGACCAGGACCTCGGCGTGCGCGGCGCGGTGCGCGACGTCGCGCAACGTGTCGGCGTAGTCGCCGATCTCGCCGATGGCCTCGTACGCGGCGACGGTCAGCTCGCCGACGCGCGCGTACTCCGCGGGCCGGACGGGGCGGACGTTCAGAACAGCCCCACCGCGCGCAGGATCGAGAACACCACCGGCAGGAGGAACAACGCCGCCAGCACCCGCATCGTCCACACCGGCGCGCCGCCCTCGCGCGACGCCGCCTGCGCGGCCTGGCCGACGCCCGCGATCATGCCCTCGATGGTCAGCGCGGACGGGCGCTCCTTCATCACGTCGGCGACGTACGCCACCGGCGCGCCCGGGTCCGGCTCCTCGTCGTCGTCCTCGCCGCGGGCCAGCGCGTACCCGTGCGTGCCCGTCAGCTCGCCGAGCGGGACGTGGTACGGGCTCTCGTCGGGGTCAGGCAAGGTTGCTCGTCCTCGGGTAGGCGACCGTCGGGTCGGTGACGACGTTGACCATCGCGGGCTTGCCGGACGCGAACGCCCTGTCCAACGCCGGGCCGATGCCGTCGGGTTCCGTCACCAGCTCGCCGTGCCCGCCGAGCGCCGCGACGACCTGGTCGTACCGGCAGCCCGGCTGGAGGTCGGCGGCGACGTCGTAGCCGTAGAGGAAGTTCATCGGGTGCTTCTCCAGCCCCCAGATGCCGTTGTTGCCGCAGACCATGACGACCGGCAGGTCGTGGCGGACGAGGGTGTCGACGTCCATCAGGCTGAAGCCCGCCGCGCCGTCCCCGAGCAGCGCGACGACCTGGCTGTCGGGGCGGGCCAGCCGCGCCGCGATCGCGTAGCCGAGCCCGGTCCCGAGGCAGCCGTACGGGCCCGGGTCGAGCCAGCAGCCGGGCCGGTACGACTCGACGTACTTGCCGGCGAACGACACGAAGTCGCCTCCGTCGCAGACGACGACGGCGTCCCGGTCGAGGCGTTCGCGCAGGGCGCCGTAGACGCGTGCCGGATGGACCGGGCGGGCGTCGTTGGCCAGCTGGGCCGTCTCTACGGCGCGCTTCGCGTCCTCGTCGGCGCGCAGCCGCGCGACCCACTCGGCGTGCGCTCCCTGCGCCGTCATCGCCCGCAGCAGGTCGGGCAGGGGACCCGCGGCCGAGGCGGCGAGGTCGACGTGGGTCGCGACCTCCTCCGGCGCCGTCACGACGTGCGCGACCCGCGCGGCACCGAACGCGCCGAACGCGAGCCGGAAGTCCAGCGGCGTGCCGACCACGACGACCAGGTCGGCGTCGCCGAACGCCGTGCCGCGCACCCGCGCGAACGCCAGCGGGTGGTCGGCGGGCAGGCAGCCGCGGCCCATGCCGTTCATGACGACGGGGACGCCATGCGCCTCGGCGAACGTCCGCAACGCGTCCTGCGCGCCGTCGTTCCAGACGTCGGAGCCCGCGACGACGACTGGCCGCTCCGCGTGCGTGAGCAGCGACGCGATCCGCTCCGGGTCGCCGGAAGTGCTGCGCGCCAACGGTTCCGGGGCTGGTACGGTCGCGTCGGCGTAGGAGAACAGCACGTCCATCGGCACGTCGAGGAACACCGGTCCGCGCCGCGGCGTCGTGGCGAGCCGCAGCGCGCCGGCGACGGCGCCGGGGATGGATTCGGTGCCGGCAACGGTCGACGCGGACTTGGTGACCGGCGCCAGGATCGGCGGGTGGTCCAGCTCCTGCAGGCTGCCCGAGCCCCAGCGTGCGGCCGGGGCGCGGCCGCCGAGGACGAGCACGGGGGAGGCGTTGAAGTGCGCGGTGGTCACGGCGCTGACGCCGTTGGTGACGCCGGGTCCCGCGGTGAGGACGGCGAGGCCGGGGGTGCGAGTCAGCTTGGCGTACGCCTCCGCCGCGAAGACCGCCGTCTGCTCGTGCCGGACGTCGACGATCCGCATCGGTGGGTCCGCCTTGACCGCGCCGTCGTAGAGCGGGAACACGTGCCCGCCGGAGAGCGTGAACATCACCTCGACGCCGTGCGCCCGCGCCGCCTCGACCGCCAGCGTCCCGCCGTGCGCGTTCATGCCGCTGATCGTCGCACGCGGGATCACTAGCATCGTCGCCGTGAGCACGCTGCGGACATTGGCGGAACGCCGTACCGACCTCAGCGAGGCCGAGGTCGACCACCTGCACGCGGTCGTCGCGGAGTGGGCGCTGCTCGCGGACCTGTCGTTCGCGGACCTGCTGCTGTTCGTCCGCGACGGCGAGGAGTTCGTGACGGTCGCGCAGCTGCGGCCGTCGACGGGCCAGACGATCTACCACGACGACATGGTCGGCACGGTCGTCGCCGCGGGTGAACGCTTCCTCGCCGACCGCGCGTGGCGCGAGGGCCGCATCTGCCGCGAGGGCGACCCCGAGTGGGAGTCCGGCGTACCGGTGCGGCAGGAGGCGATCCCGGTGCGCTACGGCGACCGGGTCATCGCCGTCGTCTCCCGCGACTCGAACCTCGCCTCCGCGCGCGTCCCCAGCCAGCTCGAGATGACGTACCTCCAGACCGCGGGCGACCTGGCGCAGATGGTGGCGCAGGGGACGTTCCCGGTGCCGGGTGCCCCGCCCGACTCGGACCTGGTGCTGCGCGTCGGCGACGGCATGCTGCGCCTCGACGCCGACGGCGTGGTGACGTACGCCTCCCCGAACGCCCTGTCCGCGTACCGCCGCCTCGGCATCGCCCGCAACCTGGTCGGCGAGCACCTCGGCGACCTCGGGCTGGACGACAAGCGCGTCTACGGCGTCCTCGACACCCACCTGCCCGCCGACCACGAGGTCGATGCCAACGGCGCCGTCGTCGCGCGGCGTGCGATCCCGCTGCTCGACGACGGGACCGTGATCGGGGCGCTGGTGCTCGTTCGCGACATCACCGACCTGCGCCGCCGCGACCGCCAGCTGCTCACGCTGGACGCGACGATCCGCGAGATCCACCACCGCGTGAAGAACAACCTGCAGACCGTCGCGGCGCTGCTGCGGCTGCAGGCGCGGCGTTCGACGGCGCCGGAGGCCAGGTCGGCGCTGGAGGAGTCGGTCCGCCGGGTCTCCTCGATCGCGCTCGTGCACGAGACGCTGTCGCAGGCGCTGGACGACGCGGTGGAGTTCGACGAGATCGCGGACAAGGTGATGGCGATGGTCGGCGACGTCGCCTCGCCGGAGCGTTCGGTCACCACCCGCCGGGTTGGCTCGTCGGGGCTGCTGCCGGCGGCCGTGGCGACGCCGTTGGCGCTGGTGCTGGCCGAGGTGCTGCAGAACGCCGCCGAGCACGCGTTCGGCGGTTCGGCGTCCGGCACCATCGAGGTCCGCCTCGACCGGCGGCCGACCGGGCTGCGCGTCGAGGTCGTGGACGACGGCGGCGGGCTGCCGGAGGGGTTCGCCATCGAGGGGTCGACCCGGCTCGGGCTGCAGATCGTCCGCACGCTGGTGGTCGGCGAGCTCGGCGGCGCGATCGAGATGGGCCGCAACGACTCCGGCGGCACGTCCGTCGTCCTCGACCTGCCGCTCGCGACCGCGGCCCACTGAGCGGCGGAGCGCGGAGTTTCTCCTACGGCCCCGGCGAGGACGGGGCGGTCGGGTTCTGGTCGCCGACGTGGATCAGCCTGTCGATGCCCTTGGTGGCGCCGAACGCCACGAGCGCGAGCAGGAGTATGGCGACGACGCGGAACCGCCACACGGCGTGCCACTCCGGCGCCGGCTCGCGGGCCGAGGTCACCGGGCGGACGTAGGACTCACCCACGCGGACTCCTCCGGACAGCAGGCGGCGCCCGTCCCCGTGCGGGAACGAGCGCCGGAAGCGTAGTGCGTCAGGCGATGCGAGCGCGGGCCCGGGCTCCGCGGCGCTTCAGCGCGCGGCGCTCGTCCTCGCTGGTCGCACCCCAGACGCCGGCGTCCTGGCCGGTCTCGAGCGCCCACTGCAGGCACTCGGCAACGACGTCACAACGCCGGCACACGGCCTTGGCCTCCTCGACCTGCGCCGCGGCCGGGCCGGTGGTGCCGATCGGGAAGAACAGCTCGGGGTCCTCGTCACGGCAGAGCGCGCGGTGGCGCCAGTCCATGCGTTCCACTCCTTGGGTCGCGGCCGGGGGGCTCCGGCCTGGTGCGCCTGCCGTCCGGTTCGTACCTTGTGAACGGATTCACGAAGTCCGGCGGACAGAAGCGTGCGGAAGTACCTTGCAACTGCGGGGTGACACTAGCCGTCCGTACCGGCTCCGGGGAAGGGTCCGACCGAACGAAGTTCAGTCTAAGGTCCCATCCACGCGTCTAGCAAGCGTTTTGCAAGCACTTTTTCTGACGATCCGTCGGGTACAGGCGCGTCAGGCCGGGGCGAACGCGTCCGGGTGCGCCTCGACGTAGGCGGGCCAGGACGTCGGCGGCGCGCCGCCGATCTGCGCCACGAACTCCCCGAGGTACCAGTGCCGCAGCGCCGCGGCGTCGGGCGGGGTCGCCATCGTCAGCAGGCGCTCGCCCTGGCGGCAGAACTCGTCCGCCTCGTCGAGCATCCGGTCGAGCCGGATGCACGCCTCCGCGACCGACGCGGGCACGGTGATCGTGATGTCGGTGCTCTCCTCGCCGCGGGCGGACGCGGCCTCGCGCTCGGCCGTCGCGGCGTCGGAGATGCCGCCGTACTGCGTGGTCATCGTGGCGATCAGGTCGAGCAGCCGCTGGGGGACCTCGTGGCCGGGGGTGGAGGTCGGCGGGTCGATGGCGAGCAGCTGGAACTCCCGCATCAGCTCCTCGTGGTGCTCGCCGGAACGCGCGATGAGGGCCAGTGGCACGCCGATCAGGCGGACCTCGTGGAAGTCGTCGTTCACAGCGCCTCCACCGCGTCGACGTCGAAGCCGACGTACCCCTCGGGCCCGCCGACCCGGATCCGGCACCAGACGACCTTGCCGCTCGCCACCTGGTCGACGCCCCAGGCGTCGGCCACCGACTCGACGAGCCGCAGCCCGCGCCCAGTGCCGGAGTCGACGCTGAACGTCCGCGTCCGCGGCCGCGCCGGGCTGTCGTCGGCGACCGAGAGCAGGAGCGACCCGTCCGCCTCCTCGGCCAGCCGGACGGTCATGGGGGAGCGCGCGTGTAGCAGGGCGTTGGTCGCCAGCTCGCTCACCGCGAGAACGGCGTCGTCCCCGCCCGCGAGCCCCCACGCCGCCAGCGTGGCGGAGACGAAGCGGCGGGCCCGGGCGGGCGCGGTGGGCTGCGGGGGCAGGCCGAGGTGGGCGTACCGCCGCTCTCCGCCCTCGGCCACGGGGCTCCCCATCCGTAGGGCCCGTCCTCGCGGCACAGCGCCGCGTGCCCCCGGTTACGGAAATGTGTACCGCATCCGGCGCCCGAGTGGGGAAACCCGCGCCGGGTTGCGCCGTTCGGGTGGCCACCTTTGACCCATCCGTACCTTGTGGGCAGCATGGGGGGCGACCGGTGCCCGGCCGGCCGCACCGCGGCCGGTCCCTCCACGGCGCCGGGCAAGGGGTGTGGCGAACATGACGCGGGAAGCCGGCGGCAGCCTGCGCGAACCCGCGCGCGCGACCGGCCCCGGCTGGCCCGCGGTCGTTCTCACGGACCCGTCGGGTGTCGTAGTGCACTGGAGCGGCTCGGCCGAGGCGGTGTACGGCTGGACCGAGGACGAGGCGCGCGGCCGCGACATCGCGCTGCTCGACGTCGAGCCCGACGGGCGCGGGCTCGCCGCGGTCCTCGCCGCGACGGTGGCCGGTGCGGCGTGGGACGGGCAGGTGCGGGCGCGGCACCGGGACGGCTCGGCGTTCGACGTGCACCTGCGGACGACGCCGGTCGCCGACGGGGACGGGCGGCTGCTCGCGATCATCGGGCTCTCGTACCCGGTGGGGGAGGAACGGTTCCCGCTGCTCGCCGCCGAACGCTCCGCCCGCGCGTCGAGCGAGCGCGCGGCCGAGCGCCTGCGCCGCCTCCAGCGCGTCACCGCCGAGCTGACGAGGGCGATGGCCACGAACGACGTGGCGACGACCGTGCTGGCCCGCGGCACCGAGCTGGAGGGGGCCGGGTCCGGCGCGCTCTGGCTGCTCGACGACGCGGCGCGCGTACTGCGGTTCGAGGCCGCGGTCGGCGTCGAGCACGAGGTGACCGAGCGCTTCGCGACGATGCCGCTGGACGGCGACCTGCCCGGCCCGACGGTGGTGCGGACCGGGTCGCCGATCTACGTCCGCTCGAAGGCCGAGCGCGACGCCCGCTGGCCCGCGCTCGCCGGCGTGCCCACCACGATGGAGGCGCTCGCGGTGGCGCCGCTGATCGTGGACGGCGTCGCGATCGGCTGCCTGTCGTTCGGCTTCGCCGAGGAGCGGGAGTTCGGCGCGGGCAGCCGCGACTTCCTGGCCGCGCTCGCGAACGTCTGCGCGCAGGCCGTCGACCGCGCGCGCCTGCAGGACGCGGAACGCACCGCCTCGGGCCGGGTCGCGTTCCTCGCCGAGGCGAGCCGGGTGCTCGCCGGGAGCCTCGACTACGAGGTCACGCTTGACCGGGCGGTGCAGCTGCTGCTGGAGGCGTTCGCGGCGCTGGTCGCGATCGACGTCGTCGCTCACGACGGCCGGCTGGAACGTGTCGCGATGGGGCACGTCGACCCGCGCAAGCGGCTGGTGATGGAACGCCTCCGTGACAACCCGGTCCGCCCCGGCAGTCACTCGTGGGCCGTGCTCCAGACCGGTAAGCCGCGGCTGGTCCGCGAGATGACCGACGAGGACCTGCGCCGCGCGACCGTCGAGGACGACCTGTACGAGGCCGCCCGCGACATCGCGTACGGCCCGGCGATGATCGTGCCGATGACCGCGCGCGGGCAGACCGTCGGGCTGATGTTCGTGGCCCGGCCGCGCGGGGACGAGCCGTTCACCGAGGACCATCTCGCGCTCGCCGTCGACCTCGCGGCGCGCGCGGGCAGCGCGGTCGACAACGCGCGGCTGTTCGCCGAACGCAGCGTCGTCGCGGAGACGCTGCAGCGCAGCCTGCTGCCGCCCCGGCTGCCCGACGTTCCCGGGCTCGAGCTCGGCGCGCGCTACCGCGCCGCGTACGCCGGGCTCGCGGTCGGCGGCGACTTCTACGACTGCTACGCCGTCGGCGACGGCTGGGTGTTCATGCTCGGCGACGTCGTCGGCACGGGCCCGGCCGCCGCGGCCGTGACCGCGGTCGTGCGGCACACCGCGCGGGCCGTGGCGCCCTACGTCGAGGGCCCGGCCGCCGTCGCGCTCGCGGTCCGCGAGGCGCTGGTCGCCGGCGACGACGACGAGGTGTTCTGCACGCTGCTGTACGGCTCCATCGCCGCCCACCCCGACGGCGGCGTCGCGCTGTCCGTCGTCGGCGCGGGGCACCCGCAGCCGTACGTCCTGCGCGCGAGCGGGGCCGTCGACCGCGTGGACACGCGCGGCAGCCTGCTCGGCGGCGTACCGCCGCTCGGGATCGAGGCGGTCGAGGTCCGCCTCGCGCCGGGCGACGCGCTGGTCGCCGTGACGGACGGCGTGCTGGAGGCGCGGCGCGCGCGGAGCCTCGACGAGCCGGTGCTCTCCACCGACTTCTTCGACGAGGTCCGGCTGACCGATCTGCTCGCCGCGTCCGCGGGACTGTCCGCCGACGCGATCGCGGGCGGCGTGGAGTCCGCGGTTCTGGCGTTCACGAACGGCCGCGCCTCAGACGACCTCGCCGTCCTCGTCCTGCGCGCGACGTGAACGGCTGACGGGTGCAGGTCTACGGCCACCGCGGCTCGGCCGCCACGCATCCGGAGAACTCCGTCGCGGGCGTCGTGGCCGCGTTCGCCGCGGGCGCGGACGGCGTCGAGGTCGACGTACGGCGGACGGCCGACGGGCTGCTCGTGCTCTGCCACGACCCGGCGTTCGCCGGCAGCGACGAGCCGATCGTCGCGCTGACCGCCGCGACGCTGCCTGCCCACGCGGCCGTTGCCGACGTCCTGGACGCCGCGCGTGGCCGGGTCGTTCTCGAGGTCAAGAACATGCCGGGCGAGCCGGACTTCGACGCGCCCGCCGAGGCGACCGCCCGGCTGCTCGCCGTGCTGCTCGCCGGCCGGTCCGGTGACGACGTCGTCGTGTCGTCGTTCGACTGGTACGCCGCCGAGGTGGCACGCGACGCGGGGCTGCGGTCGGCGTTCCTCACGCCGCCCGGCATCGCGCTCTCGGCCGCGCTGGCCTACGTGTCCGACGCCGGCCACGCCGAGTGCCACCCGCACTGGACGGCCGTGCTGGACGAGCCGGAGGCCGTCTCGGCTGCGCACGACGCCGGCCGCGCGGTCGTCTGCTGGACCGTGGACGACGTCGAGGTCGCGCGGCGGCTCCGTGACGTCGGGGTGGACGGCGTGATCACGAACGACCCGGCGGCGATGGTCGTGGAACTCCGTTCGGTCTAGGCGCGTTACCCTCTTCGTCTGTCCCTCGGGACCGCCCCTACACCCCGCAGGAAGGAACTGACGTGGCGCACCGCCCACGCCGGCTGATCACCGTCGCCCTGGCCCTCCTCATCGGCGCCACCGCGTGCGCCAGCAACGACCCGAAGAAGAACGGCGTCCCCGCGATCGACCTCCGCAACGTCAAGAGCAGCACGCCCACGCCATCGTCGTCCGGCGGCCCGGGCGCCTCCGGCAGCGCGGGCCCGAACGCTTCGGGCTCCGCCTCGACCGGCCCGTCCGGCGCCGCGTCCACGGGCCCCTCGGGTTCGGCCAGGCCGAGCGCCTCCGCGTCGGCCAAGAAACTCAGCCTCGTCATGCAGATCGTCAACACCTGCGTGAAGCCTGGCGGTTCGCAGACCGTCAACGTCACCACGTCGCCCGGCGCGACCGTCGCGACGGACACGCTGTACGCGGACAAGAAGGAGGGCCGTACCCACGGCGGCGCCGGCTACGGCCCGACCGACGCCAAGGGGAAGTACTCGTTCACCTGGACGGTGCGCCTCGGCACGCCGGAGGGGAAGACGGTGACTTTCGTCAAGGCCCTCAAGGACGAGGCCAGGGCCTCGTCGTCGGGCAGGTGGCTCGTCTCGGCGAGCTGCTAGGGGTTCTGCGACCCGTCAGACGACGACCGAGAGGGCGTCGCGCACGCTGCGGAACGTCACCCGCTCGACCTCGCCGAGGTAGTCGCCGTCGAGCTGGTAGGCGAGCGGCCGGTCCGAGGTGATCGTGAACTCGTCGGCGTCGTGGAGCTGGAACGCCGCGCGGCTGGACAGCCGCGGCTTGGCGTCGAACATCTGGCGTACGACGCGCAGCGTGGCGACGGTCCGCAGCCGCTTCATCGCGAGCACGTCGAGGCCGCCGTCGAAGTTCGCCAGCGGGCACGGGTCGACCGGGTGCTCGCCGAAGTACGTCCAGGGGGAGCCGTTGGCGACGATCGCGTTGAACAGGCCGGTGACCGGCGGGTGCCCCGGCCGGTCGAGGGTGATCGACGGGACCTTCCGCTCGGTGCCGGTGTAGAACTGCGCGACCGCGCTGCGGACGTAGAGGGCGGGCGTCGCGTCGCGGCCGTTGCGGCGGTGGCGTTCGACGGCGCGGACGACCTCCGCGTCGATGCCGACGCCGGCGCAGAACGTGAAGTACCGCTCGTCGGCGCGACCGAGGTTGACCCGCCGGCGCCGCCCGGTGCGGAGCGCGTCGAGGATCTCGCTGGTCGCCTCGACGGCGTTGCCGGACAGGCCGAGCGCGCGGGCGAACACGTTGGTCGACCCACCGGGAACGACGGCGAGCTCGGTCGACGTGCCCACGATGCCGTTGACGACCTCGTTGATCGTCCCGTCGCCGCCGAGCGCGACGACGAGGTCCACGCCGTCGGCGGCGGCGGTGCGCGCCACCTCGATCGCGTGCCCGCGCCGCTTGGTCTCGACGACGTCGAGCTTGAGGTCGCTCTCCAGCGCGCGCTTGATGACGTCGCGCACCCGGGCGTTCGTGGCGGTGGCCTTGGGGTTGAACACGAGGACGGCGCGCATCACCCGAGGGTAACGGGCCGCGCCGGGGTGCCGAGAATGCCCCGGTTCACTCGTCGGTGAGCAGGCCCTCGCGGAGCTGCGCGAGGGTCCGGGCCAGCAGCCGGGACACGTGCATCTGCGAGATGCCGAGCTCGCCGGCGATCTGCGACTGCGTCATGTTCCCGAAGAACCGCAGCACGAGGATCTTCTTCTCCCGCGCCGGCAGCTTGTCCAGCAGCGGCTTCAACGACTCCCGGTACTCCACACCTTCGAGCGCCTCGTCGACCATGCCCAGCGAGTCGGAGACGGCGGGGGAGTCGTCGTCGCCGGAGTCCGTGGCGTCGAGGGAGATGGCGGAGTACGCGTTCGCCGACTCGAGCCCTTCGAGGATCTCCTCCTCGGTCAACGACAGGTGCGCGGCCAGCTCGCCGACAGTCGGCGAACGACCGAGGGTCTGCGACAGCTCGCCGGTCGCCTTGGTCAGCGTGAGCTTCAGCTCCTGCAGCCGCCGCGGTACGCGGATCGCCCAGCCCTTGTCGCGGAAGTGCCGCTTGATCTCGCCGACGATCGTCGGGGTCGCGTACGTCGAGAACTCCACGCCGCGTTCGAGGTCGAAGCGGTCGATCGACTTGATCAGGCCGATCGTCGCGACCTGGACCAGGTCCTCCAACGGCTCCCCACGGTTGCGGAACCGCCGCGCGAGGTACTCGACCAGCGGCAGGTGCATGCGGACCAGCTCGTCGCGCACGGCGGACCCGGCGCCCGCCGCCAGCTCCGCGAACAGCTCCCGCGCGCGGGCGCGCTCGTGCAGCGTGTGCTCGCTGCGGGTCTGCTGGGCCAGGTCCACGGGGACCTCGATCGTTTCGCCGTCGACCTCGACGGCGCCCGGCGTCTCGACCAGCGCGTCGACCGCGTCGCGTTCCAGCTCGGTCATGCGTGCGGGTCCGCATCGGTCGAGGACTTCTTCGCCATGGTGATCGTCACGGTGGGGCCATCGGCGCTCGCGTCCACCTCGCCGGCCAGCGCCGTCAGCACCGTCCAGGCGAACGTGTCCCTCGACGGCAGCGCCCCGTCGGTCGTGGCGAGGCTCACCGAGACGTCGAGCTCGCCCGGCTTCAGCTCGAACGCGCACTCCAGCGCCGCGCCGTCCGCCGCGCGCGGGAGCAGCATCGCGCACGCCTCGTCGACCGCGATCCGCAGGTCCTCGATGTCGTCGAGCGTGAAGTCGAGCCGGGACGCGAGCCCGGCCGCCGCGGTACGCAGCACCGCGAGGTACGCGCCGTCCGCCGGCAGCCGCAGCGACACGACGTCCCGTCGCGGAACGGTCGCCTCGGGTGTCGCGGTCATGGAACCTCCGGTGCGGCCCGGGGGCGCGCGTCGTTGCCGTGGGGTCGTACCCCCCTGTCCCGGACGATAGCCTCCCTCGCGCGACGCCGGGTCAAACCTGGGCCCTGGCCGTACTCTGGGCGGACCGCCGACGAACGGAGCCGCGCAGTGCGACCGACCCGCCGCGAGCTGCTCCGCGCGGTGTCGTTCGGCGGCGCGTCCCTGGTGCTCCCGCCGGTGTTCTTCCCGAGCCGGCGCACGCTCGTGCGGCCGGTCGACCCGCGCGGCACGACGCTCGACCGCACCGTCCTCAAGGCCGCGACCGAGCTGCGCAACGGCTACCGCCTCCTCGTCGCAGGTCCCGGCGAGCCCCACCACGTCCGCACCGACCTCGGGGTCGCGCCGCTGGCCGGGCGGGAGAAGCGGCGGGCGGCGGTGACGGCGTTCGTCCAGTTCACCGACATGCACCTGCTCGACGCGCAGTCGCCCGCGCGGGTGGAGTTCCTCGACCGCTACAGCGACCCGCCCGCGGCGCAGGTGCCGTTCGACTCCGCGTGGCGGCCGCAGGAGACGATGACGCTGCACCTCGCCGACGCGATCGTCCGCGGCGCCCGCGCGGTGGGCCGCGGCCCGGTGACCGGGCGGCCGTTCGAGTTCACGGTCTGCACCGGGGACAACGTCGACAACACCCAGCTCAACGAGACCCGCTGGTTCGTCGACCTGCTCGACGGCCGCACTGTCACGCCCGACTCCGGCGACCTCACGAAGTACGAGGGCGTGCAGGACGCCGAGGCGACGACGTACGACGTCCACTACTGGCATCCGGACGGCACGCCGGGTGGCAAGACCGACGACCAGGCGCGTGACGTCTACGGCTACCCGACCGTCGCCGGGCTGCTCGACGCGGCGCGGCAGCCGTTCACGGCGGGCGGGGTCGGCACGCCGTGGTACGCGGTGTTCGGCAACCACGACCCGCTGCTGCAGGGCAACGCACCCGCGTTCGTCGGTGGCGTACCCACCGGGTTCAACGCCGTCGCGACCGGCTCGGCGAAGGTCGTCTCGCTGCCCGCCGGGCTGTCGCCCGGGGACGCGCAACGTGGCCTGGTCGAGCAGGATCCGACGGTCCTGTCGGCGCTCGCCACGGCCCCGGCGCGCACCGTCACCGCCGATCCCGACAGGCGGCCGTTGACCAAGAGCGAGTTCATGGCCGAGATGTTCACCACGCACGGCACGCCGGCCGGCCACGGCTTCGCGCACGACAACGTCACGAGCGGCAAGGGGTACTACGCGTTCGACCACGGGGCGCACCTGCGCTGCGTCGTCCTCGACACCGTCAACCCCGGCGGTTACGCCGACGGCTCGCTGGACGCGGTGCAGTTCGGCTGGCTCGGCGCTGAGCTCGCGGCCAACGCCGCCACCAAGCGCCTCGTCGTGGTGTTCAGCCACCACACCGTCGCCACGATGAACAACCCCACCCTCGCGCCCGAGGACAACGCCCAGCCTCGCAGGATGGGCCCAGAGGTCGTGACCCTGCTGCACAAGTACCGCAACGTCGTCCTCTGGGTGAACGGCCATACGCACCGCAACGACGTCATCGCCCACCCCGCCGCGGCCGGCGGGTTCTGGGAGGTCAACACCGCCGCGCACGTCGACTTCCCGCACCAGTCGCGGATCCTCGAGATCGTCGACAACCTCGACGGCACGCTCTCGATCTTCGGCACCATCGTCGACGCCGAAGCGCCGCTGACGATCTCGGCGGCGGCGTCCTACGCCGCTCCGGCGACGCCGCGTTCGCTGGCCGGCCTGGCCCGCGAGCTCGGCGCGAACGACCCGCAGACCCGCGCCGACACCTTGAACGCCGGGCGCCGCGGCACGCCCGAGGTCCGTAACGTCGAGCTGGTCGTGAAGGCGCCGTTCGACCTCGGCCTCGGCCGCCGCGTCGGGCCGCCGGACCCGACGTCCGGCCGGCCCAGGACAGGACCCGGCGCCGGGATGCCGAACACCGGAGGCGGCGACGCCGCCGTCGCCGCCGCGCTCGCGGTCGCCGCCGCCGGGCTCGCCGCCGCCCGCCGCCGCACCCGGACCGACCCCGAGGAAGCAGACGCGTGACCAACGAGACGACCGAGCCCGCCGAGATCCGCACGGAGCCGCACCACCGCGCCCTCGAAGAGGTCCTCGAGGACGTGATCGCCGCGCGCCGGGCAGGTACCGACCCGAAGGAGCTGTTCGGCGGGCCGCGCGACTGGATCGACAGCGCCGTGCCGCCGATCGCGTTCGTCGTGGGCAACGCCGTCGGCGGGCTGCGCGAGGCCGTCTGGGCGGCCGCCGTCGCGGTCGTCGTCGTCGTGCTGGTCCGGCTGGTCCGCAGGGAGACGCTGCGGCACGCGTTCTCCGGCGTCTTCGGTGTCGGCATCGCGATCGGCATCGCCAAGGCGACCGGTCAGGCCAAGAACTTCTTCCTCCCCGGCATCATCATCAACGCCGCCTACGCGCTCGCGTTCGTCGTCTCGGTCGTCGTCGGCCACCCGCTCGTCGGCGCCATCATGCGGCTCGTCCTCGAACGCCCCAAGGCGTGGCACGAGCACCCGCGGGTCAAGCGCGCGTACGCCGAGGCGACGCTCGGCTGGGCCGGCATCTCGATCCTGCGCGTCGTCGTGCAGGAGGGGCTGCGCCGCGCCGACCAGGTGGGCTGGCTGGCCGGCACCAAGATCGCGATGGGCTGGCCGCTGTACCTCGCCGCGCTCGCCGTGACCAAGCCGTACATCGACCGTCGGACCCGGGACGTGCCGGTCCCCGAGGGCTCAGACGACGCGGCCGAGCCAGAGGCCGAGGGCGGCGGCGAGGACGCCGCAGCCGACGCTCCCTAGCGCGTACGCCGCCGCCGCGGCCCGCGAGCGTTCCGCGTCGACCTTGACGATCTCCACGGCGTACGCGGAGAACGTCGTGTACGCGCCGACCAGACCGACGCCCAGCACGGTGACGACCTCGTCGCTCGGTGCCGCGCCGAGCAGCAGGCCGAGCGCGAGGCAGCCGGTGACGTTGACGACGAACGTCCCCCGCGGCCAGTCGGGGCCCGCCCAGCGGCGTTCGGCGAGGTAGCGCAGCGCGGCGCCGAGCCCGCCCGCCAGCAACACGAGGAACGCCGTCATTCCGCGGACCCCGCGGCCGCGCCGAGCGCGAGCCCGACGACCGCCGCGACGACGCCCGCGACGACCGAGAGCACGGCGTACGTGACCGCAGTGTCGGCGTGCCCGTGTGCCGTCCGTCTCGCGACCTCGACGGCGAACGTCGAGAACGTCGTGAACCCCCCCAGCACGCCGGTCCCCAGCGCGAGCCGGACCGCCTCGCTGCGCGGGTCGCGTACCGGCACCCGCCCGACCAGGTAGCCGAGCAGCCCGGCGCCGCCGGCGTTGACGAGGAACGTCGTCAGCGGGAACGCGCCCGCCGCCACCGGCGCCGCGAGTGCGAGCCGCCACCGCGCGAACGCGCCCACCGCCCCGCCCGCCGCGACCAGCGCGACCCGGCGCGTCTCGGTGAGCGGCATCCGGCGAGGGTACCGGGCAGGACTTGAGCGGTCCGCGTGCAATGAGACGGGGAAGCCCCCGAACCAGGAGATTCCGCATGCCCCGAGTACGCCCGGCCGCCGCGCTCGCGTTCGCCGCCCTGCCCCTCGTGCTGGCCCTCGGCCATGCGCTGCCCGGCGCGACCGCCGCTCCGCGCGCCCTGCGCGTGAGCGCCCCGGCCATCCACGCGAACGTCGCGGTGACACCGCCGGCGCGCGGGCGGACGGCGTTGCGTCCTGGCGAGGCCGCGACGGTGACCGGCTCGCTGCGCGACCGGCGCGGCGCGGCGGTGGCGGGCACGTTCACGCTCCGGGTCTCGGACCCGGACGGCCGGGTGCTCGGCAACGTCGGCCCGCTGGCCAGCGCGCCGGACGGCTCGTTCACGGCCGTCGTCCCCGGCAGCGTCACGCGCGGCGTGCACCCGAGCAGGGACACGCAGTACGTCACGACGCTCGCGGCGCGCGTCGTCGACGTGCGGTCCGGCAAGACGCGCGTGGCGGACGCGGGCGTGACGCCGATCACCGTCATGGCCACGCCCGAGGGGCTCGAGGTCACCAACGACTTCACGTCGTCGCGCGGGTGGGTCAAGCCCGGCGAGACGTACCCGTTCCGCGTCCTCGTCCGCAACTACGGCACCAGCGCGGTCACCGACGCGGTCGTCACGCTGCCGCCCGTCGTCGGCATGCGGTTCACGAACCAGCGCGCCGCCGACACCGACGACACCGTCGCCGTCGCGAGCGGCGCCATCACCTGGACCATCGACTCGGTCCCCGCCAGGACCAGCGAGACGCTGCCGGGCACCGTCACGTTGATCGTCGAGGGCCGCGCCAACTACACCGCCGAGGACCCGCGGATCGTCTGGCGCGACCTGTCGACCACCGCGACCCTGACGTACGGCTCCGCGACGAAGACGTCGAAGAGCCACGGCCCGAAGGTCATCCCGCCGGATGACATCTACAACACCGCGCGCTACGGCGACCGGCCGTTCCCCGTCGTCCCCGTGGACTTCCTGGAGCGCAAGCACAAGACCGAGCACAGCGGCGAGACTCTTCTCGACAAGATCAACTCGCCGGCCGTCGCGGGCTCGACGTTCAACCTCTACCAGGAGCTGTCCTACAAGCAGCTCTATCCGCACGCGACGGTTCCCTCGGCCGGCATCGCGACGGCGGGCTTCCCGAAGAAGTTCACGTTCACCCAGCCGAAGCCGAACGGCGCCTGCACCCCTGACGGCCTGGTCAACGTCGGCGCGGACACCTACCAGGACACGCCCGTCTACCCCGAGCGGATCAAGGACGGCTGGTACCAGCTGCCGGGCACCACGCAGTACTACGGCCTCGACCGCTTCGGCCCGAACTCCGCGCTCGCCGGCGCCGTCTCCGGCCAGGCGATCCTCTTCGACATCGACAGCGCGTGCGGCCCGACCGCGAAGGGCGTGTACGACGCCGCGACGATCGCGGACCCGGAGATCGACTACAGCGACTTCGACACCGACAAGGACGGCGTCGTCGACTTCTTCATGATGGTGTTCGTCGGTCTCGGCGGCCACGGCGCGTCGGTGGAGGAGGGGTACGACAACATCTGGCCGCACTCGTCCAGCCTGGAGTTCACCTACACCGATCCGGTCACCAAGCAGGGCGGGTACATCAGCGACGACCAGCTGAAGGACCTCGAGGGCCGGCCGCTCTGGTACACCGACTCCTCGCGCGTCACCATGACGACCACGCCGGGCGCGGACGACCTCAAGGTGTTCGTCCGCGTCGGCCCGTACAACGTCAACCCCGAGTCGGCCATCGACAAGGCGAGCGTCATCTCCCACGAGTACGGCCACTCGCTCGGCCTGCCGGACTTCTACTCCACCGGTTCGCGGGACACGTACGGCGACTGGAACCTCATGGCGACCGACAAGTCGCAGAACATGGACGTGTTCTCCAAGCAGGACATGGGCTGGATCGTGCCGCGCGTCATCCCGCCGGGGAAGTCCACGGTGACCGGGTGGAAGGACTCGAAGGTCAACACCCACCGCATCGACTGGCGGACACCGAGCGGCGTGCCGTACACGTTGAGCGGCCCCAACGTCGCCAACGGCGAGGCGTACACGGCGAAACTGCCTGGGAGACAGCTGATCAGCCCGGAGAAGGTCTCCCAGGGAGCCTCGCCCTCGCACGTCTGGTGGTCGGGCTCCGGCAACGACTACGGCTGCGCGCCGGAGAAGGGCCACAACCTCGACATCGGCCTCCCCGAGCTCGAAGGACTCCCCGCCGGCGCGAAGGTCACGCTCTCGTTCGCGTCGTACTGGGACATCGAGTGGGACTACGACTACGGCTTCGTGCTCATCTCGAAGGACAAGGGGGAGACCTACACCTCGGTCCCCTCCGACAACGGCTACACGACGCCCGCCGCGCAGAACCCGAACACGAACAACTGCCAGGCCAAGTACGGCAACGGCATCACCGGCACCAGCGGCTCGTACAAGAACAACACCCAGGCCGCTGACCGCGTCGCCGCGGTGCCGGGCTCGACCAACTACCCGGACGGGCCGTTCCTCAAGGACTCGTACGACATCTCCGCGCTCGCCGGCTCGTCGGGCGTCGTGCGGTTCTCCTACGCCACCGACCCCGGCCTCGCGCACCCGGGCTGGTTCATCGATGACGTCGTCATCAGCGTCGACGGCAAGCCGATCTGGCAGAGCAACTTCGAGGACGCCGCCGCCGACCGCCCGCGCCTGTACAACGGCGGGTGCAAGGAGGACCTGCGGGTCGCGAGCCGGTGCACGAAGGGCTGGCAGTGGGTCTCCTCGGACGTCGCCGCCACCGCGGACCACGGCTACTACATGGAGATGCGCGACCGCAGCGGCTTCGACTACAACGGCAAGAACGAGAACGACCGCGCGGCCATCGGCTTCAGCCCCGGCATGCTGCTCGTCTACACCAACGAGGCGCACGGCTACGGCAACGCCGGCACCGACGACCCGCCCGCGCAGTCGCCGCTGGACGCGCACCCGACAGTCGGCAGCTCCACGCCGAACCTCAACGACGCGGCGTTCACGAAGGGCGACTCGTTCAACGACTCGGGCTGGATCGACAACTACAAGGACCCCGCATCCGAGTCCGGCAACTGGGAGTTCCGCAACAACTGCCTCAAGTTCACCGTCGACGACATGACAGGCGACGACGCCGGGCCGGACTCCGAGCCGGGCGTCGGCGGCGACCTGGTCGGCGCGGTGACGTTCACGACCACGCCCCGCTGCGCGGCGTTCAACTACGGCTACACCGGCGATGCCGCGTCACCGAACGTCGCGCCGACCGCCATGCTCGAGGTCAAGCCGGCCTCGGCGCGGGTCGGCCAGCCGGTGTCGTTCGACGGCTCGGCGTCGTTCGACGACCGGCAGGCCCCGTCCGACCTGGCGTACGCGTGGGCGTTTGGCGACGGCTCGTCAGCCTCGGGCCGTTCGGTGGCGCACGCGTACGCGAAGGCCGGGACGTACACCGTCACCCTGAAGGTGACCGACAAGAACGGCGCCTCGTCGTCGCGTTCCACGACGGTCTCGGTGTCGAACGCCCCCGCGGCGAAGCCGACGCTCCCGTCGACCGGTGGCGGCGAGGCGGTGTCTCTACTGGCGCTGGTGGGCAGCGCGGCGGCGGTGCTCCTGCGCCGCCGCGCTCGGCGCGCCTGACTCGTTCTGTAGCCGGCTACGGAACCTCGATGCGCCACACGGTCCAGTCGTCCTGGGGCTCGGCGCCCAGCGAGCGGTAGAACGCCTGGGCGGGCTCGTTCCAGTCGAGGACCCACCACTCGACGCGGCCGTAGCCGCGTTCCGCGGCGATGGTCGTCAACGTCTCCAGCAGCGCCCTGCCGAGGCCGCGGCCGCGGTGCGAGGGGCGGACGTACAGGTCCTCCAGCCAGATGCCGTGGCGGCCGAGCCAGGTTGAGAAGTTCAGGAACCAGAGCGCGAAGCCGGCGACGTCGCCGTCGACCTCGGCGACGTGGCAGAACGCGGCGGGTGCCGGGCCGAACAACGCCTCGGTGAGCAGCGCCTCGGTCGCGACGACGGAGGACGCGGCGCGCTCGTACGTCGCGAGCTCGCGAACGAGCGCCAGGACTGCGGGCACGTCGTCGGGCCGGGCGGGCCGGATCACGTCACTAGTCTCGCGACAGTGCGGCGCGCGCGGCGGGCGCGCGGAGTTCGGGTCGCCACGGGCCGCATCGCGAGAGGCCGGCGGCCGCGCACCCGAACAGGGCGCCACACGGCCGCCGACCCGACGCCGGCGAGCAGAGCCCGCTCTACTTCTTCGTCTCCGCGAACACCGCGGCGATCTGGTCGACCAGGTCGATGACCTTCTGGCCGTCGGCCGGGTCGAGCGACTTCTTCGCGGCGCCCGCGGCCTTGGTCGCGTCCCAGAACAGCTGGTGCAGGCCGGGGTGCGCCTCGAGGTGCTCGGGCTTGAAGTAGTCGGTCCAGAGGACCCAGAGGTGGTGCTTGACGAGGTCCGCGCGCTCCTCCTTGATGAGGATGGCGCGGGTCCTGAACTGGTCGTCGTCGGAGGCGGCGTACTTCTCCATGCACGCCTTCACCGACAGGGCTTCGATCCGGGCCTGAGCGGGGTCGTAGACGCCGCAGGGGAGGTCGCAGTGCGCCTCTACCGTGACGCGCGGGGCCAGCAGGCGGGCCAGCAGCGACATCGGGGTTGTCCTTTCGTCGGGTACGCGATGGAGTCTCATTCCGACCCTACAAGCCGAGGAGGGACCGTGCGGCTGCCGTGGCTGCGGGTGGCCGTGAGCGGGCTCTCCATGGTGCCGACCCTCGCGCCGGGGGAGTGGCTCCTGGTCCGGCGGACGCCGCCCCGCGTCGGCCGGGTCGTCGTGGTCCGCCTGCCCGAACGCCTCGTGGTCAAGCGGGTGACCCGCCGGACCGGCGACGGGCGGTGGTGGGTCGAGGGCGACAACGCCGCCGCGAGCGACGACAGCCGGGTGTTCGGCGCGGTACGCAGCGAGGACGTCGTGGGCGAGGTGCGGTGGCGGTACCGCCCGCTACGCGCGGCCGGCCGGGTCCGCTGAGCCGACGCGGGTGCCCAGGGCGGCGTAGTGGGCGACGCACGACTCCCACGTCGGGAGCTGCCCGAGCGCCCGGGCCTCGTCCAGCGTCGGGGCGCTCCGGTCGCGGTCGGACAGGACCGGCGCGGCGACGCCCCAGTCGATCCCGAGGGCCGGGTCCGTCGGCGACACGGTGAACTCCCTGGCCGGGTCGTACTCCGTCGAGCAGAGGTACATCAACGACGCGTCGTCGGTCAGCGCGACGAACGTGTGCCCGATCCCCTCGGCGATGTAGACGCAGCGCCGGTCGACGTCGTCGATCCGCACGACGTCCCACGCGCCGAACGTCGGCGAGCCGTCGCGGATGTCGATGACGAAGTCGAGCCCCGCGCCGCGCGCGCAGTAGACGTACTTGGCCTGGCCGGGCGGGACGAGCGCGTAGTGGATGCCGCGCAGGACGTTGCGGCGGGAGACCGAGTTGTTGACCTGGCGCACGGTCAACGGGTGCCCGACGGCCGCCTCGAACGTGGACGCCTTGTAGTACTCCATGAACACGCCGCGGTCGTCGGCGTGCCGGCGCGGCGTCCCCACCCACGCGCCAGGCACCTTCGTCTGCACGTACTCCATGCGCGGCAGTCTGCCAGGGTCGAGCCCTGCCGCTCCAGTGCCGCCACGGCCGCCGGCGAGTGGCTCAAAGAATCTTGGAGAGGAACGCCTTGGTGCGCTCATGCTTGGGGTTCGCGAACACGTCACGCGGCACGCCCTGCTCGACAACGACGCCCGCGTCCATGAACACGACCCGGTCGCCGACCTCCCGGGCGAAGCCCATCTCGTGCGTGACGACGACCATCGTCATGCCGTCGCGCGCGAGCGCCTTCATGGCGTCGAGAACGTCGCCGACCAGCTCGGGGTCGAGGGCTGACGTGGGCTCGTCGAACAGCATCAGCTTGGGGTCCATCGCCAGCGCCCGCGCGATCGCGACGCGCTGCTGCTGCCCGCCGGAGAGCATCGACGGGTACGCCCCCGCCTTGTCCGCGAGCCCGACCCGGTCCAGCAGCTCGTAGGCGCGCTTCTCGGCCGCCGCGCGCGGCACCTTACGGACGTGGGTCGGGGCGCAGGTGACGTTCTGCAACGCGGTCATGTGCGGGAACAGGTTGAACCGCTGGAACACCATGCCGATCTCGGCGCGCTTGCGGGCGACCTCGTTCTCGCGCAGCTCGTAGAGCCTGTCGCCGTGCTGCCGGTACCCGACCAGCTCGCCGTCGACCGACAGCCGGCCGCCGTCGATCTTCTCCAGGTGGTTGATGCAGCGGAGGAACGTCGTCTTGCCGGAGCCCGACGCGCCGAGCAGCACGACGACCTCGCGCTCGGCGACCTCCAGGTCGATGCCCTTCAGCACCTCCAGGTGCCCGAACGACTTCCGCACCGCCTCCGCGCGGACTATGACGCTCACCGCGCCACCCCCCGCGAGAACCGCTTCTCCAGGAAGTGCTGGCCGACCATCAGCACGCTGGTGAGCGCGGCGTACCAGAGGCAGGCCGCGACGAGCATCGGGAACACGCGGAACGTCCGCGAGCCGACGGCGCGGAGCTGGAACAGCAGCTCGTTCGTGACGGGCACGAACGCGAGGACGGCCGTGTCCTTCAGCATCGCGATGGTCTCGTTGCCGGTCGGCGGCACGATGACCCGCATCGCCTGCGGCAGAACGATCCGCCGCATCGTCAGCCCCCGGCTCATGCCGAGTGCGTGGGCCGCCTCGGTCTGCCCCTTGTCGACCGCGAGGATGCCGGCGCGGACGATCTCCGCCATGTACGCGCCCTCGGACAGCGCGAGCGCGAGGACGCCCGCGACGAACCCGGTGAGCGCGGTCCGCGCGTCGAGTCCGAAGACCTTCGTGTCGCCGTGCAGGCCGACGAGCCGCATGAGCTGCGTGTCGAACGGCAGCCCGAACTCCATCCGCGCGTAGAGGATGCCGAGGTTGCCGAACAGGATCGCCAGCACGAGGCGCGGTACGGCGCGGAAGAACCACGTGTAGACCCACGCGACGGAGGAGATGACCGGGTTCGGGGAGAGCCGCATCACCGCGAACACGACGCCGAGCGCGACGCCGATCACCATCGACACGACGGTCGCGACGATGGCCGTCCGCGCGCCCTCGATGACCGGCGGCGTGAACATGTTGCGGACCATGAACCGCCACTGGAACGCGTCGTTCGTGACGAGCATGTGCACGAACATCGCGACGAGCACCGCGATGACGGCCGTCGCCACCCAGCGTCCGGGGTGGCGGACGGGGACGGCGCGGAACGACTCCGGCGCCTCCGCGACCCCGGACCCGCTCCCCGCCGCCGACGTCAGGGGTTGACCTTCGGGTCCGTGATGGCGCCCTGCTCGACGCCCCACTTCTTGAGGGCGGCGGCGTAGGAGCCGTCGGCGATGATCGCCTTGAGCGCGTCGGCCACGGCCTGCGCGAACTCGCCCTGGTTCTTCTTCAGGACGTAGCCGTACGGCGCCGAGTCGTAGATCTCGCCGAGCAGCTCGAGCGACTCGCCGGTCTGCTTCACCGCGTACGCGACGACCGGCGAGTCGGCGAGCATCGCGTCGTCCTTGCCGGAGACGACGGCCGCGGTGGCCTCGTCCTGGCCCTGGTACTGGTCGATCGTGATCTTCGGGCGGCCCGCGGTCGTGCACTTCTTCGACCGGGCCGTCAGGTCGTCGACCTGCACGGTCGCCTTCTGCACGGCGATCTTCTTGCCGCAGGCGTTGTCGATGTCGACCTTGGCGGGGTTGCCGGCCTTGGTGCCCCACTGCGTGCCGGCCTGGAAGTAGCCGACCATGTCGACGGTCTTCTTGCGCTCGGCGTTGACGGTGAACGACGAGACGCCGATCTCGTACTTGCCGGAGCCGACGCTCGGGATGATGTTGTCGAACGGCGCAGTGACGAACTGCGCGGTCAGCCCGAGCTTGGCGGCGACGGCGTTGAACACGTCGACGTCGAAGCCCTGGATGGTCTTGCCGTCGGCGGCGAGGAACTCGCTCGGCGCGTACGTCGAGTCTGTGCCGACCACGATCTTGCCGTCGGACCTGACGGCCGCGGGGACCTTCGCCGCGAGGGCGGCGTCCACGGCCGGCGTCGTCGTGCCGATGGCGCCGTTGTCGTTCTTGGTCGCGCAGGCACTCAGGCCGAGCACGGCTACCAGGCCGCCGACGGCGGCGCGAGTCTTGAGGTCGAGCACGAGTCCTCCAAGGACAGTGGCTGAACGTGACGCCCATCTTGCCGCAGGGACACCCCGGCGCCGCAACGTCGCGGCGTCCCGTGCCAGAATCGAGGCCCGGGCGATCCCCGGTGTTTCCCGCCGCGGCAGGCCAGGTCCGCCGCAGGCCCGTTCCGAGGAGACCTATGGACGACCCGACGTTCGCGCTGCACCGCGGGGGCAAGATCGAGACGGGCATCCGCGTGCCGCTGCGCGACATGACCGACCTGTCCCGCGCCTACACGCCGGGCGTCGCCGACGTCTGCCTCGCGCTGCGCGACGACCCGGCGCTCGCGTACGAGTACACGCAGCGGGGCGGCACGGTGGCGATCGTCACCGACGGCACGGCCGTGCTCGGGCTCGGCGACATCGGCCCGGTCGCCGCGCTGCCGGTGATGGAGGGCAAGGCGCTGCTGTTCAAGCACTTCGCCGGCGTCAACGCCGTCCCGATCTGCCTCGACACGACCGGCGTGGACGAGATCGTGGAGACCGTCCGGCGGATCGCCCCGGCGTACGGCGGCGTCAACCTGGAGGACATCAGCGCGCCGCGCTGCTTCGAGATCGAGGACCGGCTCCGCGCGCTGCTCGACATCCCGGTGTTCCACGACGACCAGCACGGCACCGCGATCGTCGTGCTCGCCGCGCTGCGCAACGCCGCCCGCGTCGTCGCGAAACCCATGGGCGACCTGCGCGTCGTCGTCTGCGGCGCGGGCGCGGCGGGGACGGCGGTGACCCGCATCCTGCTCGACGCGGGGGTCGCGGGCGTCGTCGTGACCGACCGGACCGGCGTGCTGTACGCGGGCCGCGCGGGCGTCGAGGGGCACAAGGCGCGGCTCGCGGCGGCGACCAACCCGCGCGGCCTGACCGGCTCGGTCGCCGAGGCGCTGCGCGGCGCGGACGTGCTGGTCGGGGTGTCCGGTCCCGCCTCGGTGCCGGCGGAGGCGCTGGCCGCGATGGCGGCCGACCCGATCGTGTTCGCGCTCGCCAACCCGGTGCCCGAGGTCGACCCGGAGGTCGCCGCCAGGACCGCGCGGGTCGTCGCGACCGGGCGCAGCGACCTGCCGAACCAGATCAACAACGTGCTGGCGTTCCCCGGCGTGTTCCGCGGCGCGCTCGACGTGCGGGCCTCGACGGTGAACGAGGCGATGAAGCTCGCCGCCGCAGATGCCATCGCGTCCCTCGTGCCCGAGCCAACCGCGGAACGCGTGATCCCGAGCGTGTTCGACCCGGCCGTCGCGCCCGCCGTCGCGGCGGCCGTCGCCGAGGCGGCCCGCGCGACCGGCGTCGCCCGGCGCTAGGGTCGGCCGCGTGCTCGCCGTCACCGCAACGTCGTTCGACGACTCCGACCCGCTCGCCGGGCTGACCGTCGGCGAGGTGCCCGACCCGGTGGTGCCGGACGGCTGGGTCCGCGTCGACGTCCGGGCCGCCGCGCTGAACCACCACGACCTCTGGTCGCTGCGCGGCGTCGGGCTCTCGCCCGAGCAGCTCCCGATGGTGCTCGGCTGCGACGCGGCGGGCGTGACCGAGGACGGGCAGGAGGTCGTCGTGCACGCCGTCGTCGGCGACCCGGCGTACGGCGACGAGACCCTCGACCCCGGCCGCACGCTGCTCTCCGAACGCCACCCCGGCACCCTCGCCGAGCACGTCGCCGTGCCCAGGCGCAACCTCGTCCCGAAGCCCGCTTCGCTGACCTGGGCGGAGGCGGCCTGCCTGCCCACGGCCTGGCTGACGGCGTACCGGATGCTGTTCACCAAGAGCGGGCTGCGCCCGGGCGGGCGGGTGCTCGTCCAGGGGGCGGGCGGCGGCGTGAGCACCGCGCTGGTCATGCTGGCGCGGGCGGCGGGGTACGTCGTCTACGTCACCAGCAGGGACGCCGCGAAGCGGGAGCGGGCCGTCGAGATCGGCGCGCACGCGGCGTTCGAGAGCGGCGCGCGGCTGCCGGAACGCGTCGACGCCGTGATGGAGACCGTCGGCGCGGCGACGTGGGACCACTCGCTCAAGTCGCTGGAGCCGGGGGGCACGCTCGTGGTCGCCGGCGCGACGAGCGGGTCCGAGCCGTCCGCCGACCTGCGGCGGGTGTTCTTCCGCCAGCTCACCGTCGCCGGCTCGACCATGGGCAGCAGGGCCGAGCTCGACGCGCTGGTCCGGCTGCTCGACGCGACCGGCGTCCGCCCGCTGGTCGACTCGACCAGGCCGCTGGCCGAGGCGCGGGGCGCGTTCGAACGGGTGCGGTCCGGCGATTCCTTCGGCAAGGTCGTGCTGATCCCGTAACGTCGTCGTATGCGACGAGCCGTAGGCGCCCTGATCGCTCTTGCCCTGGCGCTGCCGGCCGTGAGCGTGCCGGGACCCGCGCAGGCGTCCATCGTCCCGCCCGGCTCGCGGATGGTGCGCGCCGCCTGGACGCCGTTCGTCACCGGCATCGTAGAGCCGGTGCAGCTGACGCACCCGGACGGCGACGCCCGGATGTTCGTCGTCGAGCGCCCCGGTCGCATCCGCGTCGTCAAGAAGGGCGCGCTGCTGCCGGCGCCGTTCCTCGACGTCTCGGCGCTGGTCGAAAACGAAGGCGTCGACGGGCTGCTGTCGATGGCGTTCCGGCCGGACTTCAAGACCAGCGGGCTGTTCTTCGTCGCGTACATGAAGTCGGACCACGTCCTGCACGTCGCGCGCTTCCACGCGGCGCCGGCGGCCGACGTCGCGGATAGTACGTCGCGCGTCACGGTCATCGACGTGCCGTACCCCGTCACGAGCAACCACTACGGCGGGCAGATCGCGTTCGGCCCGGCCGGGTTCCTGTTCATCGGCACCGGCGACGGCAGCCCCAAAGACGTGGCCGGCGACCAGGCGAACGCCGCGCAGGACCTCGGCTCGCCGCTCGGCAAGATCCTGCGCATCGACGTCAACCACCCGGCCGGCGGCAAGCAGTACTCGGTGCCGTCGAACAACCCGTACGTCGGCCGGGCCGGCGCGGTGCCGGAGATCTGGCTGGTGGGGTTCCGCAACCCGTGGCGGTTCTCGTTCGACCGTGGCCTCCCCGACCTCTGGATCGGCGACGTCGGCGAGAACGACCGCGAGGAGATCGACCGCGTACCCAACGTCGGCGGGCTGAACTTCGGCTGGGACTGCCGCGAAGGCAACCTCGACACCTCGGCCACGTACGGCGGCGCCTACTGCACCGGCCCGACGTTCGCCCCGCCGGTCTACGTATACCCGCACGCGTCCGACAACTGCGCCGTCATGGGCGGGTACGTCTACCGGGGCACGACGTACTCGGGGCTCGTCGGCGGCAAGTACCTCTACGGCGACTACTGCACGGGACGGCTCTGGCTGCTCGGGCAGGACTCCAAGGGCAGGTACCGCGTGGACCTGGTCGGCAAGTTCCCAGGCTTGATGCTCGGCTTCGGCCGCGACAGCACGGGGGAGCTGTACCTCATGTCGGTCAACGCCGTGTACCACGTGACGTTCCGCCGCCGGTAAGCCGGGTAACGTCGGGTCATGTGCCGCACCCTCGTCGCCCTGACCGCCGCCGTCCTCGCGTTCGCCGGGCTGACCGCGCCCGCCGGTGCGGCGACGCCCGACCCGCGCCTGGTCAAGGCCGGCTGGACGCTCGTCGCGGCCGGGCTCGGCGAGCCGGTCGCGCTCTCGCACCCCGACGGTGACGCGCGGCTGTTCGTCGTCGAACGCCGCGGCCGGATCCGGGTGATCCGCGACGGCCGGCTCAAGCCGACGCCGTTCCTCGACATCACCAAGCGGGTCAGCACGGCGGGCGAGGGCGGGCTGCTGTCCGTCGCGTTCCGGCCGGACTACAAGACGAGCGGGCTGTTCTTCGTCGCCTACACCGACGCCAACCGCGCGCTCCGCGTCACGCGGTTCCACGCCGCCCCGACGTCCGACGCGGCGAACCCGAGCGGCGTCGACATCCTCGTCGTCCCGCACCCGGGGCAGACCAACCACAACGGCGGGCAGCTCGCGTTCGGCCCGGCCGGGTTCCTGTTCATCGGTACGGGCGACGGCGGCGGCGGGGGCGACCCGAACGGCAACGCGCAGAACCTCGGCTCGCTGCTCGGCAAGATCCTCCGCATCGACGCCAACCACCCGGCGGGCGGGCGGCAGTACTCGATCCCGTCGAGCAACCCGTTCGTCCGGCGGGCGGGCGCGCGCGGCGAGATCTGGCAGTACGGCCTGCGCAACCCGTGGCGGTTCTCGTTCGACCGCGGCAACCCCGACCTGTGGATCGGCGACGTCGGGCAGGGCGACCGCGAGGAGATCGACCACCTGCCGAACACCGGCGGGCTGAACCTCGGCTGGGACTGCCGCGAGGGCAGCCAGGACACGTCGCCGGGGCACTCACCGGTGTACGGCGGCTCGTACTGCACCGGCCGGACGTTCCGCGCGCCGACGTTCGAGTACACGCACTCGCTGGGCTGCGCGATCATCGGCGGGTACGTGTACCGCGGCAGCAGGTACGCCTCCCTCGTCGCCGGCGACTACCTCTACGGCGACTACTGCTCCGGCCGGGTCTGGCTGCTCGGCAGGGACGCCGGCGGCCGCACCGTCGCCGGCCAGGTGGCGACGTTCCCCCAGAACATCCTCGCGTTCGGCCGGGACCGGGCCGGCGAGCTCTACCTGCTCTCGCAGAACGGCGGCGTCTACCGCCTGTCCTTCGCGCGCCGCTGAGGCGTCAGGTGGCGCCCGGACCCTCGTGGCCCGGGAACACGTCGGTCTCGCTCTCGTGCCACACCGGGTGGTCGCCGGACGTCTCGACGTTGAAGCCGTAGTCGAAGACCAGCGAGCCGCCGTACGTGCTGCCGGTGCTGACGAGCAGCGCGGCCAGGACCGAGAGCACCGCGACGAACGGCGTGGTGTGCGCGTGCGTGTCGTCCACGCGGACGCGGACGGCGATGTCGACGAGGACGATCACCGACGTCGCGATCATGATCACCGCGTGCGTGTTGATGGTCCGCCGCGCCTGCGTGCCGACCTGGCTGGACCGGTGCCAGTCCGCCCAGCCGGTGAGCATCGCGAGCAGGCTGACCAGCGCGCCGACCACGAGGACGTACGTCGCCGCGTGGTTGAGGAACAGCCCGCGCGGCCGGTGATTGCCGCTAACCCACGAGCCGAGGTCGAACAGCGCCGCGAACACGTACGCCGCCACCGGGATGTCGGTCAACGGCGGGTGGAACGGCTTGCCCGCGAACCCGCGCAGGCCCTTGTACGTGCGGCCCTTCACGGTCAGCGCGGGGCGGACCGAGAACTTCCTGCCCACGGGACACCTCCCTGCTCTGGCGCACCCTACGCCCCCCGCGCACCGTTGCTACGCCTGGGCCACGCCCTGGCCACGCGCCGTTGGCGGCGGGTGGTCCCATCCGGTAGTGCCCCGCCCCCGGAAAGGAGGAAACCCACCCGAGGACCGCGAATCACCGCGCAACCGCGCCATCCCCCGCCCCGAGGTGGTCAAGGTGAGCCCCGCAGCGGTTCTGACGCTGTCGGAGACCGACGTACGGCGCTGGCTGTCGTTGCTGCGGCAGCCGGACCGGCTCTCCGACCCGGACCTTGCCGCGCTGCTCCACGCCCGGGGCCGGATGCCCGCCGCGTCGTCGCCGATCGCCGTCGGCAACGCCGCGCGCGACATGCTCGTCCAGGCGATCGACCGGCTCCGCCCCAACGACGCCGCCGGTCCGAAGCAGCAGGAGCTGCCGTACCTCGTCCTCAAGACCTGCTTCGTCGACGGGGCGAAGCACGTCTCCGCCGCGGAACGGCTCGGCATCTCCCCGCGCCAGCTGACCCGCGAACGTGCCCGCGCGATCCGGCTCCTCCACGCCGAGCTGACCGCCGTCGCGCACCAGGACGAAGGCCCGACGTACCGGCCCGAGCCGATCCCCGCGATCGCCGACTTCCTCGACCGGCCGGGGGTACGGCGCTCGCTCGCGGAGCTGCTGGCCGCGCACCACCTCGTCCACGTCCACGGGCCCAAGGGGATCGGCAAGACGTCGTTGGTGGCCGAGCTCGCCGCGCAGACCGCGCAACGGACGCCGGTGCTCTGGCACCGGTTCCGGGCCGGCGTCAGCATGACGTTCGGGGCGTTCGCGTTCGAGCTCGGCGAGTACCTCCGGGCCCGCGGCCGGCCCGCGCTCGCGGCCTACATGGGCGAGGCGCTGCCCGCACCGGACCTCGGCATCGTGAGCCGGCTGGCGATCCGCGACCTCGCCGACGGGCCGCAGCTCCTCGTCCTCGACGACTGCCACGTCGCCGCCGACGACGCGGGCATCGGCGGGTTCGCGGAGGAGGCGACGCTGCGGCTGCCCGAGCTGCGGGTCGTCATGGTGGGCCGCTACCGCGAGCCGGGCGGGGCGACGTTCCCGATGCCGCCGATGACCCGGCTGGAGACCCAGGCGCTCCTCGCCCAGCTCGGGGTCCGGACCGGTCCCGTCATGGCGGAGACGGTGCACGCGTGGACCGAGGGGCTGCCGCACCTGGTGACGCTGGCCGCGTCGTGGCTCAAGGCCGCCGCGCCCGACGAGGTCGCCGAGGGGACCTCCGCGCTCACCCAGCAGCAGGAGGTCCAGGACTTCCTGCTGTCCGCGATCAGCGACCTGCTCGACTCGGCGGACCGGGCGATCCTCGACGCGGCGTCGGTGTTCCGGGACCGGTTCACCGACGCGTCGCTGGCGTTCGTGTCCGAGCAGACCGTGGGCACCGTGCAGGACACCAGCCGCCGGCTCGTCAGGCGCCATCTCGCGAGCCGCAGCCGGGGCGGGGACGTTGCCTTCTTCCACGCCAGCGTGCGGGAGTACTTCTACGCGCGCCTGACCCCGCGGCGCCGCCGGGAGATCCACGAACGCGCGGCCGAGTGGTACGCCACCGAAGGCAACGTCGGCGAGTCGGCCTACCACGCCCGCCAAGCCGAGTCCTAGCCGCGACGTCCCCGGCCCTCCCTGCACGGTGGAGGGCGGGCGGGGGCGGGGCGGGGTGGCCACGGGCGGGCGCCGGGTTGGCCACGACCGCGCCGCGATCGCTGGTCGAATCATCCGCAAGGGCCCGGTACGGGCCGGTATGCGCGCGGGAGGCGGCCATGCTCACGGAGGTTCGCGAGGCGGTGCTCGGGTTCGCCGGCACCGCGCGGAACGCCACGAAGGTCGCCGTCCGCAACTGGCGGCGCGCCCGCGTGCAGCGCCGTAAGACCCGGGGCAAGCAGGTGTACGTCCTCACGGCGACGCTGCTGCTGCTCGGGCTGGTGTTCGTGTGGAGCCTGTCCTACCTCGCGCCGGAGCCGCACGGCCGCCGCCTGACGATCGACCAGTTCGGCGCGATCGCGTCGGCGAAGCGGTTGACCGGCGCGGAGTTCCACGACGAGGACGCGCAGGTGTCCGGCTCCTTCCTGTGCGAGGTCGCGCCGGCGGCGGGGGGTGCCGGTGCAGCCCCCGCCCCGGCGACGCCGCCCGCCGCCGGCGGGACCGCGTTCGCGGCACCCGCCGCGCCGCCGCCGGCCTGTGACGACGGCGCCGTCGCCGTCCCCGCCGCTGCCCAGCCCGCCGCCAAGCCCGCCAAGCCGGTCGCGACCAAGCCGGCCGCGACCAGGCCCGCCACCGTGACGCCGGCACCGGTGCTGAAGCGGCAGGCGTTCTGGATGCCGTACCCGAAGAGCGACTCGACGACGGCGGTGCTGATCCAGCTCGCCGCCGACGGCGGCGCGCGCGTCACGGTGGACCCGCAGACCCGCAAGGGCGACATGCGGATCGTCACGACGCTGGTGCTGCCGCTGCTGATGCTGGCGAACCTGTTCGTGCTGCTGTTCACGTCCGGCAAGGGCGGCAGCGCGGGGATCGGCGAGGTCGAGACGTTCGGCTCGATCGGCAAGGGGCGGTTCAGCAAGCGCAAGAAGCAGCCCATCACGTTCGCCGAGGTGGCCGGCGCCGACGAGGCCGTCGAGGAGCTGAAGGAGGTCCGCGACTACCTCGCCGACCCCGACCGCTACAAGGTGCTCGGCGCGCAGCCGCCGAAGGGCGTGCTGCTCATCGGCCCGCCCGGCTGCGGCAAGACGCTGCTCGCCAAGGCGGTCGCGGGCGAGGTCGGCGTGCCGTTCTTCAGCGTCGCGGGCGCGGAGTTCGTCGAGTCGCTCGTCGGCGTCGGCGCAGCCCGGGTACGCGACCTGTTCAGAAGGGTGCGGGCGGTCGCGCCGGCCGTCGTGTTCATCGACGAGCTGGACGCGGCGGGCCGCAAGCGCGCCGGTGGCGGCGGCAGCGGCGGCAACGAGGAGCGCGAGCAGACGTTGAACCAGATCCTGGTCGAGATGGACGGCTTCGACGTCGGCTCCGGCATCGTCGTCATGGCCGCGACCAACCGGCCCGACATCCTCGACCCGGCCCTGCTGCGGCCCGGGCGCTTCGACCGGCACGTCACCGTCGACCGGCCCGACCTCGTCGGCCGCGTCAAGATCCTGGAGCTGCACGCGCGGGGCAAGCCGTTCACGCACGACGTGGACTTCGGCTACGTCGCCCGCCGCACGCCGGGCTTCTCCGGCGCCGACCTGTCGAACGTCGTCAACGAGGCGGCCCTGCTCGCCGTGCGCCAGGGGAAGCCCGAGATCGAGACTCCCGACCTCGAGGACGCCATCCAGCGAACGCTCTCGGGTACGGCGCGCAAGGGGCGGGTCCTGAACCCCGAGGAGCGCAAGCGGGCCGCGTACCACGAGAGCGCGCACGTCATCGTCGCGGCGGCGACCGGCCGCTTCGACGAGGTGCACCGGGTGACCATCCTGGCGGGCGGCGGCAACGTCGGCGCCGCGACCATCAAGGCCGACCAGGAGGCGGCGATGCTCTCCAAGAGCCAGCTCCAGAGCCGGATCGTCACGCACCTCGCGGGCGTCGCGGCGGAGGAGCTGGTGTTCGGCGAGCCGTCGACCGGATCGGAGAAGGACATCGAGCTCGCCACCAACGTCGCGCGCGACATGGTCGCCCGCTACGGCATGAGCGACAAGCTCGGCCGGCTGCGGTTCCTGGCCGCCGACGTGGACGGGTTCCTCGACGCGGACGTCCCGCTCGGCAGCGTGAGCGGCATGACCCACCAGGACGTCGACCACGAGATGCGCCGCATCGTCGAGGACGCCGAACGCGAGGCGACGAATCTTCTCGTCACGCACCGGCTGACGCTCGACGCGCTGGCCGCGCGGTTGGAGACCGAGGAGACGATCGAGGGCCCCGACCTCGAAGCCGTGCTGAGCGCCGTCCGGCCGGACATCGAGATGTTCGGCACGCTGCTCACCGGGAACGACGCCGACGCGCGGGTGTCCGTGCCGACCGGCAGGAGCGGCGAGTGAGCGCGCAGGCGCCGGTCGCCCGGCACCCCGAGGTCTCCCTGTACCACCGCAACGCCGCCCGCGTGACGAGCCGCGATGTGCTGCACGCGCTGGAGAAGGACCGGCTGGTCGAGGACCTGCCGCGGCTGCGCCGGCGCAAGGCGCGGCCGGAGATGGAAGCGCTCTGGCGGATCGAGGAGGAGGCGGCGCGCGAGGAGGCGCGGGCCATGGTGAGCCTCGTCCGCGGCCCGGTTGACGAGCTCGCCGGGGCGCTCGACTCCCTTGCGGCGCTGCGGGTTCCCGAGCTGCTGGGCAAGGTCGACATCGAGCTCCAGCACGTCCGGACGGCGCGCACGCACCTCGATGCGGCGGAGGACGCGCTGGTGCGCCTCGACTTCGGTGCCGCGGGGGCGGAGGTCGAGGAGTGCGAACGCGAGCTCTGGCTGGTCGGCGCGCACGCTGTGGTCGCCATGAACCGCGCGCTCGCGCAGGCAGCGGTGAGCAAGGACTTCCGCGGCCGGCTCGAGGAGAACGTCGCGGAACGCCGCCAGGCGAAGCTCCAGCTCGACACCGCCCGCGCGACCGGCAGCCGGCTGCCCGTCGCGGAGGCGGCGGCGCGGCTGCGGCGGCTCGAAGCGGCGGGCTACGCGCTCGCGACGGAGATCCTCGCGGCGCAGGTGCGTTCCGCGTCCGACCGGGGCACGACGGCGAAGGTCGGCCGGGAGAACTCGCTGCGCGTCGTGCCGCCGCAGCAGCTCGAGACGTTCGCCGACGTGGGCGGTCTCGAGGACGTGAAGGAGCAGCTCCGCGAGACGATCGGCACGATCCTCGAACGTCCGGACGAGGCCGCGCGCTACCACGTCGTGCACAACGGCGTGCTGTTCTACGGCCCGCCGGGCACCGGCAAGAACCTGCTCTCGCGGGCGCTCGCGGGCGAGTACGGCCTGCGGTACCTCCGGTTCTCGCCCGCGACGATCGCGAGCGCGTACATCCACGAGGCGGCCGCGAACCTGCGGCACCTGTTCGAGCTGGCCAGGCAGAACACGCCGTGCATGCTCTACCTGGACGAGATCGACACGATCGCGAGCGACCGCAGCGAGCAGCCATCGGCGGAGCACCGCGAGGTCGTGACGCAGCTGATGATCTGCCTGGAGGAGTACCGCTCCGTTCCCGGCCTCGTCATCGCCGCCGGCACCAACGACCTCGACCGGCTGGACCCGGCGCTGCGCGAGGGGCGCTTCGACGCGAAGATCCATATTCCCCTGCCCGATCCGCATGACCGCGAGGACGTGTTCCGCGTCCAGCTCACCCGGCGCGGCGACGCGGTGGAGTGGGACGGCGTCGACCTCTCGACGCTGGCCCGCATGACGAACGGCTACAACGCCGCCGCGCTGGAGACGATCGTGTCGCTCGCCGCGCAGGCGGCGATGAAGGCGAAGTCGCCGATCGACGGCGAGATCATCGCGAAGGTCATCGAGGACCGCGGCGGCCAGCACCGCATCTCACTCGACGAGCGGATCACGTGGGACGACGTCGTCCTCGCCGAGGACACCCGCGATCACGTGATGGACATCCTCAACGTGTTCTCCCGGCCCGACGTCGCGCGCGAGCTCGGGGTGCGGGCACCGGCGGGCATCGTGCTGTACGGCCCGCCCGGCACCGGCAAGACGACGATCGCGCGGGCGATGGCGTCGCAGATCGCCGCGTCGTTCTACGAGCTGTCGGCGGCGGACCTGCTGTCCAAGTGGGCGGGCGAGTCGGAGCAGCGGGTCGCCAAGCTGTTCGCGAAGGCGCGGGCCAACCGGCCGTCGATCATCTTCATCGACGAGATCGACGCGCTGCTGCGTCGCCGCAGCGCGGACACGACGGCGAAGTGGGAGGAGCGGGTCCTCTCGCAGTTCCTCCGCGAGCTGGACGGGCTCAAGGGGGGCGACGGCGTCCTGCTCGTGGGCGCGACGAACCGGATCGACACGATCGACGAGGCGATCGTCGGCCGCCGGCTCGAACCGATCGAGGTCGGCCTGCCGGACGCCGTAGGGCGGCTCAAGCTCCTGCAGTCGCTGTGCCGCAGCGTGAAGCTCGCGAAGAACGTCAACCTGCGCACCCTCACCGCGGCTACCGAGGGCATGTCCGGCGCCGACCTGAAGCGGCTCCGCGACACGGCCGGGATGCGAGCCCTCGGTCGGGTGACGCGCGGCGGGACGAAGGGCGCGGTGTCGGTGACGATGGCCGACTTCCAGGCCGCGCTCGAGGCCCGGCGTTCGCACGCGAGCATGGCCGAGGTCTGACGTGCGCCGCCTCGCGCTGCTGCTGTCCCTCGCTCTGGCGGCGCCCGCGCACGCCGTCCAGCCGCCGGTCTGCGCGGCCGCACCCGGCCTGAACGATCGGTGCGAGAAGTGGGTGGCGCAGCCCGCGGAGACGCCGAGGTTCACCGGCGTCGCGGCCGCGCCCGCGGGTGACAAGGTGTACGCCGTCGGCACCGACACCCGCGGGCGGATGACCGTCACCGCGTACGACGCCGCCCGCGGCACCGCGTTGTGGACCGGCCGCCCGTCGACGCCGCTGCCGACGGCGGGGACCGCCGTCGCGGTCAGCGCTGATGGGCGCGCGGTGTTCGCTGTCGGGACGATCTCGCTGCGGCCCGACCTGAACTCGCGGCCATTCGACTACTTCCTGACGATGCGCTTCGACGCCAAGACCGGCCGCGCGCTCTGGGCGGCGGTGTACCGGGGCGTCGGCGCGAACGGCAACGCGCCCACCGGCCTCGCCGTCAGCCCGCGCGGCGACCGCGTGTACGTCACCGGCTGGAGCGAGCGCACCGGCCCGTACCAGGTGCTGCCGAAGGACTGGGCGACGCTCGCGTACGACGCCCGCACCGGTGGCCAGGTCTGGGTCCGGCGCTACGCCGGGCTGGCCGGGGGCCGCAACGAGCCGATCGGCGTGACGCTCAGCCCGCGCGGCGACCGGGTCTACGTCACCGGTCTCAGCGAGCACCCGACCCAGAGCCCGACCGCGATCTTCGACATGACGGTGATCGGCTACAGCGCCGCGGGCACCGCGCGGTGGACGCAGCGGACGCCGGGCTTCCCCGTGGGCGTCGCGCAGCGCGGGGACCGCGTCTACGTCGGCGGCGGCCTGACGAGCGGTGGCGGGCGCGTCGTCGCGTACGACGGCGCGCGCGGCACGAAGGTCGCGACGATGACGCTTCCTGGCGCGCCCGGCGCGCTCGCGGTCAGCCCTGACGAGAAGCGGGTCTACGTCGCCACGACGGCCGCCGCCGCCACCGGCGCGTCCGCCGTCGCGACGCTCGGCATCGCGGTCGCGGCGTACGACCGCGCGACCGGGCGGGCGGGGTGGACGACGACGTTCGCGCCGCAGGGCGCGACGTTCGCGCAGCCCGTCGCGATCGCGACGAACGCGCGGGGCGACCGGGTGTACGCCCTCGGCGTGGCGGGCCCGGCGTTCAACACGACGTACCCGGTGGTGGTCGGGCTCACCGACAAGGGCGCGACGTCGTGGGTGGCGCGCTACGACGTCCGCGAGCCGAACGCGCCCGGCACCGGCGCGGGCCTCGCCGTCAGCGGCTCCCGGGTCTTCGCCGCCGGCGCGGCGGCGCCGCTGCTGCTGACCGGGACCGCGCACGGCCTCCTGCTGGCGTACGAGGGGTGACGCGATGACGCCCTCCCGCCCGGTCGGCCGGCGCGTGTCCACGCTGGGCGTGGCGCTCGTCGTGGCCGCCGCGTCGCTCGTCGCGCAGGCCGTTGCCGACAACGGCTGCACCCCGGCCTCCGTCGGCAGGAGCGGCACGACGTGGACGCGCGTCGGCGCGCCCGCGTTCGCGCACGGCACCCAGCGGATCGTCGGCTACGCCGTGGACCCGCAGGTGCCGGAGCGGCTCTACGCGACCAACGGCGTCGCCCTGGCGCGCACGCTCGACAGCGGCTGCCACTGGGCGGAGACGTTCGCGGTCCCGGCGACGCCGACCCCGGCGCGGCCGTACACGACGCTGACCGCGACGGTGCTCTCGGTCCAGGTGTCGGACGAGGGCTCCGTGTACCTGCTGCTCGACGACGCGACCCAGCCGCGCGTCGTCGTCAGCATCGACGCGGGCGAGACCTGGACGTCGATCGACCACGGCATCGGGCCGAGCACGCGCCCGCCGCGGCTCGCGCTGTCGCCGACGGAGGGGACGTTGTTCGTCCTCACCCACCCGGCGCCGGCGGTCGCCGGGCTGCCGAGCACCGACGTCATCTACGCGTCCGCGGACACCGGCGTGACGTGGGAGCCGCTGCCTGTCGCCGCGGGGTTCGCGCTGGGCGCGCCGACCGACGTGCCAGCGTTCAACGACCTCGTCGCGGGCCCGGCGTTCGCGCTGGGCTCACCCGCGCTCCAGGTCCTGTCCGTGCCGCTCTGGGCCGCCACGGAACGCGGCCTGTACCAGTCCGGGAACGGCGGCCAGGCGTGGCGCCCGCTCTCGGTCGCGACTCCGAACGCGGTCGCCGGCGTCCAGCTGAGCGTTGCCGGGACCGCGAGCGAGATCGCGGTGATCGAGCGGGGCGCGCCGCGCGTGTTCCTGTCACCGGACACCGGCGACTCGTGGAACGTCGTGGACTCGCCGGCCCAGGTGGAGGCGGTGGCGTTCGGCCGCGGGGGCCTCAACGTGTTCGCGTCGACCGTTGCGGGACAGGTGTTCCAGCTCGACGCGCGGACGCTCGCGTGGAAGGCGCTCTGGCGTGACGGCCCCGCGATGCGCTCGGTCGTCACGACGCGGACGGAGACGCCGGAGCTGTTCGGCTGCACCTGCGAAGGTCGCGCCGGCGACGCGATCTGGCGGCGTACGGCGGCCAAGATCGCCACCCCGCCGCGCACCCCGGTGCTCCCCGCCCCTCCGGCCGCCCAGGCGGGCGGCTGCATGCCGGAGAGCGCCAAGGCGCCGCCGCGGAAGGACTGGGGAACGGCGACGGTCCGTCCGGCCGAAGATCTCGTGCAGCTCAGGCCGGGCATGCGTAAGACGATGCCGGTCGCGCTGCACCTGCCGCCCCAACGGCTCGACGTGTACTTCCTCGCCGACATGGGCCCGCGCAGCTTGTTCACGTACTGCCCGACGAAGCACGGCCAGGTGTACGTCGCCCGCGAGCTCGGCAAGATCCGCAACCTGCGGGCCGGTCTCGGCGAGTTCGGCGACTACCCGAGCGGGACCAACCCGCAGGAGAGCCTGTTCGTCCCGCTGTCCGGCGACTTCGTGTACAACCGCGAGCGCCGGATCGGCCCGGTCGACCAGACGTTCTACGACGCCGTCCGCCGCCAGCGCAACATCAACCAGAACGGCGCGCCGTCCGGCGACGGCGGTGGCCTCGAGGCGACGTTCCAGGCGGTGACCGGGCTCGGCCGGCTCGTCGCCGAGGACAAGCGGTCGCCGTACGACATCGCGGCGGGGCTCACCGGAGGGTTCGCGCCCGACTCCGTTCCGGTGATCGTGCTGATGACCGGCCAGCGGTTCAGCACCGTCGACCGGCGGCCCGGCTACCTCGGCGCCGACTTCGCGACGACCGAGCTGGCGCTGAAGAGGTCAGGCGTGCGGTTCCTCGGCGTCTGGCTCGACAACGCGCGGAACAAAGAGGCCGCCGTCGAGCCGGGCGGCCACGCCGACCTGGTCCGGCTCGCCAAGGCGAGCGGCACGCTGAGCACGCGCGACATCGACTGCCAGGACGACGAGTTCGTCGATATCCACCGCGGCGACCCCCTGGTGTGCGACTACATCGCGCCGGCCGAGGGGCAGTTCGAGAGCAGCGACCCGATGCTCGGCGTCGAGATCACCCGGATGCTCGCGTCGCTGGAGAACCGCGCGGCGGTCACCGTCGGCCCGCTGACGCCGGGCGACCCGGCGGTCGTCGACGTCGCGCCGCGCGCGTACCCGTCGGTCGAGCTGCTGCGCGGTGCCGACCTCGGCTACGGCGTGACGTTCCGTTGCGGTCTCGCGATGACCGGGCAGACGCGCACGGTGACGCTGGCCGCGCGGGTCGGGGCGCGGGTCGTCGCGACCGCGGACGTCACCGTCACGTGCCCGTTGCCCGTCCCGGTCCCGCCGCGGATCGCCGCGGCGCTGCCGCCGTTGCCGCAGGTTCCCGCGCCGAACCCGGTCCCGCATCCGGGCCCGAACCCGGGGCAGGCGCCCAACCCCGCGCCCAACCCCGCGCCGAACCCCGCCCAGGCGCCGCAGGCGCAGTCGCAGCCGGTGTCGAACGCCGTCCCCGTCGCGCAGCAGGAACGCGAGCCGCAGCTCGCGTTCGCCCGCGCCGCGAACGAGCTCCAGCACAACGGCGAGCACCCGATGTCGGCGTTGCGCGAGCGCCGGTCCCGCTTCCCGACCGGGCCGGCAGGGGCGCTGTTCGCGATGTGCCTCGTCGCCGCGACCGGCTACGCGTCGCGCTGCCTGTCCAGGTCGCGGCGATGAGGGCGCCGCGCGTCGCGGGCGCCGTTCTCCTCGTCGCCGTCGCGCTGGTCGCGCCCGGCGGAGCGGGCGCCGCGGGCTGCGCCAACGTCGTCGCGCGCGGCCACGGCTGGACGACGATCCGGTCGCCGTTCGCGGTACCCGAGGTCGTGGTGCCGCCCCCGACGAACGCCCGCTCGTTCGAGAACAGCGGCTACTCGGTCGTCGAGGGGCAGTACCTGACCGACCATGCGGTCGACCCGGACACGCCGAGCCGGCTGGTCGCGACCGACGGCGTCACCATCGTGCGGAGCACCGACGCCGGGTGTACCTGGACGCGGGTCTTCAGTGTCGGGCGGCCAGGAGGCAGCGGTCACGACGTCGCCGTCGACGGACGGATCATGGACTTCGCCGTCGAGTCGACCCGGCTCCCCGCCGCGCGCCAGCGGATGTACGCGACCGTGCAGCCGGTGAACGGCGCCACGTCGTTCGACGTCGCCACCAGCGCCGACGGCGGCGCGACCTGGACCCGCTCGCCGGGCCCGGCCTGCGCCGACGGCCTGGTCGCGATGGCGCCGTCGCGGCCGGCGACGGTTTACCTCAACTGCTACGGGTCCTCCACCGAGACGTTCTGGGTGTCGGCCGACGCGGCGAAGACGTGGACCAAGCGTGAGTCAAAGGTGTTCGGCAACCCGTGGATGAAGGGGGGCTTCGCCGTCAGCCCGCTCGACCCCGACGAGATCTGGACCTCGGGGATGGGGTACGGCCCCGAACAGTACAAGCAGTACTGGACGATTCTCCGCACGACCGATGCCGGGCGGTCGTGGCAGTACATGCTCCAGACGCAGGACCACAGGGACTTCTACGGGATCGGCCTCCAGCTGGTGCCCGCGGCGCGCGGTCGCGGCCTGTCCGTCGTCGCGTGGAACCACGACGCGATCCTGCTGTTCGAGGCGCCGAAGCGGTGGCGCAACCTCGTCGTCCCCACGCCGTCCGGGCAGGCCGGCGCGATCGAGCTCGTGACGTTCGGCGAGCGCGCGTCGCGCCTCGTCGTGGTCGCGGGGTACGGCGTCGCCGGCGGCCACGACATCTACCCGTACGGCCCGACCTGCACCGAGCACCAGCGGATGCTGTCGTACGACCTGCGCGCACGGCGCTGGCGGTTCCTCACCACTCCGGAGGTGGCGCACGACGCGTCCGCCATGTTCTCCCTCCGCGCGGCCGGGCCGGCGTACTACGCCCGCGAGTCCGGGTACCGGCAGGGCGACTGCCACACCACCTCGGGGCAGTGGACCACCGGCATGCGGGAGTCGTACGTCGTGAAGTACACGGGGCCGACGTGACCGCGCGGACCGCTCTGGCCGCGGCCGTCGCGGTCGCGCTCTCGGTGACGCCGGCGCACGCCGCCGCTCGACCGCGCGAGCTGCTGCCGAACCTCGTCGCGCTGCCGACCCAGGCGCTCTACGTCGGCGGTCCAGGCGACGCGTACGTCACCAGCTCGCGCGAGGTCGTGCACGGCTGCGACCCGGCCGACGTCGCGCAGCGCGGTGCGCGACGCTGCCTGCGCTTCGACACCATCGTCGCCAACTTCGGTACGGGGCCGTTCGAGATCCGTACCGACGCGTCCACCGCAGCGGGGGCGCGGGCGGTGGCGCAACGCGTGTACCGCAGCGACGGCTCGTACTCCGACGTCCGTGCCGGAACGTTCGAGCTCGACCCAGCGCACGCGCACTTTCACATCACGCAGTTCGCGGTGGCGGCGTTGTGGCGTTCGACGGCCGGCGGCGTGCGGCTCGGGCGGTCACCGGTGCGGACCGGCGACAAGGCCGGCTTCTGCCTGGAGGACGTCCAGCACCGCGGCGGCAACGCCGAGGCCGCGTACACCTGGCCCGTCGCGTGCTACCCCGTTCCGGGTCCTGGCGGGTCGCTGACGCAGGTGCAGGGCATCTCGGTGGGCTGGTCCGACGTGTACGACATCGCGGTCCCGCACCAGTACGTGGAGATCTCCGGCGTCGCGGACGGCTACTACCTGCTGCAGGTCACCGTCGACCCCGGGCACCGCGTGCGCGAGCGGACGACCCGCGACAACGTCGTCTGGCAGCGGGTCCGGCTCTGCGGCAACGCCGTCGACCTCGTCGGCCGCACGTCCGCCTGCGCGTCCGGCCGGCCGGCGCCGACGCCGGGCGCGCTGCCGCTGTTCGGCCCGCCGCGTCCGGGACGGCCGGCGTACTGCGCCGTCCGGCCCTGACTACTCGTCGTCGTCGAGGCGGGCGAGCCAGGTCGCGACGCGGTCGACCGGCGTCTCGTACTCCGGGTTCAGGTCGACGAAGTCGCGCAGCCGCTCGGCCAGCCAGGCGAGCGTGACCTGCTCGCCGCCCCGGCGTTCGGCCAGCTCCTCGATGCCCTTGTCGGTGAAGTACACGGCAGGTCTACTCGAACGCCGCCGTGACCAGCGCCTGCTGCTCGGCGTCGTGGACCTTCGACGAGCCGGTCGCGGGTGAGGCCGACGCCTTGCGCGAGACGCGGCGCAGTGCCCGGCCCTCGCCGAGGTGCTCCGGGAGGTTCAGCGCCATGAACGGCCACGCGCCCTGGTTGGCCGGCTCCTCCTGGCACCAGACGACGTCGGTGACGCCCGGGTAGCGGTCCAGCTCGGCGCGCAGCTCGGCGACCGGCATCGGGTAGAGCCGCTCGACGCGGACAAGCGCGACGTCGTCGACGCCCTGCTTCTCGCGGTACGCGGCGAGGTCGTAGTGGACCTTGCCTGCGGTGAGGACGACGCGGCGGACGTTGGTCGCCGTGTCGCCGATCACCGGCAGGAACCCGCGTGCCGTGAAGTCGTCGGCGGCGCTGACGGCGGCCTTGTTGCGGAGCATCGACTTCGGCGTGATGACGACGAGCGGGCGGCGCTTGCTGCCCTTCACCTGGAGCCGGAGCAGGTGGGCGTAGTTGGCCGGAGTGGTCGGCGTGGCGACGGTGATGTTGTCCTCGGCGCAGAGCGTGAGGAAGCGTTCGATCCGCGCGGACGAGTGGTCCGGGCCCTGGCCCTCGTAGCCGTGGGGGAGCAGCATGACCAGCCCGCTGTGCTGGCCCCACTTCGCCTCGGCGGCGCCGACGAACTCGTCGATGATCGACTGGGCGCCGTTGACGAAGTCGCCGAACTGCGCCTCCCACGCGACCAGCGCCTCGGGCCGCGCGACGGCGTATCCGTACTCGAAGCCGAGCGCCGCGAACTCGCTGAGCAGGCTGTCGTAAACGAAGAACGGTGCCTGCTCGGGCGACAGGTGGCAGAGCGGGATGAACTCCGCGCCGGTCCGCCTGTCCACGACGACGGCGTGCCGCTGGCCGAACGTGCCCCTCCGCGAGTCCTGCCCGGCGAGGCGCACCGGGTGCCCCTCCATGAGCAGCGAGCCGAACGCGAACGCCTCGCCGAGCGCCCAGTCGATCGTGCCGTCGGCGAGCATCTGCGCGCGCCGCTGGAGCTGCGGCAGCAGCCGCGGGTGCGGCGTGAACCCGTCGGGCAGCGCGAGCTGCGCGTCCACGACGCGCTTCAGCACGTCGTCGGTCACCGTCGTGTCGACGGCCTCCTCGGCGAGGTGCTCCATCGGCGGCTCGACCGAGGGCCGCGACTCGCTGTCGCGCGTCTGCACGAACACGCTCTCCAGGTGCGCCTGGTAGTTGCGCAGCACCTCCTCGGCGTCGGCGACGGTGATGTCGCCGCGGCCGATCAACGCCTCCGTGTAGCGCTTGCGGGTCGACCGGTGCGCGTCGATCAGGTCGTACATCAACGGCTGGGTGAACGACGGCTCGTCCACCTCGGAGTGGCCGCGGCGGCGGTAGCAGACCAGGTCGATGACGACGTCCTTGTGGAACGCCTGCCGGAACTCGAACGCCAGCCGCCCCACCCGCACGCACGCCTCGGGGTCGTCGCCGTTGACGTGGAAGATCGGCGCCTGCACCATCCGCGCGACGTCGGTGCAGTAGACGGACGACCGCGCGCTGGCGGCGCTGGTCGTGAAGCCGAGCTGGTTGTTCACGACGACGTGCACCGTGCCGCCGGTGCGGTAGCCGGAGAGCTGGCTGAGGTTCAGCGTCTCCGCGACGACGCCCTGGCCGGCGAACGCGGCGTCGCCGTGCAGCAGCACCGGCAGCACCGAGTACCCCGACTCGCCGCGGTTGATGCGGTCCTGCTTGGCTCGCACGATGCCTTCGAGCACCGGGTCGACGGCCTCGAGGTGCGACGGGTTGGACGCGAGCGACACCGCGACGGTCGCGCCGTCCGGCGCCTTGAACGTCCCCTCCGCGCCGAGGTGGTACTTCACGTCGCCGGAGCCCTGCGTGGTGCCCTGGTCGAGGTCGCCGTCGAACTCCCGGAAGATCTGGCCGTACGACTTGCCGACGATGTTGGCGAGCACGTTGAGCCGGCCACGGTGGGTCATGCCCATCACGACCTCGCCCACGTGGGACACCGCGGCCTCGTCGAGCAGGCACTGGAGCATTGG
>JAVEEC010000134.1 GCA_030840645.1 Frankiaceae bacterium
CAGCTCCGCGCGAGCGCGTACATGCTCGGCGCCCAGACCCCGTGGCTGGCCGAACGCCGCCTCCTCGCCGACGGCGCCGCGCGCGTCGGCGAGCTGCTGGACCGCTGGTCCGCGCCCGGCTGGCCGAGCGACGACGAGCGCACCGTCTACCGCGAGGCGGTACGCATCCCCGGGGTCGCGCACTGCTCGCTGGAGTACTACCGCTGGTGGGTGCGGTCGGTCGTCCGGCCCAGCGGCATCCGGTTCTTCAAGCGGCTGCAGCGCCCGGTCACCGCGCCGACGCTGCAGCTGCACGGCGCGCTCGACGCCTGCGTGCTGCCGCGGACCGCGCTCGGCTCGGGCCGGTACGTCGAGGCGCAGTACGAGTGGCGCCAGGTCGAGGGCGCCGGCCACTTCCTCCCCGAGGAGGCGCCGGACGTCGTCAGCGGCGAGATCGCGCGCTGGGCCAAGGGATGACCAGGGAACGCGACGCGGCGGGCAGGCCGGAGAACGCCCGCCCCCGTGACGCGACGGGCAGGCCGCTGGAGCGCGGCGCGGGACCGTCCTGGCGGGAACGCCTCCGCACCCTCGACGAGGTGCGCGCGCTGCCCAAGGCGGAGGCGCTGGCCGAGGCGGAGCGCCTCGTCCTCGGCGGCCAGCCGTTCTACGCCCACGAGGTCCTCGAAGTCCCGTGGCACCTAGCCGAGCCGCCCGAGCGCGCGTTCTGGCAGGGCCTGGCGCAGGTCGCGGTCGGCCTCACGCACATCCAGCGCGGCAACGCCACGGGCGCCGTCTCGGTGCTCCGCAGCGGCGCGGAGAAGCTGCGGGGGTACGCCGAGGGCCACGAGGGCGTGGCGGCGCAGCGCGTCGCCGCGACCGCCGAGACGCTCGCCCGGCGCGTCGCCGACGAGGGCGTCGCGAGCATCGCGCCCGGCGACCTGCTGATCCCGTTCCGCTGGACGCAACTATGAAGATCCCGCACAGAACGCAGCGGCCGGGCCGGCGGATCAGTCGCAGGACTGCGTGCTGACCGGCTCGGTCGCGGTGCGCCCGGCCTCGGCGTCGGACGCGACCTCCTTCGCCGTGAGCGCGTAGCCGGTCGACGGGTCGTCGGCCGCCGCCGCGAAGATCACGCCGTCGACCCGGCCGTCGGGCGCGAGCAGCGGACCGCCGCTGTTGCCTGGGCGGACGCGGGTCCGCAGCGCGTAGACGTCGCGGCGGACGTCCCTGCGGTCGTAGATGTCGCGGCCGACCGCCGTGATCCGCTCGCGGACGCGGGCGGACACCGCCGTGAACGGCCCGTCCTCCGGGTACCCCACGACGACCGCGCTGTCGCCCGACCTCGCCGGCCCGGCGAAGGTCAGCGGCGCCACGCCGAGCCCCCGCACGTACAGCACCGCGACGTCGCGGTCCGGGTCGTACAGCACCACCCGCGCGTCCCTGATGTCGCCGCGGCCGACCTCGACCTGCGGGGTACGCACGCCGGCGACGACGTGCGCGTTGGTCATCAGGTGCTCGGGCGCGTAGACGAACGCCGTGCCTTCGAGTCGCCGCGAGCAGGACCGCGCGACTCCGGTCACCTTCAGCACCTTGTCCCGCGCGACGCGGACGGCGGGCGAGTTGACGACCGCCGGGTCGGGCGGCGGGACGTTCGTGGCGCGAGTCGGACCGAGGTCGGCGAACACCTCGGGGAAGCCGTGCTGGCGGAACAGCTTGAGGAACCCGTCGAACACCGGTGGCGGCGGCGGCAGGGCGCGGTTGATGGTCCGCATCACGAACGAGCGCCGGACCTGCTCGGACAGCCCCGAGTACGACGACCGCGAGATCGGCAGCGCGAAGACCCAGGCGATCATCAGCACGCCGAGCGCCGCGACGAACGCGCCGACGACCGAGTCGATCAGCCGCGCGGGCTTCCACGTGACGCGCTGTCTGGCGAGGGTGCCGAGCGTCGTGCCGAGGAGCTGGCCGAGGATCGCGAGGACGAGACCGAGGCCGAGCGCGACCAGCGCCTGCGCGTTCCCGTCGACGATCGCCCGCGCGATCGGCGGCGCGACCAGCAGCCCGGCCACGCCGCCCGCGACCAGCCCGGCGAGGGAGAGCGCGTCGACGATCAGCCCCTGGCGGTACCCGCCGATCGCCACGACCACGATGGCGCCGAGCAGGAACAGGTCGAGCAGGTCCGCGCTCACCGGGCGGGCCTCGCGGGTGGGTTCGGCACCGTCAGGTGACCGTCAGCTCGCCGACCATGCCGAGCGACTCGTGGTAGATGCAGACGAACTTGTACGTGCCCGCCTTCAGGCCGGGGACCGTGACCTCGCCGGTCTTGCCCGGGTCGACGACGACCTCGGCCTTCGGGTCCTTGAACGTCAGCGTGTGCGCGCCGACGCCGGTGTTGTGCACGGTGATGGTGACGTCGCCGGCCGCGGCCGTGAGCGCCTTCGGCACGAACTCGTTGTCCTTCGCCTCGACCGCGAGCGGGCCACCGGCCGCGGGGGCGGTCGACTGCGGCCCGCCGCTCGCGTTCGTCGGGGACGGCTTGCCGTCGGCAAGCGTGTTGTTGCCGTTGTCCTGCTTGGTGCACGCGCCGAGCGCGACGACGGTGGAGAGGGCGAGCGCGGCCGCGGCGGCACGGCGGAGGTTCATCGGGGAGGCTCCTCAGGGTCAACGTAGGTCGGACCGGACCGTACCGGCAACGCCGCTACCCGCGCACGTCCGCGTCACGCGCGCGGCCGGTGCGCCACATCGCGGCGACCGCGACCGAGACCGCGAGCCCCCAGGACGCCCCGATCACCGCGCCGCCGAGGACGTCGGAGAGGTAGACGTCGGTCGTGAACAGCTCCGCGAACGCCGTCGCGATCACGACGCCGATCGCGACGAACGTCCACGTCACCTTCCGCGTCCACCGCGGGACGCGAGGCAGCGCGACGACGAGCAGCGCCACGACCGTCGCCGCGACCACCGTGGTCGACGCCGCGGGGAACGTCCGGTCGACCAGCCGCCCCGCCGTGAAGAACGGGTTCGGCCGCGCGACCAGGGCCCGGACCGCCGCCTGCACCGCCACGCCTCCCGCAACGGCGGCCGCGAGCAGTACCAGCGCGCGCGGCCGCTTGTCCAGCCACCACGTCACCGCCCCGGCCAGCGCCGCGACGCCGGTGGCGCCGTACGCCGACAGCGCCATGTGCACCCGGTGGATCGCGTGCACCAGATCGGGGGGCTGGTCCGACAGCGCCTCGCGGACCCGCCGGTCGACCGCCGCGAGCCCGGTCACCTCCAGCACCTGGACGAGGATCACCGCGAGCAGCCAGCCGAGGACCGCGAGCCCGACCAGGGCGGCCGTGAGCTGGAGCCCCGCGACCGGTCCGGGGCGGAACCGCTTGCCCACGAACGCGAGCTGCCGCCCGTACCGCTGCCTGACCCAGGCGACCGGGCGGCGGTCGAGGAACCTGTGCCACCACTGCCTGATCCGGTCCTGCCGCTTCGCCGCCGCGCGCGCGAGCAGCACCAGCACGACGACCGTCACGACGACGACCGCCAGAACGGTCGAGGCGCGGCCGGCGTAGCGCTCGACCCGGCGCCACGAGTTGCCGGCGACGAAGCCGAGGATGGTGAAGCCGGTGCCCCAGACCGTTCCGCCGACGACGCTCGCGACGAGGAACCGCGCGTACGACATCCCCGAGGACCCCGCCGCGAACGGCATCACCGCGCGGAGCACGCCGACGAACCGGCCGAGGATCACGGCCTTGATGCCGCCGGCCCTGATCCGCGCCATCGTGGACTCGATGCGGTCGCGCCCCATCAGCGCGCCGAGCCGCCCGCCGAGCACCTTGGTCCCGAGCCGGCGGCCGAGGTAGAAGCCGACCGAGTCGCCGACGATCGCGCCGAGCGACGCCGCCGCGGCCATCGCCGCGAGCGGCACCTTGCCCTGGAACGCCACCACGCCGCCGAGCACTACCGCCGTCTCGCCGGGCACCGCGAGCCCCGCGAACGCGGCCGTCTCGAACATGGCGAACAGGAACACCGCCGCCCAGACGACGGGCGCGGGGAGGTTCGTCAGCGTCTCGAGGAAGCCGGACACCGGCTACACGAACTGCTTCGCGAACGCCTTGGCGGAGATCGGCTCGCCGGTCGCCTCTTCGATCAGCCGGTCCCAGCGCAGCCGCGCTCCCGGCTCGAACACGCTGCGCCGCAGCCATTCTCCGGTCTCGCGGTCGTCGTACAGCTTCCCGCCGCGGGCCTCGACAGTCGCCTGCATCTGCGACGCGAACAGCTCGCCGAGCACGTAGTTCTGGTAGTAGACGGGCGCGAGCGCGAGATGCAGCTTGGCCGCCCAGTCCGGCGCCGTGCGGCCCGGCGGCCGCGTGACGAGCTGGAAGCGTTCGACCAGGTCCCACCAGCGCGTGTCGTGGTCGGCCGCGGGGTCGGCGTAGAGGCCGCGCTCGAAGTGGCACATGACCAGCACCCACCGCGCGAACACCAGCATGTGCGCGCGCAGCGCGGCCGCGACCTGCTCGTCCACACCGACCAGGTCGGCGGCCGGGACACCGGCGACGTCGCGCAGCCAGCTCGCGTCCTTCGACAGCCGCCCGAACAGCTGCGCCACGCCCTCGGTCGTCAGCAGGTGCGCCACGCGCCGCACCGGCCACGGCAGGCCGGCATCGAGGTTCGAGTCGTACGCCGCGTGCCCGAACTCGTGCAGCATCGTCGACGCCCACCGCTCCGAGTCGATGACGTTGCAGAGGACGCGGACGTCGCCCTCGCGGTCGACCGGTATGCAGAACGCGTGCTGGTTCTTGCCCTCGCGGGTGAACAGGTCGCTGCGCTCGGCCACGGCCCGCAGGTCCAGGCCGAGGCCCTCGAACGTCCGCAGCGTCAGCTCGGTGAGGTCCTTCCCGGCGACGAGGGGGTCGAGGTCGACGCTCAGGTCAGGCGGGGCGTCCTGGAAGAACGGGTCGGCGTAGTGCCACGGCATGACGTCGTCGACGCCGAACCGCGCGCGCAGCTTCGCGTCGAGGTCCGCCTTCAGCGCCGCGAACGGCTCCGCCGTCAGCCGCTCCAGCTCGTCCAGCAGCGCGAACAGCCGCTCCTCCGACAGCTCCCCGAGCGCGAGCGACATGGCGTAGAAGTTCGGGTACCCGAGGCGGTGGGCGGCAGCGTTGCGGAGGCCGACCAGCCGCATCACGCGGTCGTGCACCTCGGCGCCGACCTGCTTGCTCGCCTCCCAGGCGGCGCGGCGCTCGTCGCCGTCTGCGCTGTGCGACAGCACCTTCTCGATCTCGTTGTCGTTCCAGCGGCGGCCGCCAGCCTCCCCGCGGAACGTCGCATAGATCGAGTCGCACTCGACGTTCAGCGTGACCATCTCGGTCCGCAGCTCGGCCGGCGTCTGCTCCGCCGCGAACGCCAGCCGCAGCGTCTCGACGCTGCGCGCGAGCGTCTCGTCGCCGACGCCCTCGGCCGCGACGGCGCTCAGCTCGGCGAACGCGTCGGCGTCGGCGTAGTAGTCGGAGAGCCGCTGCTCCAGCGCGATGCGCTTGGCGTCGGCCTCCGGCGAGGAGGCGACGTTGGTCTGCCACCACGCTTCGTTCACCTCGGCCTCCAGCGGCGCGAGGTCGGCGACCAGCCGGTCCACGAGCGCGCGGGCCCGCGCGTCAGCTGCCATGGGCGATCTCCTCCGTCAGTGGCTCGGGCGTCGCCGGCCGGTCGTGTACGGGTCCTGGGCCCCACGGGCGTTCCCACCCGCCGAGCGCGAGCAGCTTGTCGACGAGGCCCGCGGTGAACCCCCAGATCAGCAGGCCGCGAACGTCGAACCCCGGCCCGCGCCAGCCGTTCGACAGGCCGACCTCGCAGCGGTTCGCGGGGTCGGCCAGCTCGGCGAGGGGGACGCGTTCGACGGCGGCGACCTCACCAGCGTCGACCGGCGCGACGGCGTGCGGGTCGCGCCACCAGCCGAGCGCGGTGACGACCGTGAACCCGCTCGGCGGCAGGTACAGCGGCGGCAGCGTCGCGAAGACCTCGACGGTCGCGGGGTCGACACCGACCTCCTCACGCGCCTCGCGCAGCGCGGCGGCGACCGGCGACGCGTCACCCGGGTCGACCTGCCCGCCGGGGAACGCCGGCTGGCCGGCGTGGCTGCGCAGCGTGTGCGCGCGTTCGATGAACAGCAGGTCGGGCCCGGCCGGACCTTCGCCGAACAGCGCGAGCACCGCCGACATCCGGCGACCCGCACCGGGCGGCTCGGGCGGCAGGAACCGCGAGTAGTACGAGGGCTCGACGGTCGGCAGCGCCTCGGCGAGCGGCGAGAGCCAGTCGGGGATCACGTGACGCCGAGGAACTTCGTGATAGCCGCCCGCAGCTCGGCACCGGTGAGCTGGCCGACGTGGACCTCCTTGATGAGGCCGTCGGCGCCGACCAGGATCGTCGTCGGGACGACCCGGGAGTTGACCGCGCGCTTCACGTGCTGGTCGAAGTCGTAGACGCTCGGGTAGGTGATCGCCGCGCGCTGGATCGCCGACCGCGCGTCGTTCTCCCTGGCATCCTGGGTGTCGACGCCGAGGAACCGCACCTTCGCACCGAGCGCCCGGTGGACCTGCTGGAACTCCGGCATCTCGGTCCGGCACGGCGTGCACCACGACGCCCAGAGGTTCACGACGGTCGGCGTGCCACCGACCGACCGCATCCGGACGGCGTCGCCCTCGCCGATGCAGCGCAGCGTCACGTCCGGCAGCCGCTGACCGCTGCCCGGCGGCGCCTGCAGGAGGTCGGCGGGCGCGGGGCAGGGGTCGGTGCCGACGATCGGCGTCGGCTCCGGGACCGCCTGCTTCTTCGCGTGAGTGCAGCCTGCGAGCGCCAGCAGCGCCGCGGCGGCCGCGTACCCGCGCCTCACCCGGTCCCCCGCGACGGGCAGAGCCTGGCGATGGAGCAGTTGGCGCAGTCGGGCTTGCGGGCGTAGCAGCAGCGGCGGCCGTGCCAGATCAGGCGGTGCGACAGGATCGTCCAGTCCTTCTTGGGGATCAGGTCCATCACCGCGTACTCGACCTTGACCGGGTCGGTCTCCTGAGTCCAGTCGAGGCGGCGGACCAGCCGGCCGAAGTGCGTGTCGACGGTCAGCCCGGGCACGCCGAACGCGTTGCCGAGGATGACGTTCGCGGTCTTGCGGCCGATGCCGGGCAGCTTCACCAGGTCGTCGAGCTTCGCGGGCACCTCGCCGTGGTGGCGTTCCACCAACGCCTGACCCAGACCGATCAGCGACGAGGTCTTGTTGCGGAAGAATCCGGTCGGCTTGATCAGCGCCTCGAGCTCGGCCCGGTCCGCCTCGGCGTAGTCCTTCGCGGTCGGGTACCGCTTGAACAGCGCGGGCGTGACGAGGTTGACCCGGGCGTCGGTGCACTGCGCCGAGAGGATCGTTGCCACGGCCAGTTCGAGGGGGTTGGCGAAGTCCAGCTCGCAGTGCGCGTCGGGGTAGGTCGCGCCCAGCTCGCGGTTGATCGTGCGGGCGCGCCGGGTGCGCGCCAGCGGCGTCTCCGCGACCGTCCTGGGCATGGCTCGCAGCCTACGGCCCCGCCCGGCTCAAGCCACCGGACGTTCCTGACGATGGACCGCTATCCGGTTACGCAGGGTGACGGCAAGGGTGTGCGCGTGGAGAAGCAGCGACGGGTGCCCGGGGTTCCGCAGCGCAGCCCCGAGTTCGCCCACCTGCCCCTGCCCGGGCTGCGGCAGTACCGCCGCGCCCTGACCCAGGAGGAGAGCCGCGTCTCCTACTGGCGGCGCATCATGCAGGCCAGGCTCGACGTCGTCCGCTCGCTGGACGGCTCCTCCGTCGGCCCGGACCTCGACGCGCTGCGCCCGGTGCTCGGCGCCGACCGCGTCGGCGCGGCGCGCAGCGCGCTGCTGGACGTCGTGCCGTTCGACGACATCCCGCCGCTGCCGCACCTCGAGTCGTTGTGGGACCGCGACCCGGTCGCCGGGGCCGAGGACCACAACGCCGCCCTCGCCGCCGACCTGGTCAAGGCCGAGACCCAGCTCTCCGCGTACCGCGCGGCCCTGCACCGCCGCCTCAGCGCGGCCACCACCGAGCTGATCGCGCGCTACCGCGAGCAGCCGTCGCTCTGCCTCTGCGCGCTGCCGCTGCCCCGCCGCCACTCCGACGCCGAGACCGGCTGACCCACCCTCGTTCTGTCTAGACGGGGTCGCGGAGGATCGGGCAGGACATGCAGCGCGGGCCGCCCCGGCCCGTGCCCAGCTCGGACCCCGCGATCGCGACCACCTCGATGCCCTCGGCCGCCAGGCGGGCGTTGGTCTCGGTGTTCCGCTCGTACGCCACGCAGACCCGCGGCGCGATCGCGAGCGTGTTGTTGCCGTCGTCCCACTGCTCGCGTTCGGCGGTCACCGGGTCGAGCCCGGTGTCGATCACGCGCAGCGCGTCGATCTCCATCGCCTTCGCCGCCGCAACGAGGAACGGCTCGGGGCCCGACACGTCGAGCCCCCCCTCGCCGTCCGGCGTCACGACCAGCGCCTGCAACGTGTCCGCCACCGGCGGGTACATCACGACCTGGTCGACGTCGACCATCGTGCAGACGGTGTCGAGGTGCATGGTCGCCCGCTCCTGGCGGATCGGCACCGCGAGCACCGTGTGCGCGGCGCCCGACGCGAAGGCCCGCATCGCCAGCGCCTCGACGCCCGCGGGCTTGGTGCGCTGGCCGACGCCGACCGCGAGGACGCCCGGTGCCAGGGCGAGGACGTCGCCGCCCTCGAACCACGCTTCGTTCCGCGACCCGCCGTAGAGCAACGGCGTGTCCGCGAACCGCGGGTGGTGCCGGTAGATCGCCCCGGTCAACGACACCTCGCGCTGCCGCGCCGGCATCGACGGCCGGGTGACCGCGACCGCGCCGTCGATCCAGACCGACGAGTCGCGGGTGAACAGCAGGTTCGGCAACGGCGGGATGACGAAGTCGTGCGTGCCCATCAGCTCGTAGACGACGCCGGACCCCGACGGCAGCTCCTCGTGCGCGAGGCCGCCGATGACGACGTCGGCGAGGTCCTCGGAGTGCAGGCCGCGCAGGTGGGCGGTGAGGCCGAGCGCGAGCGTCGGGCCGACGTCCCACGGCGGCAGCGCCGAGGCGATCAGCTCCTCCCGCGCGTCCGCGTCGTCCAGCGTCTCGACGAGCAGGTCGCGCACGTACAGCACCTCGACGCCCCGGTCGCGCAGCGCCTGCGCGAACGCGTCGTGCTCCTCCTGCGCCCGCCCGACCCAGGGGATGCCGTCGAAGAGCAGGTCGGCGTTGTTGCGCGGGGTGAGCCGCTTCAGCTCGTTGCCGGGCCGGTGCAGCAGGACGGTACGCAACCGCCCCACCTCGCTGGTGACGCCGTGCCTCGCAGTGTCGGTCATGGTGGCGCCAAGCGTAGCCAGGAGGATGCTGTCCGGATGCAACGAGGTGTACGGATCGCGGCCGCCGTGGTGCTGGCCGGGCTGGTGGGCATGTTCGGCGCCGCGGTCGTCATCGACAGGGGCGGCTTCCTCGCCGCGACGCTGTTCATCACCGGACTGCCGTGGAGCGTGGTGGCGTTGGGCGCGGCCACGGAGGACACGGGCATGGGCACGATCACCCTGCTCGGCCTGGCGTCTACGGCCGTCAACGTCGCCCTGGTCGTCGCGGCCGGACGGGGCGCCGAGGCCCGCCGCCGCAGCCGCGGCGTACTACCGCCCGCCGACGACGGGAAGTCTGGTCATGCCGACTAGGCGCACGCCGGCGAGCACCAAGCGGATGGAACGCGCCGCGGGCCGGCTCTCCACCGCCGCCGTGGCGCGGATGCAGAACGAGCTCGCGTGGTTCCCCGAGTTGCCCGCCGAGCACCGCGCGGCGGTCGGCATGGTCGCGCAGGCGGGCATCGCGGCGTTCGTCACCTGGCTGAAGGGGCCGAAGGACACGCCGCTGACCGGCGCGGTGTTCGGCGTCGCGCCGCGCGAGCTGGCGCGCGTCGTCAGCCTCCAACAGACGGTCGAGCTGGTCCGCATCACGGTCGACACCGTCGAGGCGAACGTCGCCGAGCTGGCCGCCCCCGGCGAGGAGCAGGCGGTGCACGACGCGGTGCTGCGGTTCTCGCGGGAGGTCGCGTTCGCGGCGGCGCACGTGTACGCCTCCGCCGCCGAGGAGCGGGGCGCGTGGCACGCCCGCCTGCGCGCCATGCTGATCGACGCGCTGCTGCGCGGGGACGCCCCGGATGCGTTGCAGGCCAGGGCCTCCGCGCTCGGCTGGACCGGGCGCTCCGGCGTCGCCGTCGTCGCGGGCGCCGCGACCGACGGCGACCCCGAGCACGTCCTCGACGACGCCGAACGCACCTGCCGCGTGGCCGGCCTCGACGCGCTCGCCGGGCTCCAGGGCGACCGGCTGGTACTCGTCGTCGCGGCCGACGACGCGCTGCTGCCGCGGGTGGCGCGGATCGAGAACGCGTTCGGCAAGGGCCCGGTCGTCGTCGGCCCCGTCGTGTCCGACATCGGCACGGCCAGGGACTCGGCCAACGCCGCCCTCGCCGCGCTCCGCGTCGCCGCCGCCTGGCCCGACGCGCCGCGCCCCGTCGAGGCGGATGCGCTGCTGCCCGAACGCGCCCTCGACGGCGACGCGACGGCGACCGAGGCGCTGGTGAACCTCTACAACGCCCTGGGCGGCGCGGGCGAGGCCGTCCGGGAGACCGTGACGACGTACCTGGCCAACGGCGCGTCGATCGAGGCGACGGCGCGGGCGCTGTTCCTGCACCCGAACACCGTGCGGTACCGCCTGCGCAAGGCCGTCGAGGCGTCCGGCGTGCTGCTGACGGAGGCGCGGGGGGCGTTCGTGATGGAGGTCGCGGTGGTGCTCGGGCGGCTGCGGGACTCCCGCTGACCTCAGGACGTTACTTGTAGGGGTTCCACAAAAGTTCGGCGCCAGGTTCGTGCGTGTCCCCCGTCGCTATCGAGAGCCATCCCGGCAAGGGTGGAACACGTGCTCGCCATCCTCGCGCCCGGACAGGGTGCCCAGACCCCCGGCTTCCTCACGCCGTGGCTCGACCTGCCCGAGGTCGCCCGCCGCGTCGAGTGGGCGTCGGCGGTCGTCGGCCGCGACCTCGTCGCACTCGGCACCAAGGGCACCGAGGACGAGATCCGCGACACCGCCGCCTGCCAGCCGCTGCTCGTCGCCGTCGGCATCGCCGTCGGCCGCGCGCTGGTAGGGGACGCGCCACTGGCCCCTTGGTATGCCGGTCACTCCGTTGGAGAACTCACCGTCGCCGCACTCTCCGGTGCTCTCTCTGACGAGGCCGCTCTCGTGTTGGCACGCGAGCGCGGTGCGGCGATGGCGGCTGCAGCCGCCGTCGTCGCGACCGGCATGTCCGCGGTCCTCGGCGGCGCGGTCGAGAAGGTCGAGGCCGCGGTCGCCGAGGCGGGGCTGGAGATCGCCAACGTCAACGGCGCCGGCCAGGTCGTCGTCGCGGGCGCGCTCGACGCGCTGGCCACACTGCCGACCCGGCTCGACGGCGTCGCGCGGGTGATGCCGCTGAAGGTCGCGGGGGCATTCCACACGTCGTACATGGCGCCCGCCCGGGACCGCCTCGCGGCCCTCGCGGGCGCGCTGCCGGTCACCGACCCGGCCGCCCGCCTGCTGTCCAACGCCGACGGCTCCGTCGTCTCCTCCGGCGCCGACCTGGTCGAGCGGCTGGTCCGCCAGGTCGCCTCGCCCGTCCGCTGGGACGAGTGCCTCGCGACGCTCGCCGCCGCCGGGGTCACCGCGGTCGTCGAGCTGCCGCCCGCGGGCACGCTGACCGGCCTGGTCCGCCGCGAGCTGCGCGAGGTCACGGCGGTCGCGCTGCGCACCCCCGACGACCTGCCCGCCGCCCGCAACGCCGTCACCGAGCACGCCGCCACGTCCGTCGGCCACGAGCCGGCCTGGCGCGTCGTCGTCGCGCCGGGCGCGGGGACGTTCACGCCGAGCCAGGTCGAGCGCCTCGCCCCGGGCGCCCTCCTCGGCCGGATCGCCGGCCGGCGCGACGCGTTCCACGACGTGGTCGCGCCCGACGGCGGCGTCGTCGTCGAGTGGCTCGCCCTCGACGGCGACCCGGTCAAGCCGGGCCAGCCGCTCGCCCGCCTGTATCCGTTGGGGACCGAGTGACCTCTCTGCCCACCCGCGCCGGGGCGCGGGGTGCCCGCGTGCTCGCGTTCGGGGAGCACCGGCCGGCCCGCGTCGTCACCAACGACGAGCTGTCCGAGCACATGGAGACGAGCGACGCCTGGATCCGCGAGCGGACCGGCATCGCCGCCCGCCGCTACGCCGCACCCGACGAGACGGTGGTCTCGATGGGTGCCGCCGCGGCCGCGAAAGCCTTGGCGCAGAGCGGGATCGAGGCGTCCGACGTCGACCTCGTACTCCTCGCGTCCTGCTCGATGACCCGGTCGATCCCCGGGGGCGCCGCGTCGCTCGGCACGCTGCTCGGCGCGACCCGCGCGGGCGCCGTCGACGTCAACGCCGCCTGCGCCGGCTTCTGCTACGCGCTGTCGTGGGCCGCCGACGCGATCCGCAACGGCAGCGCGCGGCACGTCGTCGTCGTCGGCTCCGAGCGCCTCACCACCTGGCTCGACCCGACCGACCGCGGCACCGCGATCATCTTCGGCGACGGCGCCGGCGCGGCCGTCGTCGGTCCTTCCGACGACAACGGCATCGGCCCGGTCGTCTGGGGCAGCGACGGCACGCGGGCCGACTCGATCCGCGTGCCCGACGACGGCGCGTACGTCACCATGGACGGCCCCGGCGTGTTCCGCTGGGCGACGACCGAGATGGCGGAGGTCGCGCGCAACGCCTGCGCCGCAGCAGGTCTGGAGCCGAGCGAGATCAAGTCGTTCGTGCCGCACCAGGCCAACCTCCGGATCGTCGACTCGCTCGCGCGCCAGCTCGGCATCGACGCCGACCGCGTCGCCCGCGACATCGTCGAGATGGGCAACACCTCCTCGGCGTCGGTCCCGCTCGCCATCGCGCGGCTGGTCGACGAGGGCCGGGTCTCGCCCGGCGACCCGATGCTGCTCGTGGCGTTCGGCGCGGGCCTCACCTACGCCGCCCAGGTGGTGACCGCGCCATGAGGACGATCCTGATCACGGGGGCATCCGGATACCTCGGGCAGGCCATCGTCACCGCCCTCGCCGCGCCCGACACGCACGTCGTCTGCCACTACCGCAGCGACCGCGCGGGCGCGGAGAAGGCCGCGGCGGCGGCCGAGGAGCGCGGCGCGACGACGACGCTGGTCCAGGCGGACCTGACGGACCGCGACGCGCCAGCCGCGCTGCTGGCGGCGTGCGGCGAGACGCCGGACGTCCTCGTCTGCAACGCCGGCGCCACGGCCGACGGCCTGTCGATGCTGATGAGCGACGAGGCGTTCGACACGGTCGTCGACGCCAACCTCGGCGCGTCGTTCCGCTGCGCGCGGGCGGTGCTCAAGCCGATGCTGCGGCAGCGTTCCGGGCGGGTGATCTTCGTGTCCAGCATCGCCGGGCTGCTCGGCAACGCCGGCCAGGCCAACTACTCCGCCGCCAAGGCCGGCCTCGGCGGGCTGGCCCGCGCGATGGCCCGCGAGGTCTCCGCGCGCAACATCACCGTCAACGTCGTCGCCCCCGGCGTCCTCGACGGCGGGCTCGCGCACGACGTACCCGACGGCGCGCTCGACGCGCTCGTCGCCTCCATCCCGGCGAAGCGGCGCGGCCGCGCGGACGAGGTCGCGGCAGCCGTCGCGTTCCTCGCGAGCGACGCGGCGTCCTACGTCACCGGCACCACCCTGGCCGTCGACGGCGGCCTGGCCATGGGCTGCTAGCCCGCCCCTTTAAGGAGAATCCCTTGTCCGAGAACGACATCCTGGCCGGTCTGGCCGAGATCGTGAACGAGATCACCGGCATCAAGACCGAGCAGATCCAGCCCGGCGCGACGTTCGTCGACGACCTCGACATCGACTCGCTCTCCATGGTCGAGGTCGCGGTCGCCGCCGAGGAGAAGTTCGGCGTGCGCATCCCCGACGAGACCCTCGTCAAGCTCAAGACGGTCGGCGACGCGGTCACGTTCATCAGCACGCAGGGCGTCCCCGCCTGAACACCCCACGACGGCGCTCACGCGCCGCCGCGGGGACCCCGAATAGGAGCCTCATGAAGGTCGTCATCACCGGGATCGGCGCGGTGACGCCGGTCGGCGACACCGCCGCCGAGACCTGGGCCGCGCTGCTCGCGGGCGAGTCCGGCGTCGGCATCATCACCGACGACGAACGGGTCAACGACCTGCCCGTCCGCATCGCGGCGCAGCTCAAGACCGACCCGGCCGAACGCCTGGACCGGGTCGAGGCGCGCAACCTCGACCGCACCCAGCGGGTCGCGCTGATCGCGGCGCGCGAGGCGTGGGCCGACGCGGGCACGCCCGATGTCGACCCCGAGCGGTTGAGCGTCGTGGTCGGCACCGGCATCGGCGGCGCGATCACGCTGCTGGACCAGTGGGACACGTTGCGGGACAAGGGTCCCCGGCGCGTCTCGCCGTTCACCGTGCCGATGCTGATGCCGAACGGCCCCGCCGGTCTTATCGGTCTGGAGATCGGCGCGCAGGGGCCGGTCCGCGCGACGGTGTCGGCCTGCGCGAGCGGCGCGGACGCGATCGCGCTGGCGTTCGACACGATCGTCGCCGGGCGCGCCGACGTCGTCGTCACCGGCGGCACCGAGGCCTGCATCCACCCGATCCCGCTCGCGGGGTTCGCGCAGATGCGCGCGCTGTCGACGCGGCACGACGACCCGCAGGCGGCGTCGCGGCCGTTCGATGCGGACCGCGACGGCTTCGTCATGGGCGAGGGCGCGGGCATCCTCGTGCTCGAGTCCGAGGAGCACGCGCGGGCGCGCGGCGCGAAGGTCTACGCCGAGCTGGCGGGCGTCGGCATCACCGCCGACTCGCACCACATGACCGCCCCCGAGCCGACCGGCGCGGGCGCGGCGCGCGCGATGCGGATCGCGCTGGAGTCGGCGGGGCTCGCGCCCGAGCAGATCGGCTACGTCAACGGCCACGCGACGTCGACGCCGATCGGCGACATCGCCGAGGCGAACGCCATCCGTTCCGTCCTCGGGGCGGTCCCCGTCTCGGCGACCAAGTCGATGACCGG
>JAVEEC010000036.1 GCA_030840645.1 Frankiaceae bacterium
GTGCGGCACCTTGAGGCTGGTGTCGCGGACCTCGCGCGCCTTCTCGCCGAAGATCGCACGGAGCAGCCGCTCCTCCGGCGTCAGCTCGGTCTCGCCCTTCGGCGTGACCTTGCCGACCAGGACGTCGCCCGGCGTGACCTCCGCACCGATGCGGATGATGCCGCGCTCGTCGAGGTCGGCGAGGACCTCCTCGGAGACGTTCGGGATGTCGCGGGTGATCTCCTCGGCACCGAGCTTGGTGTCGCGGGCGTCGACCTCGTGCTCCTCGATGTGGATCGACGTCATGACGTCGTCCTGGACGAGGCGCTGCGACAGGATGATCGCGTCCTCGTAGTTGTGGCCCTCCCACGGCATGAACGCGACCAGCAGGTTCTTGCCGAGCGCCATCTCGCCGTTGTCGGTGCAGGGGCCGTCTGCGATGACCTGGCCGGCCTCGACGCGCGCGCCTTCCTCGACGATCGGCTTCTGGTTGATGCAGGTGCCCTGGTTGGAGCGGCGGAACTTGTGCAGGCGGTACGTCTGCCGCGTCCCGTCGTCACCCATGACCTGGATGTAGTCGGCGGAGAGCTCCTCGACCACGCCGGCCTTGTCGGCCACGACGACGTCGCCGGCGTCCTTGGCTGCGCGGGCCTCCATGCCGGTGCCGACGAGCGGCGCCTCGCTGCGCAGCAGCGGGACGCTCTGGCGTTGCATGTTCGAGCCCATCAGCGCGCGGTTGGCGTCGTCGTGCTCGAGGAACGGGATCATCGCGGTCGCGACCGACACCATCTGCCGCGGCGAGACGTCCATGTAGTCGACGTCGTTCGGCTCGATGTAGTCGACCTCGCCGCCCTTGCGGCGGACCAGCACCTTGGCGTTGACGAAGCTGCCCTTGGCGTCGATCGGCTCGTTCGCCTGGGCGATGACGTGCCGGTCCTCCTCGTCCGCGGTCAGGTAGTCGACGTTGTCGGTGACCTTGCCCTTGACGACCTTGCGGTACGGCGTCTCGACGAAGCCATAGGGATTCACCCGGGCATAGGTCGACAGCGAGCCGATCAGGCCGATGTTCGGGCCTTCCGGCGTCTCGATCGGGCACATGCGGCCGTAGTGGCTCGGGTGGACGTCGCGGACCTCGAAGCCGGCGCGCTCACGGGAGAGACCGCCGGGCCCGAGCGCCGAGAGGCGGCGCTTGTGGGTCAGGCCCGCGAGCGGGTTGGTCTGGTCCATGAACTGGCTGAGCTGGGACGTTCCGAAGAACTCCTTGATGCTCGCCACGACCGGACGGATGTTGATGAGCGTCTGCGGCGTGATCGCCTCGACGTCCTGGGTCGTCATGCGCTCGCGCACGACGCGCTCCATGCGCGCCAGGCCGAGACGCACCTGGTTCTGGATCAGCTCGCCGACCGTACGGAGGCGGCGGTTGCCGAAGTGGTCGATGTCGTCGGTCTCGTACCCCGCCTCGCCCGCGTGCAGCTTGACGATGTACTCGATCGTCGCGAGGACGTCGTCCTCGGTGAGCGTGCCCTGGGTGAGGTCCAGGTCGAGCTCGAGCTTCTTGTTCACCTTGTAGCGGCCGACCTTCGCCAGGTCGTAGCGCTTCGGGTTGAAGAAGAGGTTGTCGAGCAGCGTCTGCGCCGACTCGCGCGTCGGCGGCTCGCCCGGGCGCAGCTTGCGGTAGATGTCGAGGAGGGCGTCCTCCTGGCCGGTGGTGTGGTCCTTCTCCAGGGTGACGCGCATCGACTCGTAGTCGCCGAAGCGTTCGAGGATCTTCGCGTCGTCCCAGCCCAGGGCCTTGAGGAGAACGGTGACCGACTGGCGGCGCTTGCGGTCGATGCGGACACCGACCGTGTCGCGCTTGTCGACCTCGAACTCCAGCCAGGCGCCGCGGCTCGGGATCACCTTGCAGCCGTAGACGTCCTTGTCGGACGCCTTGTCGATCGTCTTGTCGAAGTAGACGCCGGGGCTGCGGACGAGCTGGCTGACGACGACCCGCTCGGTGCCGTTGATGACGAACGTGCCCTTGGGCGTCATCAGCGGGAAGTCACCCATGAACACGGTCTGGCTCTTGATCTCGCCGGTGCCGTGGTTGGTGAACTCCGCCGTGACGAACATCGGCGCGGAGTACGTCATGTCCTTGTCCTTGCACTCCTCGACGGAGTACTTGGGCGGCTCGAAGCGCGGATCGCGGAACTCGAGCGACATCGAGTCGCTGAAGTCCTTGATCGGGCTGATCTCGGCGAGGATCTCCTCCAACCCGCACTCGGTGGGGGTCGGCCGGCCCTCTGCCTGGGCGGCGGTTACCCGGGCCCGCCAGGCGTCGTTGCCGACGAGCCAGTCGAACGACTCGACCTGGAGAGCGAGGAGGTTCGGGACCTCAAGAGGCTCCCGGATCTTGGCGAATGAGATACGAGCGGAGTTTGCCTTGGCGGCCAACGATCGTCCTTCCGAGCCTGGATGGAGCTGTGCGGGCACACGAGTTGCCCTCCAGGTCGACTACCGCCATATGAAGCGAACCAGAGGGTGGACAGCGCAAAAGGGCAGTCTAGCGAGGTGCTAGACCGCTGTCGAGACGAACCTGATGCTCATGTCCACAGTCGCTACGTAGCATGCGTCCTCGGGGCCCCGCCGTCAAGAGCCCGCGCCGCGCCGTTCGGCCTCGTGATCTCGGCCTCGGTGTGCCCGCCACGAGCGGTGTGCCCCGACGTCGGTACTCACCGGTAGCGCTCGCCCCGGCGTCCGTACTCACCGGTAGCCACCCGCCGGTCGGCGGGGCGGGGCGTCAGATGACGGCGACCTCGGAGATCAGCCAGGTCTTGCCGCGGCGGACCAGGGTCAGGGCGACGCGGTTGCGGTCGACGCGGGGGGTGGGGCGGAGCTTGTTGCGGGACTCCTGGTCCAGGAACACCAGCACCACCGCTGAGTCGCCCCGCTTGCAGGCCCGGTCGTCGGCGCCGCAGGGCTCCAGGCCGATGCGCTGGATGCTGCTGCTGAGGACCGCCTGGTTGTCCTTCACCAGGGTCTTGTACGCGTCGTTCTTGAGGATCTTGGCGTCGAACTCGGTGCGCGCCTTGCCGGTCGTGCTGTCGGAGATGCGCGCGAGGTCGCGGTCGAGGAACTTGTAGTCGATCGAGCCGATGTTCAACGCGAGCCGGCGGGCGTCGGCGAGTGCTTCGGTCCTGCGGTGGTCGAGGCGGTCCGCGGCGCGCCAGCCGGCGATCGGTCCGGCGACGACCAGGCCGAGCACCGCGACCAGGACGACGGCGACCAGCACGGCGACCACGGCGTTGCGGCGCCCGCGGCGCGGCAGGTCGTCAGCGGGTTCCGTGTCGGCGACGTCGTCGGCGGGCGCGTCGGGGACGACAGGTGGCGGGGCGGTCTCGGTGGTGGTCGCCGCGGCGGCGGCGAGGCTCGCGTCCAACGTCGTCGTCGTCGGCGGGTCGGGCGCGGGCGGGTCCGGCTCGACCGGGGGCGCGGGCGGCTCGGGTGCCGGGGGCGGCGGGGCGGGCTCGGTCGGGAGCGGCACCGTGACTGGCGGAACGATCGGCGCCGGCTCCTCACGCGGCACGATCCGTTCCGGCTCCGGCTCCGGGGCCGGCTCCGGGGCGGGAGGGGGCTCGACCGCCGCAGGCGCGGGGGGCTCGACGGGCGGCGGCGCGGTGACCGGCTCGTTCGCGGGAACGTCACCAGCCACGAGCGTGGGCTCGGGCGTGGGCACGGGCGTCGGCTCGGGCTCGGGCACGGGCGTGGGCTCGGCGCCGGGGGGCGCGGTCGACTCGTCGGCGGGCACGGTCATCCTTCGGTCGGCGGCGCTACTGCAACGGCGCGAGCAGCAGGGCGAGCCAGGCGTCGTCGCCCAGCAGGTCCCGTTGCCCGCCCTCCCAGCCTACGGTGGCCACGGCGCCGTCGGCGCCGACGGTGAGTGGCCCGGTACCGGTCACCAGCGGGCCCGCCCTCTTGGCGGGCGTGACGGTCGCGGCGGAGCCGCAACGTTCCATCTCGTCGCTCGGTGGGGGCGCGTAGCAGGACGTGCGCTTGCCGCCCTCGACCGGGTCGCACTGCTGCTTGGCGTCGGCCGGGCGGTCCTGGCGGTCGCGTGGGAGGTGCTCCTCGGCGGCGTACGTGCACGGCGCCGGGTCGGTCTGGACGACGAGGCCGTTGTGCAGCTGGCCGTTCTGCAACGCCAGCGGCGCGCGCTTGACCAGCTCCGGCAGCGCGACCAGCGTCTGCCTGGTCCCGGCGAGCCGGGCGACGCCGATGCGGTTGACCGTCACCAGGTCGCCGACGAGGACGGCGATGGCCTGCTGGTTGGGCTCGAGGAGACCGTTCAGCTCCTGGGCGGCCTGGACGCCGTTATCGAGCAGCCGCCGGACGTCGGGGTCGGAGATGCGGAGCTGGTCGGTGAGCAGGGCGAGACCGTTCGCGAACGACCGGAACTGCGCGCTCGTGTCCCGCGCGGTGTCGAGGACGGTCTTGCCCTCGTCGATGAGCTGGAACGTCTGCGGCAGCACGCTCTGCATCGCGAGCGTCAGGTCGTTGCCGGACCGGATCAGCGTGTCGATCGACGGTCCGGTGTTCTGGAACGCCGCGCCGAGCTCATCGACGAGCAGCGCGAGGTTCTTCTTGTCGATCGTGCTGACCAACCGGTCGAGGTCGACCAGCACCTTGGAGATCTCGACCGGCAGCCGGGTGTGCGCGCGGTCGATGGTGGCGCCGTTCGCGAGGTAGGGCGCCCCGGCGCTGCGCGGCTGGAGGTCGACGTACTGCTCGCCGACGGCAGACTTGTTCGCGACGAGAGCGGTCGTGCCGTCGGCGGGGATGCGTTCGCCGCGGTTGATCTTGAGGTCGACGACCACGCCGTCGCCGCTGAGCTTCATCGGCCCGACGACGCCGACGCGGACGCCGCGGTATGTCACCTCGGCACCGGTGAAGATGCCGCCGGACGCGGCGAGGTCGACGTGGACGATGTACGGCCGCCGGATGGCGTCGAGGCCGACGAGCGAGAACCCCGCGTAGAGGATGCCCAGGACGAAGATCCCGACGAACGCGACGAGCTGGATCTTGACCGTCCGCCGGATCACGAGACACCGATCCTGACGAGCCAGTCGAGCGCGGACGACGTCGCCGGCAGGGCGGGCGCGGGAACGCGCGCGGGCGCGGCCGGTGCCTTGCCCGGGCGAGCCGCGACCTTCGGCGCGACAGGGAGGTTCATGGGGTCGATGAACACCTCGACGTAGAGCTGGAGGTAGTCGCCGGGGATCGCGCGCGGGACCAGCTTGGTCAGCAGCAGCACCTGGTCCAGCGCCTTGGCCAGGTCGCCGCGCGCGGCGACGACCTTGTCGAGGATCGGGGCGAGCAGCCGGAGGCTCGCGACGGTGTCGGCGCGGCTCGCGTTGACGACGCGGGTGCCGACCCGGCCGAGCCTGGAGAGGTGGGTGAGCAGGCGGGTCAGGTCGGCGCGCTGGTCGGCGAGGACGGTCAACGCCGGGGTGAACGTGTCGAGCGCCTGCGCGATCGTCTGGCGCTGGCCGGCGAGCTTCTTGGTCAGCGAGTCGAGAGCGTCGATGGCGCGGACGATGTCGCCCTTGCGCTGGTCCAGCGCGGTGACCAGCGCGGTGACGTTACGGAACGCGGAACGCACCGTTCCCTCGCGGCCGGCGAGGGCGGCGGACAGCTCGGCGGCGATGGTCTGGAGGTTGCCGATGCCGCCGCCGTTGAGCAGTGCGGAGAGCGCGGTGAAGACCTCCTCGACCTCGGGCGTGCGCGTACTGCGCGACGCGTCGATGACGTCGCCATCGGCGAGCACGCCTTCGGGCGCGGCGTCCGCCGGCTGGGCCAGCTCGACGAACTTCTCCCCCAGGAGGCTGGTCTGCCGCAGGTGCGCCTCGGCGTTGCGCGGCAAGTGGACGGTGTCGCGGATGCGGACGCGGACCCTGGCCTGGAACGTCCCCGGGTCGAGCGTGATCTTCTCCACGTCGCCGATGCTGACGTCGCCAACCTTGACGGCGGACTGCGGTACGAGGTCGAGGACGTCCTCGAACACCACGGTGACCCGGTACGTCGGCCCCTTGGCCGCGCCGCCGGGCAGGTCGACGCCGAAGATGCCGTCGCAGCCGGTCGACGCGACGAGCGTCGCGGCGGCGAGCAGCAGGCCGAGCCGGCGCCTCACGAGCCACCCCCGAGGACGCCGCGCAACGACAGCAGCTCGGTGACCGCGTCGGCCCGGCGGGCGCGTTCGGCGGCGGCGGTCGCGGCCGCGGGGCGCGCGGCTTGGACGGCCTTCGACTTCGCCGGCGGCGGGGGGCAGGTCACGTTGACGAGGGGTCCGACGATCTGGCAGACCAGGATGCTGTACGGGTCGTCCGTCTGGTGGTTGTCGTTGCGGATGTCGAGGGTCTTGGCCTCGGTGTTGACGGTGCCGGCGAGGTTCGCGCTGGCGAGCGGCAGCACGTCGAGCGCCTCGGTGAGGCTGTCCTTGTGCTTCACGACGACCTGGGTGACCTGCGCCAGCGTCTGGATGTCGGAGCCGAGGTCGGCGCGGTGCTCGCGAACCAGCGAGGCGACCTCGCCGAGCGCGATCGAGAGGTTCTTCAACGCCTCCCCCAGCGCGCTGCGTTCGCCGGCGAGGAACTGCGTCGCGGTTGCGAGGTCGGCGGTGAGCGTGCGGATGCGGGAGTCGTTGCGCGCCAGCGTGTCGGTGAACGCCGCGAGGTTGGTGATGACACCGGTGAGGTCGCCGCGGTTGTCGGACAGCGTCCGCACGGCCTTGGCGAGGTTGACGATGGTGTCGTTGAGGTCCTTGCCGCCGCCCTTGCCGAGCGTCCGCGCGCCGACGTCGACGAGGTGACCGAGGCTGCCGGTCTTGTTCGCGCCCTCGGGGCCGAGCGCGACGAGCAGGCTGTCCAGGCTGCCGAGGATCTCGTCCAGCTCGACCGGCGTCATGGTGTGCTGCTCGTCGATGACGGCGCCGTCGGCCATCCGCTCGCCGCCGTCGTAGACCGGCGTCAGCTCGACGTAGCGGTCGCTCACCAGCGACGGCGGGATGATCACCGCGGTCGCGTCGGCGGGGACCGGCGTGCCCGCGGGCAGGTCCAGGACGACGGTGACGGTCGCGCCCTCTGGGGTGATGGTCCGAACGGTGCCGACGGCGACGCCCAGCACCCGGACGCTGGAGCCGGGGTAGAGGCCGACCGCGCGTGGGAAGCGCGCGGTGACGGTGATCCGGTCGGACGCGCCGCCGCGCAGCATGACGGTCAGCCCGCCGACGGCGACGATGATCGTCGCGAGGAACGCGATCGGCTTGGTCCAGCGCGACGTCATCAGCAGGCCCCCAGCGCGCAGAGGAGCTGGTCGGAGACGACGAGGTTCTCCGAGTAGACGTCGAGCCAGGTGCCGTTGCCGGTGGCGTTCGCGGTGTACCGCGCGAACGGCCCGAGCGACGCGACGGCCTTGTCGAGGTTGCCGAGGTTCGACTTGAGGACGCCGACGACGCTGTGCAGGTTGTCGAGCAACGGGTCGAGCTGCGCGCGGTTCGCCCGCACCAGCGACGTGAGCTGGGTCGCGAGCCTGGACGTGTCGTTCAGCAGCGCGCTGATGGCCTGGCGGCGGGCGAGGACGACCTGCATGACGAGGTCGGCGTCGCCGATCAGCTTGGTCAGCTCGCTGTCGCGCGCGGCCAGCGCGGCGGTCACCTTCTTCGTCCCGGCGAGCAGCTCGGCGAGCTGCGCGTCACGGCTGGAGATGGTGCGCGACAGCGCGGACAGGCCGGTCAGCGCGGAGCGGGCGTTGCCCTTCGAGTCGCGGAACGTGTCCGCCAGCGTGTCCAGCGCGAGCGCGAGCTTCTTCGTGTCGACCTGGTCGATGGTCGCGGAGAGCTGGTTGAACGCGTCGTAGATCTGGAACGGCACCGTCGTCCGCGCCAGCGGGATGGTGTCGCCCTTCGCGAGGCGGCCGGTGCCCGCCGGCGTGAGCTCGAGGTACTTGGTGCCGAGCAGCGTCTTGAGCTTGATCGCGGCCTTGGTCTCCTCCCCGAGGTCGATGCCCTGGTCGACCTGGAACTTCACCAGCACCTGCTTGCCCGGCACGTCGAGCGAGACGCCGGTGACGCTGCCGACGCGAACACCGGCCACGCGGACCTCGTTCTCGCGCGCGATGCCCGCGGCGTTGGTGAACGCCGCCTGGTACGCCGTCGTCCGGCCGAAGATCGGCAGCGGGATCTTGTCCAGGTTGAACGAGCCGAGGAGCAGCAGCGCGATCGCCAGCAGGCCGCCGACGGCGATAGGGATCGGGTTGCGTTCGCGGAACGGCTTCATCAGCACCCCGCCTCGGGCGCTTGGTTCGGCGGGACGGCGACCGGCCCGCTGCCGGTGTTGACCGACAGGGTGCACACGTAGAGGTTCAGCCAGGAGCCGTACGACTGCGCGCGCAGCAACGCGTTGAGCGCCGCAGGGAGGCGGCGGAGTGCCTCGTCCAGGACGGGGTTCTTCCGCTGCACCGTGGCGACGACGGTGTTCAGGTCGGCGATGTCGCGGTCGAGCGCGGGACGCGACTCCGACAGCAGCCTGGCGGTCGCGGCGGCGAGGGCGTCGATGTTGGAGATCGAGGAGCCGATCGCGTCGCGGTCACCGGCCAGGCCCGTCGTGAAGCGCTGCAGCTCCCTGATGAGCAGGCCGAGGGTCTGGTCGCGTTCGGCGACGGTGCCGACGACGGCGTTGAGGTTGGTGATGACGCGGCCGATCGCGGCGTCGCGCGCGGCGAGCGTGTTGGTCAGCGAGGACGTGCTGGCGAGCAGCGCGTCGACCGTGCCGCCCTCCCCCTGCAGCGTCGCGACGACCTCGGTGGCGAGCTTGTTGACGTCGGCGGGCGACAGCGCCTTGAACAACGGCTTGAAGCCCTGGAACAGCAGCGTCAGGTCGAGCGCGGGCTTCGTCTGGCCGATCGGCAACGTCTCCTTCGGCGACAGCGCGCGGCCGTCGCTGGAGAGCATGAGCGCGACGTAGCGCTGGCCGAGGAGGTTCTTGTAGCGGACCTGCGCGGTGGCCGACGTCGTCAGCCGGACGCCCTTCTCGAGCTGGAACGACACCAGCGCGTGGTCGCCCTGCACCTTGGCGCCGGTGATCCGGCCGACCTGGACGCCGGACACGCGGACGTCGTCGCCCGCGAGCAGGCCGGTGACGTCGGTGAACGCCGCGCGGTACGTCGTGTAGTCCGTCCCCGGGCGGATGTTGCCGATCGTGAAGTAGATGACCAGCGTCGCCATCGAGGTGACGACGGCGAACACGACCAGCTTCGCGAGCGAGGCGCCGACCTTCACGAGACGCTCACCACCGAACCCCGCAGGACCGGCGCGAGCAGCAGCACGGCGAGGTCGGGCACCTCCGCGGCCGGGACGCCCATGCCCGGCGCGAGCAGCGCGCGGATCGCGTCGCGCTCCTGCGGACTGTTCGGCGGGAGCGGGGTCGCGCCGAGGACGTTCACCGGCGCGGTCGGTCCCGGGACGGTCGGCCCCGGTGGCGGCAGCGTGCCCTGGCCGATCGGGCAGCCGCCGTTGTACTGCTCGTCGGGGTACGTGCACGGGGTGTCGTAGCCGCCGCGGCTGTTCACCGGCTCAAGTCGGATGGACAGCGCGGGACCGTGGTTGAGGGCGGCGTTCAGCTTGGTCAGCATCTCGTTCAGGCCCTTGACAGTGCCCGGCAGCACGTCGCGCTTCGGGTAGACCGTCGCCAACGTCTGCCTGGTCGCGTCGGCGAGGTAGATCAGGGCGTCGCCGTTGCGCTGGAGGACCGCGGTCAGCGTGTCGGCGAAGCCCGCCGTACCCCGCAGGAACGCGCTGAACGTGTCCTCCTTCGAGGTCAGCGTCTGCCCGCTGACGATCGAGTTGCGGGCGATGCGGAGGATGTCGGCGGCGTTGGCGTCCAGCGACTCGGCGAGGTCGGCGAGTCCGGAGAGATCGTGCTGGATGGTGGGCAGCTTGGGGTTGATCTGCCTCAGGTACGCGTCGAGGTTGGCGAGGCTCCGGCCGAGCTCGTCGCCGCGGCCCTGGAGCCCCTCGGCGATCGCGGTGAGGGCGGCGTTGAGGCGTTCCGGCTGGAGCGCGCGGAGCAGCGGGAACAGGTCGGCGAGGACGCGTTCGACCTCGACCGCCTGCCGGCTGGTGTCCTCCGGGATCGAGTCGCCGGGCTGGAGGTGCTCGCTCGACGCGCCCGCCGGCGGGACGACCAGGTCGACGAACTTCTCGCCGAACAACGTCTTCGGCAGCAGCCGCGCGCGGACGTTGCGGGGGACGTAGCGGACCTTCTCCTTCGACAGCCGCAACGACAGCGTCACGGTGGTGCCGTCGGCGTGCTGCGACGCGACCCGGCCGACGTTGATGCCGCGGATCTTCACGTCGGCGTCCGAGCCGAGCTGGGTGCCCGCGTGGTCGACCCGAAGGCTGACAGGGACCTCGGCCGGGTTGAAGATCTTGCGCTGGAACTTCGCGACGGTCAGGCCGACGAGCAGCGCGATGACGACGAGGAACGCCACCCCCTGGAGCACCCGCCGCCACGTCGTCCGCATCGCCGCTACCCCGCGATCCGGACGGTGTCGGTGGCGCCCCAGAACGCGAGCGAGAGGAAGAAGTTGATGATGACGATGCAGACGATGCTCGTCCTGATCGCCTTGCCGACGGCGACGCCGACGCCCTCGGGGCCGCCGCGCGCGTGGTAGCCGTAGTAGCAGTGGATCAGCGTCACGACGACCGCGAAGATGACCGCCTTGCCGAGCGAGTAGAACACGTCGATCGGCGGCAGGAACTTCCTGAAGTAGTAGTCGTACGTGCCCGCCGACTGCCCGAACAGCTGGACCACGATCAGCCGGGTAGCGAAGAACGACGAGAACAGGCTGACCAGGTAGAGCGGCACGACGGCGATCAGCGCCGCGATCATCCGGCTGGTCACGAGGAACGGCACCGACGGGATGCCCATGACCTCGAGCGCGTCGATCTCCTCGCTGATCCGCATGGCGCCGAGCTGCGCGGTGAAGCCGCAGCCGACCTGCGCGGCGAGCGTGATGCCGGCGATCAACGGCGTGATCTCGCGGGTGTTGCCGAACGCGCTGACGAACCCGCTGAACGCCTCCGCGCCGATCAGCTGGAGCCCCTTGAACCCCTCCAGTCCTACCTGCGTTCCGGTGAAGAACGACAGGAAGAAGATGACGCCGACCGTGCCGCCGCCGACCACCAGCGCGCCCGAGCCGAGGCTGACCTCGGCGAGCAGCCGCACCCACTCCTTGCGGTAGTGCACGAACGTCTTGGGCAGCCAGGCGAGGCACCGACCGTAGAACGCGAGCTGCGCGCCGAGGTCGCCGAGCGGGTCGACGACGTAGCGCGTCGCGATGCCGCCGAGGATGCGCGCGGGCCGCGACAGGACCGGGGAGACGGTGGCCATCAGCTGAACTTCTGCGGGATCAGCTGGAAGTAGAGCGTGGTCGTCACGAAGTTCACGAGGAACAGCAGCATGAACGTGATGACGACGCTCTGGTTGACCGCGTCGCCGACGCCCTTCGGGCCGCCCTTCGCGGTAAGGCCCTTGTACGACGCCACGAGCGCCGCGATCAGGCCGAAGATCAGCGCCTTCCCCTCGGACACGAACAGGTCGGTCACCTGCGAGAGCGTGCCGAAGCTCGCGAGGTACGCGCCCGGTGTGCCGTGCTGCACGATGACGTTGAAGAAGTAGCCGCCGGCGATGCCGACGAAGCTGACGAGCCCGTTGAGGAAGAACGCCACGATCATCGCGGCCAGCACCCGCGGCACCACGAGGCGCTGGATCGGCGAGACCGCGAGCACCTCCATCGCGTCGATCTCGTCGCGGATCCGCCGCGAGCCGAGGTCGGCGCAGATCGCGCTGCCGCCGGCGCCCGCGATCAGCAGCGCGGTCGCGACCGGCGCGGCCTCCCTGACGATCGCGAGCACCGACGCCGAGCCGACGTAGGACTGCGCGCCGAGCTGCCGCGACAGGTTGCCGACCTGGAGCGAGATGACCATGCCGAACGGGATCGAGACCAGCATCGTCGGCACGATGCAGACCCCGGCGATGAACCACGCCTGGTCGATCAGCTCGCGCCACTGGAACGGCCGCTTGAACAGCGAGCGCAGCGTGTCCAGGAAGAGCGCGAACATGCTCCCGGTCTGGGTCAGGGCCCCGGTGATCACGGTCATCGCGCGGCGCCGGCTCTCGGCTTGGCCTTGGCGCGGACGTTGCCGTGCGGCGCCGCCTCCCCGCGTTCCTTCAGCAGGAACGCGTGGGTGCCGTGCGGGGAGCGCATCGACGTGCGGATCAACGGCTCGGTCGGCAGGAGCTGCGGCTCGATCGGCGGCAGGTCCGGCACCTCGTGCCCTTCGTCGGCCTCGGCGGCGAGCGCGGCGGCGTCCTTCTCCTCCGCCATACCGATCGGGCCCGCGCGGCGGCCGTTGAGGAACTGCCTGACGACCGGCTCGTCGCTGGACAGCAGCTCGTCGCGGTGGCCGAACATCACCAGCCGGCGGCGGAACAGCAGCCCGATGTTGTCGGGCACGGTCCGCGCGGTGTTGATGTCGTGGGTGACGATGAGGAACGTCGCGCCGATCTGCGCGTTCAGGTCGACGATCAGCTGGTTGAGGTACGCGACGCGGACCGGGTCGAGGCCGGAGTCCGGCTCGTCGAACAGGATGATCTCCGGGTCGAGCACCAGCGCCCGCGCCAGGCCCGCGCGCTTGCGCATGCCGCCGCTGATCTCGCCGGGCAGCTTCCCCTCGGCCCCGAGCAGGCCGACCATCTCCATCTTCTCCATGACGATCTTCTTGATGTCGCTCTCGCTCTTCTTCGTGTGCTCGCGGAGCGGGAAGGCGACGTTGTCGTAGAGGGTCATGGAGCCGAACAGCGCGCCGTCCTGGAACAGCACGCCGAAGCGCTTGCGGACCTCGTAGAGCTGCTTCTCGGAGACCGTGCAGACGTCCCTGCCGTCCACGTAGATATGGCCGCGGTTCGGCTTGAGCAGGCCGACGAGGTGCTTGAGGAACACGCTCTTGCCGGTGCCGGACGGGCCGAGCATGACCGAGATCTCGCCCGCCGGGATGGTGAGCGTGACGTCCTCGAAGATGGTCTGGCGCCCGAAGGACTTGGTCAGCCCCTCGACCCGGATCTCGACGCCCACCAGCACGCTCCTACGCAGGTGCCGCGCAACTCCCGGGGACGAACCCGGGCGAACGCGGCGAGTGACTTAGGTCACAGTAGGAGACCGCCGCGCGCCGCGCCAGCGGGGCAGGCGCGCCGTGGCCCCGCCCCACCACGTTGCGTGCGGGATCCGCGGGCCCTAGCCGGGCAGATCCCGCACACAACGTTCCTGGGCGGGCGCCGGGGGGCGGGAACGGCGACGGGCGGCCGCCCCGTGAGGGAGCGACCGCCCGCCGGGCGTTGCGTGGAGCTACTTGACGGTGACCTTGGCGCCGGCGCCCTCGAGGGCGGCCTTCGCCTTGTCGGCCGCCTCCTTGTTCACCTTCTCGAGAACGGGCTTGGGGGCGCCGTCCACGAGGTCCTTGGCCTCCTTGAGGCCGAGGCTGGTGAGCGCGCGGACCTCCTTGATGACCTGGATCTTCTTGTCGCCGGC
>JAVEEC010000151.1 GCA_030840645.1 Frankiaceae bacterium
AGCCGCCCGCCGAGCGGATGCCCGTGCGGGTCGTCTTCGACCGCCGGGGCAGGCTCGGCGCCGGGAGCCGCCTCGCGGCGAGCGCGGGGCGCGCGCCGGTGCTGCGCATCGCGCCACCGGGAGCGCCGCCGCCGCCGCCGGGCGTGGAGGCGCTCGAGGCGGGATCGCTCGAGCAGGCGCTGCGGCTGCTCGCCGAGCGCGAGATCGCCTCCCTGCTCGTGGAGGGCGGCGCCGAGCTCGCCGCCGCGCTCTTGCGCGCAGGGCTCGTGGACGCGCTCGCGCTGTTCCTGGCACCGCGGCTGATCGGCGGCGACGGCCGGCCGCTGCTCGGAGCGCTCGGCGTGACGGCGCTCGCGGACGCGCCCGAGCTGCTCGCGACGAGCGTGCGGGCGGTCGGCCCGGACATGCTCGTGGAGGGCCTGCTGCACCCGCTGCCCTAGGCCGGCCCGGTACGGTTCCCGCTGTGTTCACCGGCATCGTCGAGGAGCTCGGGACGATCACCGCCATCGAGGGCGGGGACGACGGGCTCCAGTTGCAGATCGACGCGCCGGCGCTGGCGCCGCTGAGCGCGATCGGCGACTCCATCAACGTCTCCGGCTGCTGCCTCACGATCGTCGGCATCCACGGCACCGGCCTCGCCTTCGAGGCCGTGCCCGAGACGCTGCGGAGGACGGCGCTCGGCGGGCTCGGCGTCGGCGCGACGGTCAATCTGGAGGACGCGCTGCGCGCCGGCGAGCCCTACGGCGGGCACATCGTGCAGGGCCACGTGGACGGCGTGGGGGAGCTCGCGGAGCGACGCACGGAGGGCATCGGCCTGTGGCTGCGCTTCACAGCGCCCGAGCACGTCCAGCGCTACCTGATCGAGAAGGGCAGCGTGACGGTCGCGGGCGTGAGCCTGACGATCGCCGAGCTGCACGAGGACGGCTTCGCCGTCGCCATCGTGCCGCACACGATGCAGGTGACGACCTTCGGCGCACTCGCGGTCGGCGATCCCGTGAACCTCGAGGCCGACATGATCGCCCGCTACGTCGAGCGCCTGCTGGCCGCTTCGCAGGCAGCCCGCTGATAGCCTCCTCGCAGTGCAGGCCCCACGGGGCATCCGCCCCCGTAGACCTAGGAACCGCATGAGCGAAGCGCCGTCGCCCTTCTGCAGCATCGAGGAGGCGATCGAGGAGATCAGGGCCGGTCGCATGGTGGTGGTCGTGGATTCCCCCGACCGCGAGAACGAAGGCGATCTGTGCATGGCGGCGGAGTACGTGAGCGCCGACGCGATCAACTTCATGGCCACGCACGGCCGCGGGCTGATCTGCCTGACGCTGACGCCCGAGCGCTGCGACGAGCTCGGGCTGCAGATGATGGTGCAGCACAACCAGACCCCGTACGAGACCGCCTTCACGGTCTCGATCGAGGCCCGCGAGGGCATCGAGACGGGCATCTCGGCCAAGGACCGCGCACACACCATCGAGGTCGCCTGCGCGACCGCCACCGGGCCGCGCGACATCCTCAAGCCGGGGCATGTCTTCCCGTTGCGGGCTCGTCCCGGCGGCGTGCTCGAGCGGACGGGCCAGACCGAGGCCTCCGTCGACCTGGCGCGGCTCGCAGGCGTGCGGCCGGCGGGCGTGATCTGCGAGGTCATGAAGGCCGACGGCACGATGGCCCGCGTCCCCGACCTCGTCACGTTCTGCGCCGAGCACGGGCTCAAGCTCTGCTCCGTCTCCGACCTGATCGAGTACCGCCGGCGCACCGAGCGCCTGATCGAGCGCCAGGCGTCCGTCAAGCTGCCGACGCCGTGGGGCGTCTTCACGGCGATCGGCTACCGCGAGCTCGTGAGCGGCAAGCAGCACCTGGCGCTCGTCCACGGCGAGCTCGAGGGCAAGCAGGACGTGCTCGTGCGCGTGCACTCGGAATGCGTCACGGGCGACGTCTTCGGCTCGCTCCGCTGCGACTGCGGCGAGCAGCTGCACCACGCCCTCGAGCAGATCATGTCGGAGGACTGCGGCGTCGTGCTCTACCTCGCCCAGGAGGGCCGCGGCATCGGCCTGCTCAACAAGCTGCGCGCCTACGAGCTGCAGGACGAGGGCATGGACACGGTCGACGCCAACCTCGAGCTCGGCTTCGCGCCCGACATGCGCGACTACGGCATCGGGGCGCAGATCCTCTCCGACCTCGGCCTCAGCTCGATCCGCGTGCTCACGAACAACCCGCGCAAGATCGTCGGCATCGAGGCCTTCGGGCTGACCGTCACCGAGGAGGTGGCGATCGAGGTCGAGCCGCAGGAGCACAACGTCGAGTACCTGCGCACGAAGCGCGACAAGCTCGGCCACCGGCTGCACCACCAGCACCTCAAGCTCGACGCGACGCCGAAGCCGGCCGAGCCGCCGGCCCAGTGAGCGCGGAGACGCACGGCGACGGGACGCTGAGCGCGCCCGGCGCCCGTGTGCTCGGCGAGAGCGCGCTGCCGGCCGGAGCGCGCGTCGCCGTGATCGTGAGCCGCTACCACTCGCACGTCACGCAGCGCATGCTCGACGGAGCGCTCGCGGCGGCGCGCGAGCGCGGGGTCGAGGCGGACGTCGTGCCGGCGCCAGGGGCGTTC
>JAVEEC010000106.1 GCA_030840645.1 Frankiaceae bacterium
GGCGCGGCCGCGAGGACGTTCCCCTTGGCGACGCGGACCATCGTCTTCCACGACCCGCCGACCGGCACCGGCTTCGCCGTGCGCCACTCGCCGGGCGCGACCTCGGCCAGCGGCGAGCGCGCGAGGTACCCGCCCTGCCAGGCGAACACCTCGAACCAGTCGGCGCCCTCGACGGCGGCGGGCGGGTCGACGGTGACGGCGACGTTCACGAAGCCCGCACCGGCGGCCGTCGTCCGGACGGTCGCGACCGCAGCCGCGTCGTGCCGCGGGAACGGCAGCGCCAGCGCGACGACGACGAGCAGCCCGGCCACCGCGACGGTGGGCGCGGGGATGCCGGCCGGGCGGCCGCGCAGCCGCCGTCCTGCCGCCGTACCGAGGAACGACGCCGCGAATGCGGCCAGCACCGCGACGCCGATGCCCGGCATCAGCGCGCGGCCCCACGGCTGGCGGCCCCAGACCTGCGTCCACGCCCACTCGGTCGCGAGCCCGGCGGTCACGGCGAGGCCGAACGCCAGCGCCTGCACGACCGGCGCGCGGCGGCGGGTCAGGGCCGCCGCGACCTCGATCGCCGCTGCCGAGCCGAAGTACAGGGCCCAGTGCGGAGTCGTGTGGTGCAGCGCCCCGCCGACGACCAGCGCCGTGAGGATGCGTTGCACGGTGAAGTGACCGGCCGCGAACACCGCGCCGCCGCGGCCGAGGAGCTGGCGCGCGACGACCAGCGCGAACCCGCTCGCGATCGCGACGAGGACCGGGTGGTAGAGGTGCTGCCACTGCGGCACCCCGAGGTCGAACTCGAGCTGGAACGTCGAGAAGCCGAGCAGCGTCGCGCCGCAGAGGCTCGCGGTGAGGCGGCGGCCGAGCGGCGTCAGCGTCGCGCCGCTCTCGCGGATGGTCATGAGCAGCGCCAGCGGCGCCATCGACGCGCCGCCGATCATCGCCAGGTGCGTCGGCCCCCACATCGTCACGTCGACGCCGTACGACCGGTGCCAGAGCTCGTCCAACGGGAACGCGCCGACGGCCCCGAGGCCCAGCGCCGCAAGCGTTACGGCGCCCCACGGCGCGCGCAGGCCCCTGAACCGCACGGCCACGTCGGCGCGGGTCCACGTCGCCACGAGGGTCATCACGAGAGCGGTGACGAGGAGGCCCTGGAGGCCGACGAGGATCGCGGTGTGGCCCGGCGTGAACAGCAGCTGGTCGCGGCCGAAGTCGACGTGCCACGCGACGTCCCAGTAGAAGCCGAGCGAGGCCACGAGGAGGAACGCCAGGCAGGTCGTCACTCCCGCGGCGGCGTAGGGCGGCAGGCCGGTCGCGCGGGACATCCCGTCGGCGAAGCGGAGCAGCGTCCGGGTGCCGCGCTGCGCCCCGACCGGCGCGACGCCGCGCCGCACGGCGGAGCCGAAGATCAGGCCCGCGACGAGCAGCGGCACGAACAGGTAGAGCCAGTCGGTGCCGTACCCGGCGATGGAGTGGACACCACTGCCCGCGAGCGTCGTCACGACGCGAGCCGGCCGAGCGTCAGGTCGCCGTGGCGGAACGTCGGCGTGATCCGCGGCGCGAGCCGGTGCTTCACCAGCTCGCTGCTCGGCACGACCTGCGGCAGGTCGGGGCGGCCGGGGATGCGGTCCGCGATCAGCGACTCGGCGACCATCGAGTTGTACTGCCACGACGCCCACTCGGGCGTGTTGAAGTTGAGGATGACCTCGTACCCCCACCGCTTCGCGAACGCCGCGACGCCGGGCAGCGTCGACCGCAGCGGCGCGTACGCCTCGACGGCGACGCCGTTCTCGCTGCTCGTCATCACCCCGCGGCCGGGGGCGTTCAGCACGATGGTCTGGTTGCCGAGAGTGTGGCCCGGCGTGCGCAGCAGGGCGAGCCCCGGCGCGACGAGGACCGAGCCGTCGATGACGAGCAGCCGCGACTCGTCGATGTCGGCGTAGGTCCACGGCTGGTGGAACCGCGCCTGGAACGGGTGCGCGTCGCGGACGTGCGCCAGCTCGGTGCGCTGCACGATCAGCTTCGCGTTCGGGAACGTCGCGGGCACCGGCCCGTCCACGTAGCCCAGGTCGGGCTGCGGCGTCGTCGTCCCGACCAGCCGCCGTACGTCCTGCGTGTGCAGGTGGTCGAACACGAGGTAGTCCACGTCCTCGGGCCGGATGCCCAGCGCCGCAAGGTGTTCGGTCACGCGGGGGTGGCGGGTGAAGAGCAGCTTGAGCGCGCGCTCCTCGCTCATCGGCAGCCGGTCGATGGCGTGCCGGAGGTACGGCGTGTCGATGCCGAGGTCGTAGTCGCTCGGCTCGGCGACGAGGGTCCTGGTCCGGCCGTCCTCGGTCCACTGGACGACGAAGCCGCGGTTGGTCATCCAGACGAACTTCGCCCGCGCGGTGCACGCCTCCCACAGCGCGAACTCGCGCGGGTAGGGGAGCGTCACGAGGCCGCGGGTCGCGACGGCGTCGAGGACGCCGGTCGCCCTGAACCACTCGCGGAACGCCGGCGCTTCGGCCTTGATCCGGCGCAGCGCGGCGGCGGGGGTCTCGTCCAGGCTCGGCAGCGGCAGCCGGTCGTCGATGGAGTCGAACGTCGTGCGCAGCGTCGTCGTGGTCATGCCCGCAGTATGTGACATCGTTTGATGTCACATCAAGGGACGGTACGGTGTGAGCATGGTCACAGCGGCTCTGACCATCGACGAGCTGGCCCAGCGGGTCGGGATGACGGTCCGCAACGTGCGCGCCCACCAGTCGCGCGGCCTGCTGCCGCCGCCGGACGTGCGGGGCAGGACCGGCTTCTACGACGACGACCACGTCGCGCGCCTCGAGCTGATCAAGGACATGCAGGCGGACGGGTTCAACCTCCGCGCGGTCCGGCACGCACTCGACGCGCTGCCCGCCGGTGCCGGGCCCGAGGCGCTGGCGTTCCGCCGCCGGGTCGTCGCCCCGTGGAGCGAGGAGGAGCCGGAGATCGTCGACCGGGCGTCGTTGACGGCGTTGATCGGCGCCTCCGAGGGAGCGCTGGCGGAGGCCGCGCGGCTCGGCATCCTGCGCCCCCTCGACGCCGACCGGGTCGAGGTCCCGGCGCCGTCGCTGCTGCGCGCGGGCGCCGAGGTCGTGGCGCTCGGCGTACCCGTCGAGGACGTGCTGGCGATCCAGCGCGAGCTGAACCGGCACGTCGGCGCGGTCGCCAAGGCGTTCGTGCGGCTCTACGTCGAGCACGTGTGGCACCCGTTCGTCACGAAGGGGCAGCCGGAGGAGCTCTGGCCGGGCGTGAAGGAGGCGCTGGACCGCCTCCAGCCGATCGCGGGCGACGCGCTGCTGGCGACGTTCCGCCTGGCGATGGAGAAGGCCACGGCCGACGCGGTCGGCACGGAGCTGGCGGGCCGCGCACCCGCCCGCCCGCGCCGACGCCACCGGTAACCACCGCCGCCCGCCCCGCCTCTGGGGGCGGGCGCCAGGTTGATGTGCGCGGCGGGGGTGCGTACGCTGTCGCTTCGTGTGCGCGCTTCGTCGCGCCCATCTCCGCACGCCATCAACGCAGCCATACGCAGTCAGGAGCACTCCGCGTGTACGCCATCGTCAAGACCGGCGGCAAGCAGCACAAGGTCGCGGTCGGCGACGTCATCGAGGTCGAGAAGCTCGACACCGCTGCCGGCGGCACCGTGACGCTCCCCGCGCTCCTCCTCGTCGACGGCGAGACCGTCACCACCGACGCCACGGCGTTGAAGAACGTCGCGGTGACCGGCGAGATCGTGGCCCACACCAAGGGGCCGAAGATCCGCATCCTCAAGTTCAAGAACAAGACCGGGTACCGCAAGCGCCAGGGGCACCGCCAGCCGCTGACGCAGGTCCGGGTCACCGGCATCGAGAGCGGGAAGTAGACATGGCCCACAAGAAGGGTGCGTCGTCGAGCCGTAACGGCCGCGACTCCAACGCCCAGTTCCTCGGCGTCAAGCGCTTCGGCGGCCAGGTCGTCAAGGCCGGCGAGATCCTCGTCCGCCAGCGCGGCACGCACTTCCACCCGGGCGACCAGGTCGGCCGGGGCGGCGACGACACGCTGTTCGCCCTCGCGCCCGGCG
>JAVEEC010000147.1 GCA_030840645.1 Frankiaceae bacterium
CGCGCTCGCGGCGAGCCGGCGGCGGCGACTCGGGATCTCGCCGCGCCGCGGCTGCGGGTCCCTGACGCCGCGCCGGCGCATCGCGACGACGCGCGCGATCCACGCCATCCGCCCGACCGGCAGGAGCAGGAGCTGCATCGCGGCGGCGGCGCCCCAGGCGTCGATCCAGGTGACGCGCAGGCCGCCGTCGTGCGCGCCGAGGAAGATCGCGGCGACGGCCCAGAGCGCCGGGACGACGAGCATCGCCGAGACGATCAGGTCGAGCGGCACCTCGTCGAACGAGTGCCGTGCGTCGAGGCGCTTCGCGAGCCCGCGCTCCAGGTCGTAGACGCCGGTCGAGAGCGTCGCCTGCTCGTTGGTGACGACGCTGCGAAGCGCCCCGCGCTGCTCGGGGCCGAGGTTGAAGAGGACCCGCTTGAGCCGGAAGGCCGTCATCGGGACGCAGAGGACGACGTAGAACGCGATGCAGAGGAAGAGCACGGCGAACGCGCCCTTCTCCGGGGTGTTGAACTCGCCGAGCGAGCTGACGATCTTGTCCGGGCTGAGCGCGGCGACGTTTCGCGTCAGGTGCCCGAGCGGCTCGGCCGCCGGGTTCTTCTGCGCCATGATGTGCGCGAGCCCGACGCCTGCGACCGCGGCGACGAGGGAGAGGCGCTTGCGCGGGATCGACGCGAGCGACCGGAGACACGCGTCCGCCGCCTCGCGATCGGCCACGTCGACCGGGTCGGGGCCGAGCATCTGCCGCGCGTCGAGCTCGGAGCGCAGCCGCCCGAGCGTGCGCTGCATGTGGTCGACGAGCATCCAGCGGAGCCCCCAGCGCACGCGCAGGATCCGCACGTGCCGGCCGAGGCCCTCCCGGGAGTGGCGCAGCCAGAGCACGCTCGGCAGCTCGCGCTCCCAGCGGAGGAGGCCGTCGTACGCGCGCAGCAACGCGCGGAGGTCGTCGCTTGCCGCAGCAACGTCATCGGCCATGCGTCTCCTCCCGAGGGTCCCGCTCGGGGTTGTAGCACGGAACGGGCCGTGTGTCAGCAGGACGTCGCCGCTAGGCGCCGTGGCACTTCTTGAACTTCTTGCCGCTGCCGCACCAACAGGGATCGTTGCGGCCGACGTTGTCGCGCGCCGAGTTGACGACCTGCGTCTGCACGAAGCCGCCCCCGTTGCTCGGGAGCGCCGTCGAGGTCGAGCCGCCGGCCCCGGCGATCGCGTCGGCACCGGCCATCGTCTGGTGCTCGTAGGAGAGGTTCCCGTTCGTGGGCGCGGCCGGCTGCTCGGCGAGCGCGCTCGCGTCCTCGGGCTCCACCTGGGCGTGGAAGAGGATCGTGACGACCTCCTCGCGGATCGCGCGCCCGAGCGCCTCGAACATCGCGTGACCCTCGGAGCGGTACTCCGTCAGCGGGTCCTTCTGGGCCATCGCGCGGAGGTGGATGCCCTCGCGCAGGTACTCCATGTTCTCCAGGTGCTCGCGCCAGCGCTGGTCGACGACCTGCAGGATCACGTAGCGCTCGAGGTTCCGCATCAGGCCGGGGTCGAGGCCCTCGAGCTCCTCCTCCTTCGCCTTGTACTCGTCGAGCGCATCCTCGGCGAACTCCTCGACCAGCGCGTCCCGGTCGACGCCGACCTCCTCGCGGAGCTCGGCGACGGTGATCTCGGTGCGGTACAGCTGCTCCATCGCCGCGACGAGGCCGTCGAGATCCCACTCCTCGCCCTGGTCGCCCTGCGTGTACTCGTCGACGACGGCCGCGACGACCTCGCGGATCCAGTTGTGGACGTCGCCGGACATGTCCTCGCCCTCGAGCACCTGGCGGCGCTGGGCGTAGATCACCTGCCGCTGGACGTTCATCACGTCGTCGTACTTGAGGACGTTCTTGCGCGCGACGAAGTTCTGCTCCTCGACCTTCTTCTGCGCGCTCTCGATCTGGCGCGAGAGGATCCCGGCCTCCATCGGCTGGTCGTCCGGGAGCTTGAACCTCTCCATGATCGCGTAGATCCGGTTGCCGGCGAACAGGCGGACGAGCTCGTCCTGGCCGGAGAGGTAGAAGCGCGTCTCGCCGGGGTCGCCCTGGCGGCCCGAGCGGCCGCGCAGCTGGTTGTCGATCCGGCGCGACTCGTGGCGCTCGGTGCCGAGCACGTACAGGCCGCCGAGGTCGACGACGCCCTCGCCGAGCTTGATGTCGACGCCGCGGCCCGCCATGTTGGTTGCGATCGTGACCGCGCCCGGCTGACCGGCGTCCTGGATGATCTGCGCCTCGCGCTCGTGCTCCTTCGCGTTCAGGACGTTGTGCGTGATCCCGCGGCGGGTCATCAGCTGCGAGAGGAACTCGGAGGCCTCGACCGCGATCGTGCCGATCAGGACCGGCTGCCCCTTCTCGAAGCGCTCCTTGACGTCGTCGACGACTGCGTTGAACTTGGCGTCCTGCGTCTTGAAGATCAGGTCGTTCTTGTCCATGCGGGCCACGTTCACGTTCGTCGGGATCTCGACGACGCTCAGGTTGTAGATCTCGACGAACTCCTTCTCCTCGGTCTTCGCCGTACCGGTCATGCCCGAGAGCTTCTCGTAGAGGCGGAAGTAGTTCTGCAGCGTGATCGTCGCGAGCGTGACGTGCTCCTCCTGGATCGCCAGGCCCTCCTTGGCCTCGATCGCCTGGTGGAGTCCCTCCGACCAGCGGCGC
>JAVEEC010000135.1 GCA_030840645.1 Frankiaceae bacterium
AAGGACGCGGCCGCGGCCGTGCGCACCGCGCCCGCCTACCCCGCGGCCGCGGGCACGCCGCTGTACCTGTCCGGGACGGACGCGCTGGTCGCCGACAAGGGGGCAGTGCAGGCGGGGAGCGCGCAGATGGCCGAGGCCGCCGCGCCGACCAGTCAGGGCGGCGGGGCGATCGTCGCCCAGGACGGCCAGGACGCGCCGGGCACGAGCGTCTCCTACACGACGCCGCCGCTGACCGAGGACCTGGACGTGGTGGGCATCCCGTCGGCGACGTTCCGCGTCGACGCGCCGACGTTCACCGGCTCCGTCGATCCCGCCCAGCACCTGCTGCTGTTCGCCAAGCTCTACGACGTCGCACCGGACGGGACCGCCACGCTGCACCGCGCGCTCATCTCCGCGGCGCGCATCAAGGACCCGACGAAGCCGGTGACCATCGAGCTGCCGGGGATCGTCCACCGCTACGCCAAGGGCCACTCGCTGCGGCTCACCGTCTCCACGAGCGCGGCGACGTACCGCGGCGGCCTCGGCGCCGGGCCGGTGTCGATCGTCACCGACCCCAAGGACCCCGGCGTCCTCACCATCCCGGTGCTGGGCAACCCGACCGGCGCGATCGGCTCGGGCCCCAACGGCTACACGCCCTTCGGCGTCGCGCTCCGGCACAAGCTGCCGCGCGCCGCGCTGCTGCCCCGGCGCCTCTCCTGCCACAAGACCCGGCTCACGTTCCGGCTGCGCAAGCCGCGCATGCTCGCGGTCGCGCGGGTGAAGGTGAACGGCAAGCGGGTGCGGACGCTGCGCGGCGCGCGCCTGCGCCGCCCGATCCGCCTCACGCTCTCCCGGGCCACGCCGCAGCGGGTCGTCGTCACGGCGCGCACGGTCGGCGGCAACCGCCGCCGCAACGGGCAGACGTACCGGTCCTGCTAGCGGCGCGACACCGCACGGGCGATCGCCCGTGCGTCGAAGCGCATCAGCCGCAGCTGACCGGACAGGTCGCCGCGGTAGCCGATGAAGAAGAGCCCCGGCGCGGCCGGGTGCTGGTCGGCCCCGTTGCCGTGGGGCAGGCCGCGGTCGTCGAGCACCCCGAGGTGACCCACGAGCGGCTCCAGCCCGCGGCGATAGCCGGTCGCGGCGATGACGGCGTCCGGCGTGACGCGCGATCCGTCGGCGAGCACGACGTCGGCATCTGCGAACGCTTCGACGGCGGCGACGATCTCGATGCGCCCGGCCTTGACCGCGGCCAGGAAGCCGTCGTCGCACGCCGGCGCCTGCTGCTTCTCGGACAGCTGCGTCGCCGCCCCCACCGGCGGGCGGGGCAGCCCGTAGCGGGAGAGGTTGCCGAACAGCAGGCGTTCGCCCACCCAGGCGACCTCGTCGGCGATGCGGAGCGGCAGGCGGGTGACGAGCACGCCGGGCACCTGCGCCGGGATGCCGAGCGCCTTGCGCCGGTAGAAGTGCGGCGGGGTGCGACAGGCGACGCGCACGCGACCCGCACCGCCTTCGACGAGGTGATGGGCGATCTCCGATCCGCTGACCCCGGGGCCGACCACCAGCACGTCCCGGCCCCGGTACGGCTCGGGATCCCGGTAGGCGGAGGCGTGCACGAGGTCGCCGCGGAAGCTCTCGCGTCCAGGCCAGTCGGGCAGGTTCGGCTCGTGATCGAACCCCGTGGCCATCACGACCACGGGCGCCTCGACAACGCCGCCGTCCGTGTGCACCTGCCACGTCTCACCCTCCCGCTCGATCCGCTGCACCTCGGACCCGAAGCGCACGTCGACCCGGTGGTGGTCGGCGTAGTCCTCGAGGTACCGGATCCACTGGTCCCGCGACGGGTACTCGCCGTAGCGCCGGCGTGTGGCGCGATACCCGGGCTGCGTCGACATCCAGCCCGGTGTGTTGAGGCGCAGGGCGGCGTAGCGGGTCCGCCAGCTCGCGGCCACCTGGTCCGAGCGCTCCAGGACCATCGCCTCGACCCCCGCCGAGCGCAACGTCGCGGCGGCGGCAAGCCCGGCCGCGCCCGCTCCACAGACGATCGCTTTGGCCATGCGCGCTAGGCGGCGAGCCGGCGGTAGGCGGCCTGCGTGAGCGGGCGGTACTTCTCGCCTGAGCGCGAGAGCACGACGTGGTCGCCGTCGGGCGCCGGGATGCCCTGCTCGCGCAGCGCCCGCACGTCGGGCCGGTACCACGACGTGACGGGGATCTCGTCCGCGACGATGACGATGTCGGGCCGGCGGTCGGGGTCGACCCGGGCGAGAGCGCGCGTGACCGCGGCGGGCTTGACCTCGGCGCCGGGACGGGGGGTGACGGCGGCGACGAGGATCTCGTGGTCGCGGCCCGCGACCGGCAGCCCGTAGGCGACGGAGAGGTCCACAGCGTCGACCAGCGCCAGGCAGTCGCGGCACGCCGACGGCGGGACGAGCCCGTCGCCGGTGTCCACGAGCGCGTCGACGCGATCGACCAGCCAGAAGTCGCCGTCGTCGTCCTGCCGGACGAGGTCGCCGGTGGGGATCCACGCGTCGTCGCGGCGGAAGACGCTGCGCAGGGCGTCGTCGCGATTAGAGCGGACGCCGGGCTGGGTGCGCGCGAGCAGCATCCCGGCCTCGCCGCGGGGCACCTCGCGGGCGAAGCCGTCGCGCGCCAGCAGCAGCCGGTTCTCGACCTCGTCCCAGGCGGCGATGCGCACCTCGGCCGCGCCGGGGAGCGGCCGCCCGATGCTGCCGGCCTTCGCGCCGGTGAGGTTGACCAGGATCGCCTCCCCCTCGGCCGAGGCGTAGAACTCGACCACGCGGGCGGGGGCGAAGCGGTGCTGGACGCGCTGCCACAGGCCGACAGGCATGCCCGAGCCCATGAGCAGCCGCAGCGGGTGATGGCGCTCGGCCGGGTTCGGCGGCGCGTCCACGAGCTCGCGCAGCATCGTCCACGTGTAGGAGGCGATGGTCACGCCGTAGCGGCGCACCTCCTCCCAGAACGTCTCGGGCTCGTAGCCGTGCGCGAGCGCGATCCGGGCGCCCGATGCCACGGCGCCGCCGAGCGTCATCAGCAGCGCGCTGGAGTGGTGGATCGGCGTGACCGCGTAGACGGTGTCGGCGGGGGTGAGCGCGCCCGAGGATGCGGTGCCGAACGCCGAGAGCGCCCAGCGGCCGTTGGTGATCGAGTTGGCGCGCGTGGCCGCGCCCGAGCCGGTGAAGAGGACGAACGCGAGGTCGCGCGCGCG
>JAVEEC010000062.1 GCA_030840645.1 Frankiaceae bacterium
AAGCACATGCAGTTCGACGTCAACCACTCGTGGATCGGTGCCGTCAACGCCCGCTACCACATGGGCATCGACGGGGTCTCGCTGCCGCTCGTCGTGCTGACCGGCCTGCTGACGTTCCTCTGCGCGATCTACTCGCTCAAGGTCATCCCCGCGCCCGGCAAGCCCAAGGCGCTGCTGTCGCTGATGATGCTGCTCGAGGTCGGCATGATGGGCGCGTTCGTCTCGCTCGACCTGATCCTCTTCTTCATCTTCTTCGAGATCGTGCTCGTCCCGATGTTCTTCATGATCGCGATCTGGGGCGGGCCGAACCGCTCCTACGCGAGCGTGAAGTTCTTCCTCTACACGCTGTTCGGCTCGGCGTTCATGCTGCTGTCGTTCCTCGCCATCTACTTCAAGGCCGCGCCGCACACGTTCGACATGCTGGAGCTCGCCAGGCAGGGCAACACCTTCACGCACGCGTTCCAGATGGTGGCGTTCCTCGGCATGTTCATCGGCTTCGCCATCAAGGTGCCGATGTGGCCGTTCCACACCTGGTTGCCGGACGCGCACACCGAGGCGCCGACGATCGGCTCGGTGCTGCTGGCCGGCATCCTGCTGAAGATGGGGACGTACGGCTTCGTCCGCATCGCGCTGCCGATCCTGCCGGACGCGGCGCACACCTACGCGCCGTTCATCGGCATCCTCGCCGTCATCGCGATCATCTACGGCTCCCTCTGCTGCCTGGCGCAGAAGGAGATCAAGCGGATGATCGCGTTCTCCTCGGTCGGCCACATGGGCTTCGTGATGCTCGGCATCGCGACGCTGACGCCGACCGGGATCAACGCGGCGCTGTTCGGCAACATCGCGCACGGCGTCATCACCGGCATGCTGTTCTTCATCGTCGGCTCGGTGAAGGAGCGCTACCACACCGGCGACATCGCGGAGATCGGCGGCGGCATGCTGGCCAAGACGCCGTACCTCGGGTCGCTGCTGACGTTCGTCGCGATCGCGTCGCTCGGCCTGCCGGGACTGGCCGGGTTCTGGGGCGAGATGTTCGCGCTGCTGGCCGCATGGGACCCCGCCGCCGGGCTGCACCGCGGGCTGTTCTTCGCGCTCGCCGTCGGCGGCGCGATCGGCACCGTGCTGACCGCCGGGTACTTCCTGTGGCTGCTGCAACGCGTCAACCTCGGCGTCGTGCCGGAGCGATGGCGCAACGAACGCTTCACCGACGTCGTCGGCGTCGAGCTCGCGGCCTGGTCGCCGCTGCTCGTGCTGATCGTGGCGTTCGGCGTCTACCCGAAGTTCATCTTCGGCGTCACCGACGTTGCCGTGAAGGGCCTGCTGCACGGCATGGGCGTCGGCGGCGGCGCCGCGATCGGCGGGCACTGAGCCGTGCTGCAGTCCATCGACTACCACACCATCGCGCCGGAGCTGATCCTCGGCGGGGCGGCGTTGCTCGTCCTGATGGTCGACCTGTTCCTGTCGCCGCAGCGCAAGTGGCTGGCGATGCCGCTGTCGATGTTCGGCGTGCTCGGCGCGCTCGCCGCGACGCTGACGTTCGCCGGCGACGTGGGCGGCGCGGGGCGGGGGACGTTCTGCAGCGCGGACGGCGGCTGCGCGTTCGTCGTCGACAACTTCGCGGTGCTGTTCAAGGTGATCTTCCTGGTGGCGGCGGTCGTCGTCCTGCTGCTCTCCCTCAACTACTTCGAGGAGGGCCGCTACTACCAGGGCGAGTACTACTTCCTGCTGCTCACGTCGTTCTTCGGGATGCTCACGATCGCGTCGAGCCGCGACCTGATCATGCTGTTCATCTCGCTGGAGATCGTCTCGGTCCCCGGCTTCGTGATCTCCGGCTTCCGCAAGAGCGACACCAGGTCGAGCGAGTCGGCGATCAAGTTCTTCCTCATCGGGGTGCTCGCGACCGCGGTGATGCTGTTCGGCATGAGCCTGATCTACGGGCTGACCGGGTCGCTGCAGCTCTCCACCATCGCGACCCGTCTCGCGGCCGACCCGCGCACGCCCGCGGGGCTCGCGGCGGTCGGTCTCGTCATCACCGGGTTCGCGTTCAAGGTGTCGGCGGCGCCGTTCCACTTCTGGGCGCCGGACACCTACCAGGGCGCGCCGGTGCCGGTGGCGGCGTTCCTCTCCGTCGCGTCGAAGGCCGCGGGCTTCACCGGTCTCATGGCCGTGTGCTTCATCGGCTTCCGGCCGTACGCCGACGTGTGGGGCCCGCTGCTCGCGGTGCTCGCCGTGATCACGATGACGCTCGGCAACCTGGTCGCGATCCAGCAACGCCACATGGTCCGGCTGCTCGCGTACTCCTCGGTCGCGCAGGCCGGGTACATGCTGGTGCCGTTCGGCGTCGCGGCCGCGTCGCGTACCACGGCCGACCTCGACCAGGCGTTCGCGGCCACGCTGTCCTACATCGCGATCTACGCGATCATGAACCTCGGCGTGTTCGCCTGCGTCATCGCCGTCGCCCGGCGGACGCCGCGCAACCTGGTCGCCGACTACCGCGGTCTGGTCAAGACGTCGCCGGTGATGGCGGTCGTGCTGGCGTTCTTCCTGTTCTGCCTGGCCGGCGCGCCGCCGGGAGTGGCGGGGCTGTTCGCGAAGTTCGTGGTGTTCCGCGCGGCGATCGACGGGCAGGTCGTCTGGCTCGCCGTCGTGATGGCGGTCAACACCGTGATCGCGGCGTACTACTACCTCAAGCTCGCGTTCAACCTCTTCGCCGGGGTCGGCGAGCCCGCGGGCGAGGAGCGGCTCCCCGCCGTCCGCATCCCCGCGCCGATCGTTGTAGCGATCGGCGTGACGGCCGTGGCCGCGCTCGTCGTGAGCTTCTACCCGCAGGTGATGCTCGACCTGACGCCGCGTGCCGTGTTCGCTCTGCGGCCGTGAGGGAACGTAGTACCCGGCCAACGGCGTTGACGGTGGCGTAAGCACCACCATCGAGGAGCCCCCCGTGTCGCACCACAACGGCCTCAAGACGGCCGCCCTGCTCGGTCTGATGTCCGCGTTCATCCTCGTCGTCGGCTCCCGCTTCGGCAGCGGCGGGCTGGTGATCGCCCTGGTCTTCGCCCTCGGGATCAACGGCTTCAGCTACTTCTACAGCGACAAGCTCGCGCTGCGTTCGATGGCCGCGCGGCCCGTGAGCGAGGCGGAGGCGCCGGCGTTGTACGGCATCGTCGCGGGTCTCGCGCAGGCCAACCGGATGCCGATGCCGCGGCTCTACGTGTCCCCGACGATGCAGCCGAACGCGTTCGCCACCGGCCGCTCGCCGCGGCACGCGGCGGTCTGCTGCACGGAGGGCATCCTGCGGATGATGGACGAACGCGAGCTGCGGGGCGTCCTCGGCCACGAGCTGGCGCACGTGATGAACCGCGACATCCTGCTGTCGTCGGTCGCGGCCGCGCTCGCGACGGTGATCATGTTCATGTCGCGGATGGCGATGTTCGCGTCGCTGTTCGGTGGCGGGCGCGACAACAGGGACAGGGGTGGCGGCCTGGAGAGCCTGGCGCTGATCATCCTCGGCCCGATCGCGGCGATGATGATGCAGATGGCGCTGTCGCGGTCCCGCGAGTTCCAGGCGGACGCGACCGGCGCGAACGTGACGGGCGATCCGCTGGCGCTGGCGAGCGCGCTGCGCAAGCTCGACACGGCGACCAAGCAGATGCCGCTGCCGCCGGACCCGGCCCTCGTGACGACCAGCCAGCTGATGATCGCCAACCCGTTTGGCGGGCGGGGCGGCCTGTCCAAGATGTTCTCGACGCACCCCCCGATGGACGAGCGGATCCGCAGGCTGGAGGAGATGGCCGGCGGGCCGTCATACTGATCTCCGATCGGAGGTCCGCATGCCCGTTGCCGACGAGCTGCTCGACCTGGTCCGCGACCTGACCGGGGCGGACGCGCCGCTGCGCGTACGCGCGTGGGACGGCAGCGAGGCCGGGCCCGAGGGCGCGCCCACCGTCGTCGTCCGCTCGCCGGATGCGTTGCGCCGCCTGCTCTGGGCGCCGAACGAGCTCGGCCTCGGCCGGGCGTTCGTCGCCGGCGACATCGACGTCGAGGACGACCTCTACGCCGTCCTGGCGGCGACCCCGCTGGCCGCGGACACGGTGGCACCGCCCGACCGCGCGCGGAACTTGCGGACGGCGCTGCGCGCGGTACGGACCGCCGCCCGGGTGGGGGCGTTCGGCCGGCCGTTACCGCCGCCGCCCGAGGAGGCGCGGCTGCGCGGCCGCCTGCACACGAAGAGCCGCGACGCGGCCGCCATCGCCCACCACTACGACGTCGGCAACGACTTCTACCGCCTGGTCCTCGGCCCGTCGCTCGTCTACTCCTGCGCGTACTTCCCGCGCCCGGACGCCACGCTGGAGGAGGCGCAGGCCGCGAAGCTCGACCTGGTCTGCCGCAAGCTCGCGCTGGAGCCCGGCATGCGGCTGCTCGACGTCGGCTGCGGCTGGGGCAGCCTGGTGCTGCACGCGGCGCGGGAGTACGGCGTCCGCGCGGTCGGCGTCACGATCTCCGAGGAGCAGGCCGCGCTGGCACGCCGGCGGGTCGCCGACGCGGCGTTGTCCGACCGGGTCGAGATCCGGGTCCAGGACTACCGGGACGTCACCGACGGGCCGTTCGACGCGGTGTCCAGCATCGGCATGGCGGAGCACGTCGGGCGGGCCAACCTCACGACGTACGCCGGGCGCCTCTACTCGCTGCTCAGGCCCGGCGGGCGGCTGCTGAACCACATGATCAGCCGCCGTCCCGGGCCGCAGCCGTCGCCGCGGACGTCGTTCCTCTGGCACTACGTCTTCCCGGACGGCGACCTCCAGCCGATCGGGCTGCAGGTGGGCGCGGTCGAGGAGGCGGGGTTCGAGGTGCGCGACGTCGAGGCGCTGCGCGAGCACTACGCGCTGACGCTGCGGCACTGGGTCGCCAACCTCGAAGGCGAGTGGGACCGCGCGGTCGCGCTGGCGGGCGAGGGCCGCGCGCGCGTCTGGCGGCTGTACATGGCAGGCGCGGCGCTCGGCTTCGAGGCCGGGCGGATCGGCGTCAACCAGACCCTCGCGGTCCGCCAGGACGACGGCCGCAGCGGCTTCCCGCTGACCCGCGGCTGGCTGGCGGCCCGGCGTCCGGTCGACCTGAGGGACCCCGTACGCACCTGAGCCACCGCTACGCTCCGGCCATGCAGACGCGCGTCTACCGCAACGGCGTCCTCGAAGCGGAGGGGTTCGACCCGGCCCGCTGCTCCGACTACCTCGACCAGCCCGACACCGTCGTCTGGCTCGACGTCTGCCGCCCGACACCGGAGGACTTCGCGGTGGTCGCCGACGAGCTCGGCCTGCACCCGCTCGCCCGCGAGGACGCGACCGGGCACGCCCAGCGGCCGAAGCTCGAGCCGTACGCGGGGCACGACTTCCTCGTCGCGTACGGCGCGCACTACAACGCGGAGGACTCCACGCTGACCACCTCCGAGGTCGACGTGTTCTTCGACAGGCGCTGGATCCTCACGGTCCGCAAGGAGCCGGTGTTCGACATGACGCCGGTGCTCGAACGCTGGGACGCCGCGCCCGAGCGGGCGAAGCACGGCGTGGCGTTCCTCCTGCACGGCCTGCTCGACGTCGTCGTGGACGGGCACTTCCTGGTGGTCGAGCAGCTCGACGAGGCGATCGAGGGGCTGGAGGACGCGCTGTTCTCCGACGACGTGCCCGGGATGGTGGTGCAGCGGGAGACGTTCGCGCTGCGGAAGGCGCTCGTGGCGTTCCGCCGGATCGTCCTGCCGATGCGCGAGGTCGTGAACGGCCTGATGCGCAGGGACGCCATCGACGCGGACCTGATGCCGTACTACCAGGACGTCTACGACCACGTGCTCAGGGCGACGGAGTGGACCGAGTCGCTGCGCGACCTCGTGACGACGGTGCTGGAGACGCACCTCACCATCCAGGGCAACCGGCTGAACGAGGTCATGAAGCGGCTGACGTCGTACGCCGCCATCGTCGCCGTGCCGACCGCGATCGCCGGCGTCTACGGCATGAACACCCGCCTCTACCCGGCCGCGGGTTCGGTCGCCGGCTGGTGGTTCGCGATCCTGTCGATGACCGGCATCTCGCTCTGGCTGTTCTTCTACTTCAGGCGGAAGGACTGGCTCTAGCGTCGTCGACGGCGGCGTAGCGCGTGAGGACGAGGCAGCCGGCCAGCGTGACCAGGAAGCCCGCCAGCGCCAACGGGCCGAGGCCCGGCCGGGCGTGGTCGTGCAGCAGCGCGAGCCCCACCGACGCCGGCGCGACCGTCTCGGCCGCGAACAGCGCCGCCGTCGCCGTCGTCACCGTGCCGCGTTGCAGGGCGGTGGCGTAGAGGAGGGTGCCGAGCAGGCCGTACGCCGCCAGCGCCAGGACGAGCGGGTCGGCGACGCCGTGCCAGAACGGGTGCGGGACCCGGACCGCGCGGGCGGCGACGCCCACGCCGCCGAACGCCAGCCCGGCCAGTGCGCCGAGCAGGATGCCGGCGCGTTCGCCGGCCAGCCGTCCGGCGGGCCGGGCCGCGACCGCGAGCAGCGCCGCCCCGCCGAGGACCGCCCAGGCGCCCGCGCGCGGCAGCGCCGCCGGCCGGTCCGGCGCGGCCGACGCGGCGAGCAGCAGCAGCCCCGCGCCGACGCCGCACAACGCTGCCGCCTCGCGCCGGGTCGGCACCTGGTGCAGGACCGCGGCCGCCAGCAGCGCGGTTACGCCGATGCTCGACGCGACCGCCGCCTCGACCGCGAACAGCGGCAGCGTCCGCAGCGCCACGACGGAGAGCGCGAAGCCGGCGAGGTCGAGGCCGAGGCCCGCGACGTAGGGCGCCTGCCGGACGAGGCGCAGCAGCAGCCGCGGGTCGAGCGAGTCGCCGCCGCGCGTCCGGCGCGCGGCGACGCCCTGGAGGACGGAGGCGGCGCCGTACGCGACCGCGGCGGCGAGCGCGCCCGCGAGCCCGGGCACCGGGTTGGCCACGGCCCCTTCCTACCGTCTGCCTCGTTCTGTGAAGATCACGACACGGCGAGAGGGGCGCCCGGGCTGCACAGAACGCACCCGCGAGAGCGCCGTCAGCGGTAGTTGGTGAACTGCAACGGGATGTCGAAGTCGGCGTCCTTCAGCAGCGCGATGACGGCCTGGAGGTCGTCCTTCTTCTTGCCGGAGACGCGGAGCTGGTCGCCCTGGATCGCGGCCTGGATGCCCTTCGGACCCTCGGCCCGGATCTTCTTCGCGATGGCCTTCGCCTTGTCGTCGGCGATGCCCTGGGCGATCTCGACGGTGAGCTTCGCGGTGCTGCCGCCGGCGGGCTGCGGCTCGCCGTGCTGCAACGCCTTCAGCGGGATCCCGCGCTTGACCAGCTTCTCCTGGAACACCTCGAGCACGGCCTTCACCCGCTGCTCCGAGGCGCTCTTGATCTCGACCTTCTCGCCGGACCAGGCGATCGACGAGCCGGTGTCCTTGAAGTCGTACCGCTGGGCGATCTCCTTCGCGGCCTGGTTCAGCGCGTTGTCGACCTCCTGGTGGTCGACCTTGCTCACGATGTCGAACGACGGGTCGGCCACGGGTCGTGCTCCTGTCTCGGTCGGGGGTGCGCGGACCCATTCTCGCGCACCCGGCGGCATCGGCTATCCTTCCGTCCGTCCTCGGTTCGCCGGGGTCGCGGGAGGTTGCCCGAGTGGCCAAAGGGAGCAGGCTGTAAACCTGTCGGCATCGCCTACGGAGGTTCGAACCCTCCACCTCCCACTCGCAGAACGGTTCGCGGCAGCGCGGGCGATCAGGTAGCCTGCGCTGCGGTTCGCCGCCCCCTTAGCTCAGTCGGCAGAGCGTCTCCATGGTAAGGAGAAGGTCTACGGTTCGATTCCGTAAGGGGGCTCTGGTTCCACCGCGGCGGAGTAGCTCAGCCTGGTAGAGCAAGCGGCTCATAATCGCTGTGTCGCCGGTTCAAGTCCGGCCTCCGCTACCGAACGGCCCGGTTCGCGCGGGACCGGTGCCTTGGACAGTCCTCCCGTGCGTCGGCTACCCTGTGCGGGTTGACCTCCGACCGTTCCAGAAAGGCACTCAGCCGTGGCCGCCAACGACGTCCGCCCGAAGATCACGATGGCGTGCACCGAGTGCAAGAACCGCAACTACATCACCAAGAAGAACCGGCGCAACGACCCCGACCGGCTCGAGATGAAGAAGTTCTGCCCCAACTGCCGCTGCCACAGGGTCCACCGCGAAACACGCTGACCAGGTCCGCGCCCGAGGCCGTCCCCGCTGTTGCGAGGGCGGCCTTTGTGCTCTGTTAGCGTCCGCCGCGTTCGGCGTAGGACGACCAGGAGGCGCGCGTGCCGCTCAACCGTGACTTCATCGGCAAGGCCTATCCCACCTCGTCGCCGTACGAGGTCAGCCGGGAGAAGATCCGCGAGTTCGCGATCGCGATCGGGGACTGGAATCCCGCCTACATCGATGCCGACGCGGCCAAGGCGCTCGGCCACCCCGACGTGATCGCCCCGCCTACGTTCCTCACCGTGCTGAACTTTCGGTTCGCCGGCGAGGGGCCGGTCGTCGACCCGGCGCTCGGGCTCAACTACGCGCTGGTCGTGCACGGCGAGCAGAAGTTCGTCCACCACCGGCCGGTGCGGGCCGGTGACGTGCTCCGCGTCGTGTCGAGTGTCGTCGACATCCGCGACGCCGGCCGCAACGAACTCATGACGACGAAGACCGCGGTCGTGACGACCGAAGGCGAAGCCGTCGCCGACCTCTACGGCACGCTCGTGTCGCGCGGAACGGCGCCAGGCCAAGGAGCACAGTCATGACCGCGACCGTGAACTACGACGACGTCGAGGTCGGCACCGAATTACCCGCGCAGACGTTCACTGTTCAGCGGGTCAACCTCGTGCAGTATTGCGGCGCGTCCGGCGACTTCAACGTCATC
>JAVEEC010000083.1 GCA_030840645.1 Frankiaceae bacterium
AACCCCACCGAGCACGTGGGCCCGATCGCCGCCATCGGCCGCACGCCCGACCTGATGTGGCAGCTCACGACGGGCACCGTCGAGTCGCTCGCCCACTTCCCGGACAAGCTCAAGACGATCTTCTCGCCGAACCGGGACCCCGCGGGCGCCGTCGGTGTCATCGGGATCAGCCGGGTCAGCGGGGACATCCTCAGCCTTCCGGACGAATCGCTGTCGGTCCGGATCGCGAGCTTCCTGCTCATCGTCGCGGGTGTGAACTTCTTCGTCGGGGTGTTCAACCTGCTGCCGCTGCTCCCGCTCGACGGCGGCCATCTCGCTGTCCTGGGCTACGAACAGGCCCGGCACAAGCTGCGCAGACTGCGCGGCTACCGGGGTCCGGTGCGCCGCGTGGACCTGAACAAGCTGTTGCCCGCGACGTACGCTGTAGTAGCGATCTTCACGGTGTTGACGCTGGTCCTGGCCACGGCGGACATCGTGAATCCGATCAACCTCGGTTAGGCAGGACCTGTTGTGACCGCCATCGGTCTCGGAATTCCCTCCGCCCCGCCCAAGCCGCTCGCGACCCGTCGCGCGAGCCGGAAGATCTGGGTCGGCGACGTCCCCGTCGGCGGCGATGCACCGGTGTCGATCCAGTCGATGACGACCACGCTGACCTCGGACGTGAACAGCACCCTGCAGCAGATCGCCGAGCTCACCGCGGCCGGCTGCCAGATCGTCCGGGTCGCCGTCCCGAGTCAGGACGACGCCGACGCGCTGCCCGCCATCGCGAAGAAGTCGGCCATCCCGGTCATCGCCGACATCCACTTCCAGCCGAAGTACGTGTTCGCCGCGATCGACGCCGGCTGCGCCGCCGTCCGCGTGAACCCGGGCAACATCAAGGCGTTCGACGACAAGATCGCCGAGATCGCGAAGGCCGCCTCGGCCGCGGGCACCCCGATCCGCATCGGCGTCAACGCCGGCTCGCTCGACAAGCGCCTGCTCGCCAAGTACGGCAAGGCCACCCCGGAGGCGCTGGTCGAGTCCGCGCTGTGGGAGTGCTCGCTGTTCGAGGAGCACGGCTTCCGCGACATCAAGATCTCGGTCAAGCACAACGATCCGGTCGTCATGATCAACGCCTACCGGCAGCTCGCCGAGGCGTGCGACTACCCGCTGCACCTCGGCGTCACCGAGGCGGGTCCGGCGTTCCAGGGGACGATCAAGTCCTCGGTCGCGTTCGGCGCGCTGCTCGCCGAGGGCATCGGCGACACGATCCGCGTCTCGCTCTCCGTCCCGCCGGTCGAGGAGGTCAAGGTCGGCCTCTCGATCTTGGAGTCGTTGGGCCTGCGCGAGCGGCGGCTCGAGATCGTGTCGTGCCCCTCCTGCGGGCGGGCCGAGGTCGACGTGTACCGGCTCGCCGCCGAGGTCGAGGCCGCGTTGGAGGGCATGGAGGTCCCGATCCGCGTCGCCGTCATGGGCTGCGTCGTCAACGGTCCTGGCGAGGCCCGCGAGGCCGACCTCGGGGTCGCGTCCGGCAAGGGGAAGGGGCAGATCTTCGTCCGCGGCGAGGTCATCAAGACGGTGCCCGAGTCGCAGATCGTCGAGACGCTCGTGTACGAGGCGATGCGGATCGCCGACGAGATGACCGCAGCCGGCGGCGCGTCCGGGCCGCCCGTCGTCACCGCGAGCTGACCCTGCTCCGCGCCCGCGAGGCCGTCCGCCTCCTCGACGACCGCGACCTGGACGCGGCGCTGGAGCTCGTCTCGCGCGACCCCGTGTCGAACGTGTTCGTCGGCTCCCGCCTCGCCGCCGTCGGCCTCGAGAGCCGGCGGCTCGGCGCGCAGGTCTGGGGGTACTCGGAGGACGGCGAGCTGACCGCCCTCTGCTACGCGGGTGCCAACCTGATGCCCGTCGAGGCGGGACCCGCTGCGGCGCAGCAGTTCGCCGAGCGCGCGCGGCGCGCCGGGCGCCACTGCTCCTCGATCGTCGGCCCGAGCGAGGCCGTCGAGGCGATGTGGTCGGTGCTGCTCCCGTCGTGGGGCGAGGCACGCGACGTCCGGCGGCAGCCGTTGATGGCCATCGACAAGCCGTCCGTCGTGACCGCCGAGCAGGGCGTACGCCGGGTCCGCACGGACGAGCTGGACGTGCTGCTGCCCGCGTGCATCGCGATGTTCACCGAGGAGGTCGGCGTCTCGCCGGTCGCGGGTGACGGCGGCGCGCTGTACCGCGCCCGGGTGGCGGAGCTGATCGCGGAGGGCCGGGCGTTCGCGCTGGTCGAGGACGACCGGGTGCTGTTCAAGGCCGAGATCGGCTCGGCCACGGCGCGCGCCTGCCAGGTGCAGGGCGTCTGGGTCGAACCGTCGTTGCGCGGGCAGGGGCTCGGCACCACGGGCACCGCCGCGGTCGTCGACTACGCGCTGTCCGACATCGCGCCGGTCGTCAGCCTCTACGTCAACGACTACAACGTGCCCGCGCGCCGCGCGTACGAGCGGGTGGGCTTCGCGACCGTGGGGTCGTTCACGTCGGTGCTGTTCTAGCGCGTCCGCAGGTCGTCGGCGTCGAGGTCGTTCGGTGTCGCGTCGGCCGGGGTGCTGGATCCGGTACCCGGCGTCGCGAGCGCCTCGGTGTCGTCGGCCGGGATCGGCGCGGCGGCGGCCGGGTCGACGCCCGCGACGGCAGCGGCGTACTCGCCCGCCTCGCGCGCGGCCTTCAGTTCGGTGTCGACCTCGCTCGCCGACGTCGCGCCCGGGCCGTTCGGGGCGTTGGTGTGGTCGTCTCCCATGCGGTCGTGCTTCCCGCGTGGCAACGGAATAACCGGCGGCTCCGGACGTCCATGCTGGTGACCGATGCCGAGCCAGCAGGGACCACCCGCGGACGCTGACGACTTCACCGAGGTCGTCCGCGCGCACGGCGACGCCGTCTACGGCTTCGTCCTGCGCCGCGTCGGGGGCGCGCGGGCGCTCGCGGAGGACCTGACGCAGGAGGTGTTCCTGCGGGCCTGGCGCGGGCGGCGAACGTTCCGGGAGGAGACGTCGATGCGCGGCTGGCTCTGCGCGATCGCGGCGAACGCCGTCCGCGACCACGCCCGCGCGCAGCGTCGCCGCCCCGCGGAGGCCCCGGCCCCGGAGTTCTTCGACGTGCCCGACCTCGGTGCCGACACCGCGAGCACCGCGCTCGCGGACCTGCGTACCGCGCTCGCCGCGCTGCCCGCGCGGCAGCGGGAGATGTTCCTGCTCCGCGAGCGCGACGGGCTCTCGTACGCCGACATCGCCGCCGTCCTGGACTGCCCCGTCGGCACCGTCATGTCCGGGCTGTCGCGGGCCAGGGCGCGGCTCACCGAGGCGGTGCGCGGATGACCCACGACGAGGTACGCGACCTCGCGAGCGCGGTCGCCGACGGCGAGGCCGCCGCGACGCCCGCGTACCGCGAGCACCTCGCCTCCTGCGCGTCCTGCTCCGGCTACGCCGCCTCGCTCGACCGGCTCCGTGTCCTCACCGCCGCGCTGCCGCGCGAGCCGGCGCCGGTCGCGCTGCCCCAGCGGGTGCGGTCGCGGATCGGGCGGCGGCGGGTCGCGTTCCGGCTGGTGCCCGCGCTCGCGGCCGCGACGGCTGCGGTGCTGGTCGTCACGCTGCTGCCGGGCCCGGCGTCGTTCCCGGTGCGGTCGGCGGGGGCGGCGGAGCCGTTGCTACGGCTGCGGTCGCTGTACGTCGAGCGGACGGTCGGCGAGGACACGCAGGAACGCATCTGGTGGCGCGCCCCCGGCTCGGTCCGGATCGAGCGGCACACGCCCGACGGCGACACCGTCGAGATCAGGACGCCGGGGAGCGCGTACGACAGCGGCCTGCTGACGACCGGCGTCGCGCCGGAGATCGCGCTGCCCGAGCCGATCTCGCCGACCGTCGCGCTGCTCGGCCGTGACACCGGGCCCGGTCCCGAGGTCGCCGGGCGGCCGACGCGGCGCTACGTCCTGACGATCGGCGGCGACATCCGGGTCGCGTACGTCGACGCCGGGGTCGCCCTGCGCGACGACGAACGCATCGTCCTCGTGAAGGGCGGCGGCCCGGTCACGAAGCGGGTCACGGCGGTCAGGATCGACACCGACATCCCCGACTCGACGTTCGCGGCACCGGCGGGCGCGACGCGCACCGACGCGGGGTTCCGCAGTCGCCCGCTCGGCTCTCTGCGGGTCGAGCCGGCGAGTCGGCCGGCGGGGTTCTCGGTCGTCACCGCCGGGCGCGGACCGGACGGTGACGCGGTGCTGTTCGCCCGCGGGTCGCTGCCGGTGCTCGTGCGGACCGGCGGGCTGGCCGCGAGCGAACGCGGTGAGGTCCGCACCGTCGTGCGCGGCGGGCGCTCGTACCTCGTCCGGGCCGACCTGTACGCGCCGCCCGGCGTGCAGGTCGTCCGGCGCGGCGTCACGCTCACCGTCTCGGCGCCGCTGCCGCTCGACGCGCTGGTCGAGCTGGCCGCGCGGATGTACCCGGAATAACGCCGCCCGCGCGACGTCCCCACGTTGTGACATCGACCGTCGCCGGAGGACGCCATGAAGCGCACCGCACTCGTCCTGCTCGCCGTTCCGTTCGCGCTGCTCACGGTCGCCCCGGCGTACGCCGGCGGCGGCTGCTTCCCCGGCGGGCCGGCCGCGCTCGCCGAGACGCGCACCGTCGTCATCGACCACGCCTGCTTCGGTACGGGGGCCACGCACGTCGCGGCCGGAGCCGCCGTGACGTGGCGCAACGCCAGCGATTTCGCGCACAACATCAGCGGCCCCGGCGTCGAGTTCGCGGAGCTGCCCGCGGGCGCGGTGCACACCGTGACGTTCGCGACGCCGGGGCTCTACCCGTACGCCTGCACGATCCACCCGGGCATGAGCGGCGTGGTCGTCGTCGGTCCCGCGGCGGCGTTGACCCCGCCCGTCGAGAAGTCGTCCAGCGGCCTGGGGACCGGCTGGCTCGCGGCCGGCGCTGTCGCGATCGCGGCCGTTGCGGCACTGGGCATCGCGCGCCGCGCGCGCGTAGACGCGGCCGGGCCTGGGTAGGCGACGGGCGAGGTGATCCACATGGAGCGAGGGACCAAGCACGGCGCCCGGCTGGACGACGCCATGGCGGGGGAGACCGAGGCGATCACGCGGGGCGCGCCGGTCGAGCCGCGGGTCGAGGAGTGGCGCGAGGCGGAGCCGGCGGGTGAGGACCAGCCGGTGCCGGACGCGCTGATCGCGGGTGACCCGTACCCGCCGAACGGCCTGCCCCACGACCTGGTCGAGCTGCGGTCCGAGCTGGCGAAGCGGCTGCGGCCCTCGGTGTTCCCCGCGACCCGCAAGGCGCTGCTCCACGTCGCCGCCGAGGAGCAGGCGCCCGGGTGGGTGCTGACGCTGCTGCGCGAGCTGCCCGGCGAGGGCACGACGTTCGAGAACGTCCAGCAGGTCTGGGAGGCCCTCGGCGGCCCCGTGGAGGAGCGCGCGTAGAAAACGGGGTCGGCCGCGGGGGCCCCGCGTCGGTATCCTGCGCTCCACCTGCGAGCGAGGAGTCCGAAGTGGCCGTCCGGATGTCGAGGCTGTTCCTGCGCACCCTGCGCGAGGACCCGGCGGACGCGGACGTCCCGAGCCACAAGCTGCTGGTCCGCGCGGGCTGCGTCCGCCGCGTCGCGCCCGGCATCTACACCTGGCTGCCGTTCGGCAAGATGGTCCTGGAGAACGTCGCGCGCATCGTCCGCGAGGAGATGAACGCGATCGGCGCGCAGGAGGTGCTGTTCCCCGCGCTGCTGCCCCGCGAGTTCTACGACGCCACCGGGCGGTGGACGGAGTACGGCGACAACATCTTCCGGCTGAAGGACCGCAAGGGCGGCGACTACCTGCTCGGCCCGACGCACGAGGAGCTGTTCACGCTGCTCGTCAAGAGCGAGTGCTCGTCGTACAAGGACCTGCCGCTCTCGCTCTACCAGATCCAGACCAAGTACCGCGACGTGGCGCGGCCGCGCGCGGGCATCCTGCGCGGGCGGGAGTTCCTGATGAAGGACTCCTACTCGTTCGACCTCTCCGACGAGGGGCTGCAGGCGTCCTACGACGCGCACCGGGCCGCGTACGTCCGCATCTTCGAACGCCTCGGGCTCGACTACCGGATCGTGTTCGCGGTGTCCGGCGCGATGGGTGGCTCGGGCTCGGAGGAGTTCCTCGCCGTCGCGGCGAGCGGCGAGGACACGTACGTCCGCTGCACGTCCTGCGACTACGCCGCCAACACCGAGGCCGTCGAGACAAGCGCGCCGCCCGCGGTCGACCCTGCGACGCAGGCGCCGCTCGAAGTGCTGGACACGCCGAACACGCCGACCATCGAGACCCTGGTGAACCTGCTGCGGGACAAGGGGTTCGACGTCGACGCCGCATCGACGTTGAAGAACGTCGTCGTCAAGCTGCGGACGCCCGGGCAGCCGGACGAGGTGCTCGTCGTCGGCGTCCCCGGTGACCGCGAGGTCGACCTCAAGCGGCTCGAGGCGAACGTCTACCCGGCCGAGGTGCACGCGTTCGAGGCGGAGGACTTCGCCAAGAACCCCGGCCTGGTCCGCGGCTACATCGGGCCGCAGGCGCTCGCGGGTCTCGGCATCCGCTACCTCGCCGACCCGCGGGTGTACCCCGGGTCCGCCTGGGTGACCGGGGCGAACGCCGAGGGGCGGCACGCGGTCAACGTCGTGTCCGGCCGCGACTTCGTTCCCGACGGGTACGTGCCCGCCGCCGAGGTCCGCGCGGGCGACCGCTGCCCGCGCTGCGGCTCGCCGCTGTCGATCGACCGCGGCATCGAGATCGGCCACATATTCCAGCTCGGGCGGAAGTTCGCGGACGCGTTCGAGCTCGACGTCCTCGGCCCCGACGGCAAGCCGATCCGCGTGACCATGGGGTCCTACGGCGTCGGCGTCTCGCGCGCCGTCGCGGCGATCGTCGAGCAGCACCACGACGACGGCGGGATCGTCTGGCCGGCGTCGGTGGCGCCGTTCGACGTGCACGTCGTGCCGATGGGCAAGGACCCCGCGGTGCTCGCGCTCGCGGAGGAGAAGGCCGAGGCGCTGGAGGCGGCCGGGCTCCGCGTGCTGCTGGACGACAGGCAGCAGTCGGCCGGCGTGGCGTTCGCCGACGCGGACCTGCTCGGCGTCCCGCGGATCGTGGTGTTCGGGAAGGCGTTGAAGGACGGCCAGGTCGAGGTCAAGGACCGGGCGAGCGGCGAACGCTCGCTGGTCGCGCTGGACGACCTGGTCGAGACGCTCGCGGCGCCGCGCTAGTCGGGTCGCGCCGTCACTTCGCGGCGACGCACGACGCCGCGCCGGCCTTGACGGTCTGGCCCCACTTCGCGTCGTCGGTGACGTTCGCGTCGACCCACGTGTCGCCGCTGCCGAGGAGCGCGCCCTCCTTGAACGTCAGGCCGCTGATCACGGCGCCGCGCTTGGGCGCCTTCGCGCCGAACGCCGCGAGCGGCACGGTGAACGTGAGCGTGCCGCCGGCGGTCGTCAACGTCGCCGGCTTGGTGCCCTCCGCGCTGTTCACCAGCGCCTTGGCCTTCCCCGCGCGGGCGTGGAGCGTGTACTTGTTCGGGCCCGAGGTGAAGTTCAGGTCGAGGCTGATCTCGTGATTGGACTTCGGCGCGGCGTTGCGGAACACCGCGACCAGCGTCGTCTTGCCGACCGCGACGTCCAGGCCGGTCAGGTCGACGCCGTCGACGGGGACCGCGGACGGCACGAGGTAGGCGTGCACGTCGCCGCGCGGGTCGGAGAAGACGTTGCACGGCGCGCCCGCGCGGGCGACGCCCGGGAGCACGGCCGTGAGAGCGACGATGGCGAGGGAGATCTTGCGCATAGGGGACTCCTTCGGTGCTGTTCCGCGGCACTGCCGCGAGCTGGGTACGAGGACAGTTCGTCGCGCGCGGCCAGATGCCTCTCGGCCGGGGACCGACTTATCTCCCGGGGAACGGCGGGGCGGCCTCGGGCAGGTCGGCGGGCGTGGCGTAGCGGTAGCGGGCCAGGTGCGCCGCCTCGTCGCAGAACGCCGCCGCCGCCCGGCCGCGTTCGGCGACCGGCGCCGCGCCGACGGCCGCGTGCCAGCGCAGCGCCAGCGAGTCCTCGATCCGGACGGCCAGCGCGCGGGCCAGCGCGGCGGTCGCGACCGAGCCGGGGACGGCGTAGGTCACGCGCGGCGGGGCCGGCGTCCCGCCCGCCGCGCGGATCAGGTCGGCGAGCGTGTCGCGGTGGGCGCGGTGGTCGTCGTACGCCGCGAGGGCCGCGTCGCGCAGGGACCTCGGCAGCCGCGGGCCGAGGACGCCGTACAGGTGGATCGCGGCGTGCTCCTCGGCGAGCAGGGTGGCGTACGCGCCGCCCGCCTGCCCCGGGCGGAACGCCAGCAGCAGCGGGGCGCCGAGCACGGCCCGCCGGGTCGGCCTCACCGGCGCGGCCTCGGGACGAGGGGGAGCAGCGTGGCGTGCTGCCGGGCGCCGGCCGCCAGCTCGGCACCGAGGACGGCGACGTCCGGGTCGGCCACGCGCGGTAGCGACGCCAGGATCGCGGCCACCAGGCCGCGCTCCGCCGACGACGGGTCGGGCGCTCGCGAGGCGGGGGTCGCGGGCGACGGCGTCGCTCCGCGCGTGGCGAGCAGCGCCTCGACGGCGGCTGCCCGGGCGAGGTGGTTGGCGCGCAACGGTGCCAGCGCGGGCGCCGTACGGACCGCCACGTCGTACGTGGCGACCGCCCGGCGCTCGAGGGCGGCCCACGACCGCAGGACGGCGACGTCCGGGTCGACGGGCGGCGGCGTGGGGGACGGCGAGGGGACGCGGCGCGGCGCCGTGCAGCCGGTCAGCACCGCCGCGCCGAGCGCGGCGGCGAGCAGCGCGTCGCGGTCCACTCAGCGAACAGTAATCGCGCCCGTCATGTAGTTGTGGATGCCGCAGTGGTACGCGTACGTCCCGGGTGCGGTGAGCGTGACCGTGAACGCCGCGCCGGTCGCGAGATGGGCGGCCGACGCGAACGACCCGTCGTCCGCGACGACCGAGTGCGCGCCGACGCCCTCGATGTCGGCGTCGCGCTCGACCCAGGTGACCGGCGTCCCCGGCGGCACGGTGAGCGCCGCCGGGGAGTACGCGTAGTCGCGGATGTCGACGGCCGCCGGGCCGCCCGCCGCCGGTCGTGACGCGCCCGCGCTGCACGCGGACAGCGTCGCGACCGCGACGGCGAGCGGGACGGCGCGCACCGGATCAGACGCCGGCGTCGGTGCTCGGCCGCGCGCCGAGCGACGTGGCGGTCCGGCCGAGCGGGACGAACGTGTCCGGCACCGGGTACTCGCCGAGCACGTACAGCAGCACGGCTGCGTGCTGCCGCTCGACCGGCGCGATGGTGGCGACCGCCGCCACGGCCTCCGCGCTGGTGAGCGTCCCCATCTGCTGGGTGTATGTCGCCGCCGCCGTGTTCTCCAACGTCAGCGCCAGCGTCGCGAGCCCCGCCAGGTCCCGCACCGCGCCGTACATCTGCGTGACCGGGCCCGCGAGCGCGGGGTCCGGCTTGGTGAACGGCTGCGCGCCGGCCTTGGTGAGTGCGGCGTTGAACGCGTTGGCGTGGTCGGTGTGCTGCCGCTTGGCGTGCGCCGCGAACTCCGCGATCGCGGCAGGCACCTTCGGGCCGAACTTGCCCTTCGGCGCGTCCGCCAGCGCGGCGCCGTACGCGAACACCGCGAGGTTCTCGAGGCTCGCGTTGGTGGCGAGCGCCGCGATGTCGCCGCCGGCGTTCGAGGCCGAAGGCGTGCCCGAGGCGACGGGTGCGTTCGACGACTTCGAGCAGGCCGCCAGCGCCACCGCGCCCGCGAGGGTGCCGCCGCCGACGAGGAACCCGCGGCGGCTGAAGCCCCCCTCCTCGCGCAGCCGCCGCCGCAGGCCGGAGCCGAGATCGTCCATCGCCTCGCGCAGCGCGGGGAACGTCTCGGCGTGCATCTCGTTCATCTGCGCGGTCATCGCGCGCAGCTCGCGGTCGTTCACTGGACGGCTCCTTCTGCGAAGGGACTGGCGAGCTCGGTCTTCTTGAACGTCTCCGGCACCGGCGCACTGCCTGCCGCGGCGGGCAGCGCGAACACGTCCACCGCGCCGCCCGTCGCCTTCACCGTCACGAGCGCGGGAGCGTTGGCCGAGAGCAGTGCCTTGACGGCGATCAACGTCGCGAGGTGTTGCGACTCGACGCCCGCGACCGTGCCGAACAGCAGCCGGACCGTGGGGTCGGTGAGCGTCTGGATGTTCTTGACGTAGGTCGACGTCGCGACGTCCTCCAGCGTCATCGCGAGGTCGACGAGGTCGAGCGGGTTCCCCTTCTTCAGCTGGGGCACGGCGTTCGCGACGACCGGCGTGTACTTCGGGTCGGTCCCGGTCTGCTCGGCGCCGCCGAGCTCCTTCGCCTTGGCGTTGAACGCCTTCCCGTGGTCGGTGTGCTGCGCCATCGTGGTCTGCGCGAACGCGGCCACCGTCTTGAACGCCGTGCCGGTCGGGTTCTTCAGGTACGGCAGCGTGAGGGCCGTCCGGTACGCGAGTACGGCGAGGTTCTCCAGCGAGGCGGCGGTCTGCAACGCCATCACCGCGTCGTTCGCCGCGGCCGCGCGCGCGGCCTGCCGCTCCTTGCCGAGCGCCACGATCTCGTCGAGCGGCTGTCGCATCGAGCGCATGGCGTCGGCGTGCAGGTCGGCCGACTCGGCCATCAGCTCGGTGAACGCGCCCGGGTCCAGGTGTCCTGGCACAGTGCGCTCCTTCCGGGTCAGGGGGAGGTGCTTGACGGCTGTCCGTTCGTTCGCGGTGGCCCGAGCGGATTGGCCCGCGTAGGCTGCGATTCGTCCGCACGCACGACCTGACAACACAACAGCCCGGGAGGCGCGCCATGAGCGGTGCCCATGCATCCCGGGTGCGCGAGGTCGTGGAGCCGGCCCTCTCGGCAGCGGGCTTCGACGTCGAGGACGTCGCGGTACGCGCCGCCGGCCGGCGCCAGCTCGTCCAGATCGCCGTGGACCGCGACGGCGGCGTCTCGCTGGACGACGTCGCCGACGCGACCAAGGTCGTCTCGACGGCGCTGGACGAAGCGGACCCGTTCGCCGGGGCCTACGTCCTCGAGGTCACGTCGCGCGGCGTGGACCGGCCGCTGACCCTGCCCAGGCACTGGCGGCGCAACGTCGGCCGCCTCGTCGCCGTACGCCGTAGCGACGGCACCGTCGTCAGCGGCCGCCTCACCGGGGCGGACGACGACGGCGCGACGGTCGACGGCGTGCCGCTGCCGTACGCGGACGTCGCGAAGGCGACCGTGGAGATCGAGTTCAGTCGCGGGGGTGACGACGAATGAACATCGACATCGCCGCGCTGCGGTCGATCGAGCGGGAGAAGGACATCGCGTTCGACACGGTGGTCGAGGCGATCGAGACCGCGCTCGCGACGGCGTACCGCAAGTCGGAGGGCGCTCACGGCGAGTGCCGGGTCGAGGTCGACCGCAAGACCGGTGAGGTCCGCCTCTACGCCCGCGAGGTCGACGAGGACGGCGCGCTCGTCCGCGAGTACGAGGACACCCCCGAGGACTTCGGCCGGATCGCGGCCATGACCGCCAAGCAGGTCATCCTGCAGCGCCTCCGTGACGCCGAGCAGGAGCTGACGTACGGCGAGTACGCGGGCCGCGAGGGCGACATCGTCGCGGGCATCATCCAGCAGCACGCGTCGCAGAACGTCCTCGTGCAGCTCGGCAAGGTCGAGGCCGTTCTGCCTGTGGCAGAGCAGGTCCCGGGCGAACGCTACGAGCACGGCACGCGCATCAAGGCGTACGTGCTCCAGGTGCACAAGGGCGTTCGCGGGCCCTCGATCACGCTGTCGCGGACGCACCCGAACCTCGTGAAGAAGCTGTTCGCGCTGGAGGTCCCCGAGATCGCGGACGGGACCGTCGAGATCGCGGCGATCGCGCGCGAGGCCGGCCACCGGTCGAAGATCGCGGTCCGCTCGCACGCGGCGTCGGTGAACGCCCGCGGCGCCTGCATAGGACCGATGGGCCAGCGCGTGCGCAACGTCGTCACCGAGCTGCACGGCGAGAAGATCGACATCGTCGACTGGTCCGAGGACCCGGCGACGTTCGTCGGCAACGCCCTGTCGCCCGCGACCGTCAACCGCGTCGACGTCGTGGACCCCGTCGCCAAGTCGGCCCGGGTCACCGTGCCCGACTACAAGCTCTCGCTCGCGATCGGTAAGGAGGGCCAGAACGCCCGCCTCGCCGCCCGGCTGACCGGCTGGCGCATCGACATCCACTCCGACGCCGAGCCGGCGCCGGAGCCGCCGGCCCCCGAGCCGGCGCCGGAAGCGCCGGCCGACCCGCTTGCTACCGGTGAGTAGCGATGTCGCAGGTCACCGCTCACGCTGCCGCGCCGGTCGGTACTCACCGGTAGCAACGGCGGCGGCGGCG
>JAVEEC010000102.1 GCA_030840645.1 Frankiaceae bacterium
CGATGCTGTTCCTCGACCGCAACTACGGCGCGTCGTTCTTCGACCCCGGCACCGGCGGCAACGCGATCCTCTGGCAGAACCTCTTCTGGTTCTACAGCCACCCGGCCGTCTACATCATGATCCTGCCGGCGTTCGGCCTGATCTCCGAGGTCATCCCGGTGTTCAGCCGCAAGCCGCTGTTCGGCTACAAGGCGTTCGTGTTCGCGACCGTGGGCATCGGCGCGCTCGGCTTCTCGGTCTGGGCGCACCACATGTTCACAACCGGGCAGGTACTGCTGCCGTTCTTCGCGATGATGACGGCGTTCATCGCAGTGCCCACAGGCGTGAAGTTCTTCAACTGGATCGCCACCCTGTGGCAGGGTAAGATCACGTTCGAGACGCCGATGCTGTTCGCGCTCGGCTTCCTCACGATGTTCCTCATCGGCGGCATCAACGGCATGTTCGCCGCGCAGCCGCCGATCGACTACGCGATCCACGACACCTACTGGATCGTCGCGCACATCCATGACGTGCTGTTCGGCGGCTCGGTGTTCGGCGTGTTCGCGTCGTTCTACTTCTGGTACCCGAAGGTCACCGGCCGGATGATGGACGACACGCTCGGCAAGTGGCACTTCTGGTTCACGTTCGTCGGGTTCAACCTCGCGTTCTTCCCGATGCACATGCTCGGCCTCGACGGCATGCCGCGGCGCATCGCGTCCTACGCCGCCAACCCCGAGTGGGCCGGGCTGAACAAGCTCTCCACGATCGGCGCGTACATCATCGGCGTGTCGATCTTCCCGTTCCTCTACAACGTCTGGAAGTCGCGCAAGGGCCCGATCGCGGGCAACGACCCGTGGCACGCCAACTCGCTGGAGTGGTGGACCACGTCGCCGCCGCCGGTGCACAACTTCGACTCGATCCCGCCGATCCGTTCGGAGCGGCCGGTCCGCGACGCGCGACTCGAGCTCGAGGCGCGCGAGCGGCTCGCGGCCGAAGGGGGTACCGCATGACCGCCGTGACGGCGACCGACCCGCTCGACGTGGTGGAGGGGCGCCCCGAGGGCATGAGCATGCCGCTGCTCGGCATGGTGCTGTTCATCGCGTCCGAGGTGATGTTCTTCGGCGGGCTGTTCGCGGCGTACTTCAACATCCGCGCCGACGCCAAGGAGTGGCCGCCGGCCGGGCTGGAGCACCTGCACTACAAGTTGCCGCTGATCTTCACCTGCGTGCTCGTGCTGTCGTCGGTGACCATGCAGATGGGCGTGTTCGCCATCCGCAGGGGCAACGTCAAGGCGCTGTCCCGCTGGGTCGCGATCACGCTGCTGCTCGGCATCGTGTTCCTCTGCGGGCAGCTCTACGACTACGCCCACCTCGACTTCACGATCCGCGACGGCGTCTACGGCTCGACGTTCTACACGCTGACCGGCTTCCACGGCGCGCACGTCTTCGGCGGCGGCGTGTACCTGTTCATCGTGTGGATCAGGTCCAAGACCGGCCAGTTCAGCCGCCGGCACCACGCGGCCGTCGAGGGCGCGTCGATGTACTGGCACTTCGTCGACGTGGTCTGGATCGCGCTCTTCCTCACGCTGTACGTGCTGAAGTAGGCCGCGATGCGTACCGCGTCCCGCGTCTTCGCCGCCATCGGCGCGTTCGGGCTGACCGTCTGCCTGGTGTTCGCCTCGGCGAGCAGGTTCCGCTACGACAACCTCCAGGGCGTGCTGATCCTGGCGTTCTTCTTCGTCGCGTGCCTGTTCCTCGCGGTGTTCCTCCGCCGGCAGGGCGCCATCGAGCTGGACGGCCTGGTGCTGCCGGGGGCGGACGCGCACGCGGACGAGGAGATCCACCTGCCGGGCCCGTCGTGGTACCCGGCGTTCTACGGCGTCACCCTGCTGGTCCTGGCGCTCGGCCTGGTCTTCGACAAGCGGGTCGCCCTCGCGGGCGTCGCGCTCACCGTGCTGACGACGATCGGCTGGGCCGTCGAGTCGGTCAAGGACTACCGCCGCGAGGTCGCGCACGCGCGCCCGGAGGTGCTCCCGCTCGTCGCCGCGATCGGGCTGGCGCACCAGATCGTCGCGTTCGCGCGGCAGCACGGCGGCGCGGACGCCGTCGTGCAGCACGTCGGGCGCGGCAGCGCCGAGGTCGTCCTCGTCGGCGCGGACGGCGCCTGGGGCAGCCTCGTCGGCGAGTCGGTGCCCGTCGCGCGCGAGGCCGCCGCGCTGGCCGGTGTCACGTCGCATACGGCGTGGCCGGCCGGGCTCGGCAACCGCATCCGCACCACCGAGGAGGAGTGGGTCGAGATGGGCGGCGCGGGGGCGTTGACCGCCCCCGACACCCACGTCGCGCCCCGCGACGGGTCGACGCAGACCGCCGCGCGGGTGTTCCTCGGGCTGGCGATCTTCGCGTTCCTCATCGACGCCGTCTACTCGGTCGCGAGCAGGTTCCGCTACGACAACCTCCAGGGCATGGCCATCCTCACGGCGTTCGGCCTCGCCTGCCTCTACCTCTACCTCGGCCTCAAGCACGCCAAGGCGCAGCCGGACGACGTGGCGTTCGCCGGCGACGATCACGTCACCATCGAGCCGACGGTCCCCGACCCGCCGGTCGACCTGGCGACGCTGCACCTGCCGGGCCCGAGCTGGTGGCCGGCGTTCTTCTCCGTCGCGCTCGGGGCGCTGGCGTTCGGCCTGGTGTTCTCGAAGCCGCTGCTGTTCGCCGGTCTCTTCCTCACGGTCGCCTGCTGCGTCGGCTGGGGCGTCGAGTCGGTGCGCGAGTACCGCCAGTCGCTCGCCGGTCACCACGGCGACGCCGCGCACGCCTCGCATTAGGAGGGTTCCGCGAAGCTCCCGGGTCTGGCCGCCTCCCGTCGCGTTCTGTGCAGCCCACCCGCCCCTCTCGAGCGTGGTGATCTTCACAGAACGACTCGCGCGGCGGATCGGACCGTCTCGCCGATCCATACGCGGTTGACGCCGCTGCGGCGGCTGCCGGCCGTGGACAGGGACGCGGTCCGCGCCTGGGTCGTCTCCCGCCTCGCGGTCGTCGTCCTGCTCGCGGGAACGACGTACGCCCAGACCCACCACGGCTACGGCCGCCCGCCGGTCCGGTCAGGATCGACCGGGTTCTTCGCGTGGGACGCGGGCTGGTACCGCGACATCGCGGCGTACGGGTACGGCGCGGTCGGCCACGCCGGCCTGCGCTTCTTCCCGCTGCTGCCGCTGACCGGGCGGGCGGTCTCGGTGCTCGGCGCGTTCGCCGCGGGCCTGGTCGTGCTGGTCGTCGCCAACCTCTCCGCGCTCGCGTACGCCGACGGGCTGGTCCGGCTGACGGCGTACGAGGTCGGCGAGCGCGGCGCCGCGCGGCGGGCGGCGTGGCTCGCGCTGCTCAACCCGGCGGCGTTCGTCCTCGTCCTCGCCTACGCCGAGGCGACGGCCGCGGCGCTCGCCGTCTGGGTGCTGTTCGCGCTGCGGCGGCGCCGGTGGCTGCTCGCGGCGGTGCTCGCGTTCCTCTGCGGGCTCGCCCGCCCGACCGGGCTGCTGATCGCCCTGCCCGCCGCGATCGAGGCCGCGCGCGGCTGGCGCGCCGTCTCGTCCCGCGAGACCGCGCGCCGCGCGCTCGCGGTCGTCGCGGCGCCGGCCGGCTGCCTGGCCTACCTCGTCTGGTGCGGCATCGCCCGCCACGACGCGCTCGGGCCGTTCCGGGAGCAGCAGGCGGCCGACCTGCGCGGCGGGGTCGTCGTCTGGCCGGGCAAGGCCCTGGCCTTCGCGTGGCACGAGTTCGTGCTCGCCGGGTCGGTCCGCGTCGCCCTGCACCTCGTCTGGGTGCCGGTCGTCGTCGCGCTGCTGGTGCTGGCCTGGCGGCGGCTGCCCGCCTCCTACACGGCGTACGCCGCGGTCATCGCGGTCCTCGCCGTCGGCACGCCGAAGCTGGCGAGCGTCGAGCGGTACTCCATGTCGGCGTTCCCGCTGCTGATGGCGGCGGCCACCATCCGCGCGCGCCCGCTGCGGGTGCTGCTCGCGGTGGCCTGCGGGGTCGGCTTCGCGGCGTACGCCGTCCTCGCGTTCGCCAACGTGTACGTCCCCTAGGAGGGTTCCGCGAAACTCCGGGTCTGGCCGCCTCCCGTCGCCTTCTGTGCAGGAATCCCGCCCCTCTTGAGCGTGGCGATCTTCACAGAACGAGTCGGGCGGCGGCGGATCGACCGTTTCGCAGATC
>JAVEEC010000101.1 GCA_030840645.1 Frankiaceae bacterium
CGCGGTCTCCACCTCGCCGGTCTCGACGTTCGCCGCAGCCGGCGTCGCGGCGGCGGTGGGCTTGCCGGCGTCGCGGGTCTCGACGAAGACGCTCTCGAGGTGCGACTGGTAGTTGCGCAGCGCCTCCTCGGCCTCCGGGAGTGTGATGTCGCCGCGCCCGATCAGCGCCTCCGTGTAGCGCTTGCGGGTCGACCGATGCGACTCGATGGTGTCGTAGAGCAGGGGCTGGGTGAACGACGGCTCGTCGACCTCGGAGTGGCCGCGGCGGCGGTAGCAGACCAGGTCGATCACGACGTCCTTGTGGAACGCCTGGCGGAACTCGAACGCCAGCCGCCCGGCGCGGACGCACGCCTCCGGGTCGTCGCCGTTGACGTGCAGGATCGGCGCCTGCACCATCCGCGCGACGTCGGTGCAGTAGACGGACGAGCGCGCGGACGCGGCCGACGTGGTGAAGCCGAGCTGGTTGTTGACGACGACGTGCACGGTGCCGCCGGTCCGGTAGCCGGAGAGCTGGGACAGGTTCAGCGTCTCGGCGACGACGCCCTGGCCGGCGAACGCCGCGTCGCCGTGCAGCAGCAACGGCAGCACGGTGTAGCCGAGCTCGCCCTTGTTGATCGTGTCCTGCTTGGCCCGCACGATGCCTTCGAGGACGGGGTCGACGGCCTCCAGGTGGGACGGGTTCGAGGCGAGCGAGACGGCGACCGTCGAGCCGTCCGGCGCCTTGAACGTGCCTTCCGCGCCGAGGTGGTACTTGACGTCGCCGGAGCCGTGCGCGGTGCCGGTGTCGATGTCGCCGTCGAACTCGCGGAAGATCTGGCCGTACGACTTCCCGACGATGTTCGCGAGGACGTTCAGGCGGCCGCGGTGCGGCATGCCGATCGCGACCTCGTCCAGCCCGACCTGCGCCGCCTCCGCGAGGACCGCGTCGAGCAGCGGGATGACGGCCTCGCCGCCTTCGAGCGAGAACCGCTTGTGGCCGACGTACTTGGTCTGCAGGAAGTTCTCGAACGCCTCCGCGGCGTTGAGGCGTTCGAGGATGCGGAGCTGCTCCTCGCGGTCGAACGACTCGTGCGGGACCTCGACACGTTCCTGGATCCACCTGCGCTGGCCCGGGTCCTGAATGTGCATGTACTCGATGCCGGTGGTGCGGCAGTACGAGTCGCGCAGGACGCCGAGCACCTCGCGCAGCCGCATCACCTGCCGGCCCGCGAAGCCACCCGTCGGGAACTCGCGGTCGAGGTCCCACAGCGTCAGGCCGTGGTTGAGGACGTCGAGGTCGGCGTGGCTGCGGCTGCGGTAGTTGAGCGGGTCGGTGTCGGCCATCAGGTGGCCGCGGACGCGGTACGCGTGGATCAGCTCGATCACCCGCGCGGGCTTCTCGATCTGCCCCTCGTGCGTCGTGGTGATGTCCTTGGTCCAGCGCACCGGCTCGTACGGGATGCGCAGGCTGTAGAACACCTGCTCGTAGAAGCCGTCCTCGCCGAGCAGCAGGCTGGACAGCAGCCGGAGGAAGTCGCCGGACTGCGCGCCCTGGATGATCCGGTGGTCGTACGTGCTGGTCAGCGTGATGGTCTTGCTGACCGCGAGCCGGGCGAGCGTGTCGGGCGACGCGCCCTGGTACTCGGCGGGGTACTCCATCGCGCCGACGCCGACGATCGTACCCTGGCCCGCCATCAGCCGCGGCACGGAGTGCACGGTGCCGATGGTGCCGGGGTTGGTGAGGCTGATCGTCGTGCCGGCGAAGTCGTCGGCCGTCAGCTTGTTGTTGCGCGCGCGGCGCACGATGTCCTCGTACGCCGACCAGAACGACGCGAAGTCCATCGTCTCCGCGTTCTTCACGCTCGGCACCACGAGCTGGCGGGTGCCGTCCTCCTTCTGGAGGTCGATGGCGAGGCCGAGGTTGACGTGCTCGGGCGTGACGAGGACCGGCTTGCCGTCGGGGCCGTGCTCGAAGCCGTTGTTCATCGCGGGCATGGCCTTGCACGCCTGGACGACGGCGTACCCGATGAGGTGGGTGAACGACACCTTGCCGCCGCGGTTGCGCGCGAGGTGGCGGTTGACGACCGTGCGGTTGTCCTCGAGCAGCTTCGCCGGAACGGCGCGGACGCTGGTCGCGGTCGGGACCGCGAGGCTCGCCTCCATGTTCTGCACGACCCGCGCGGCGGCCCCCTTGAGCGGGGTGCCGTGCGGCGCGGCCTTCGGCTGCGGCGCTTCGGTCTTCGGCGCGACTGCCTCGGGCGACGGCTTCGGCGGGGCGGGCTCGTTCGCGGCCTTGGCCTCGACCGTCGCGGCCTCGGTGCCGGCGGCGGGGCTCGCGGTCATGCCCTGGTCGGGCGGCGCCTCGCCCGGCGAGTAGTCGGCGAAGAAGTCCCACCAGGCGGGGTCGACGCTGTTCTTGTCGGCGAGGTACTGCTGGTAGATCTCGTCGACGAGCCAGACGTTGGTGCCGAACTCGGCGAGGCGGTCGGACTGGGCAGACAAGTGGGACGCCCCCTGCGGCGGGTCGGTTCGTGGGCCGTCCAAGGCTACGCCGCGCGTGCGTGGGGGTCGAAAGCGGTCGTTACACCGTCGCGACGGTGTAGGTGATCTGCTGCGGCAGCCGCAGCGAGCCGTCCGGCTCCGCGCCCGGCCGGAGCAGGTCGTACAGCTCCGCATGCACCTCGTCGAGCCGGTCGGCCGGGACGCGCTCCAGCGCGAACCGCTGCCCCTGCGACCAGGCCCACTCCCACCAGTGGTCGAGGTCGCGGAACGTCGCCTCGTACGTCTCCGTCTCCTGCGTCACCTCCGCGAACCCGACCGCGCGCAACGTCTCCACCAGCGCCTCCGGCGACGCGAGCGGGCCGGTGTCGGGACGGGCCGTGACGGCCTCGGGGAGGAAGCGTTCGAGCACCTGCCCGATCGCGCTCCACCGGGTCCGCGGCTGCGGCGGGAACGTCGTCAGCCCGAGCCGCCCGCCGTCGCGCAGCAGTCCCCGGTACGCCGTGAGCGCGGCCGTCGGGTCGGGCAGGAAGAAGATCACCAGCGCGGAGAGAACGGCGTCGAGCGGGCCCTCGACCTCCGGCGCCTCCGCGTCGCCGAGGCGGACCTCGACGTTGCCGAGACCGCGGTCGCGGGCGTCGGCGGCCGTGCGTTCGACCATGCCGGGGGAGATGTCGAGGGCCGTCACCCGCCCCTCGGGCCCGACCGCCGCGGCGGCCGCGAACGTCGCCGCACCGCGCCCGCACCCCGCGTCGAGCACCCTGTCGCCCGGCTTCAGCGCGACCCGGTCCACGAGCCGTTGCGCGAAGACCGTGAAGTAGTCGACGCCGACGTTGTCGTAGGTCGGGGCGAGCCGGTCGAAGAGCCCGGCGATGCCCTGCTTCTGCTGCTCGGCGTCCGTCACAGCCCCATCGTCTTGGAGATGACGAGCAGCTGCACCTCCGACGCGCCCTCGACCACGCGCAGTATCCGGAGGTGGCGCAGCACGTGCTCGATCGGCCCCTCTTTCAGCAGCCCCATGCCGCCGAACACCTGGAGGCAACGGTCGGCCACGGCGTACGCGCGTTCGGTGTCGTAGTACTTCACGATCGACGCGTCGAGCATCGGCTCCTGCCCCGCGTCGACGGCCCAGGCGAGGTGGTACGTCAGCCACCGCATCGCCTCGATCTCGGCCTTGCTCTCGGCGAGCTTGAACGACACACCCTGGAACTTGCCCAACGGCTTGCCGAACGCCGTGCGCGCCTTCGCGTGCTCGACGGCGGAGGAGAGGCACCACTCGGCCAGGCCGAGGCACTGCGCGCCGATGTACGCGCGACCCGCGTTGAGGAACCGCATCGCCGCGAAGAAGCCGAGCCCGACCTCGCCGACGACGTGGTCGCCGGGCACTCGCGCGTCCTCCAGGATCAACTCGGACGGGTGCGAGTCGCCGATCGTGAGCTGCCGCTTGCCCGGCGTCCACTGCGACCGCGGGACGACGAACGCCGTGATGCCACCGGCCGCGCGCTTCTCCGGGTCGGTCACCGCGAACACCACCGCGAAGTCGGCGCGGTCGGCGTTGGTGATGTAGTGCTTGCGGCCGGTGATGACCCAGTCGTCGCCGTCCCTCGTCGCCCGCGTCTTGATGGCCTGCGCGTCGCTGCCCGCCTCCGGCTCGGTCAGCGCGAAGCACATCGTCTGCTCGCCTTTGACGAGCGGGACGAGGTAGGTGTCCCACAGGTGCTCGGGGAGATCGAGGAGCAGGGGCGACGGGCCCTCGGGGTTCGGCGGTGCGACGGCGTACGTCGCGAGCCGCAGGCCGGAGGCGGCGGCGTCCTCGACCAGCAGGGCCATGCCGAGCGTCGACAGTCCAGAACCGCCGACCGACTCGGGCAGGTGGGCGGCGTAGAAGCCCTCCTCGCAGGCCCGGCGCTTGACCGTCGCGGCGGCGGCGCGGACCGCGTCGTCGAACGTTCCCGCGTGGATCGACGGCGCGACCGTCTCTTCGAGCGGGCGGACCTCGCGGTCGAGGAACGCCGCGAACGACGCCCGCAGCGCGACCAGCTCCTCGGGGATCGTGAAGTCCATGCGCCGGATCGTAGGCGCGGCCCTCGGCGGGGGGCCGCGACCTCGTTCTGTGCAGTTCCCCCGCCCCTCTCGAGCGTGGTGATCTTCACAGAACGAGTTGCTAGCGTCCGAGGTCGGCGAGGACGCGGGCGGCGGCGTTGTGCCCGGCGGCGCCGATCACCGAGCCGGCGGGGTGGCAGCCGGCGCTGCACGCGTACAGGCCGTCGAGGCCGGTGGCGTACGGCATCCGGTCGGCGAACGCGACGCCGTTGTCGACGTGGTGGATGTGGCCGCCGGTGATGCCGAAGTGGCGTTCGATGCCGGGCGGCGGCAGCGGGAACGTGTCCGCCACCAGCGCCGACGTACCCGGCGCGAAGCGGTCGCAGAGCGACAGCAGGTGGTCGACGTAGCGGGGCAGCTCGGCGTCCCACGTCGAGCCGGCCAGGGCGTACGGCACGGACTGCACGAACAGTGCCGACGAGTGGTGCCCGCCCTCGTCGCGCAGCGACGGGTCCACGGTCGTGTGGACGTACCACTCGATGGTCGGGAACTCCGGCAGCCGCCCCGCCTGCACGTCCGCCCACTGGCGGCGGACGGCGTCGAGGACGTCGGGCACCTGGGGCAGCAGGTGGATGGTGGCGCCGAACGGGCTCGCGGCGCCGTCGGGGAGGCAGGTGAAGCGGGGCAGGTCGCGCAGCGCGAGGTTGACCTTGAGCGTCGAGCCCGGCAGTCGCACGGCCTCCATCCGCGAACGCAGCGGGGCCGGGAAAGCGCTGCCCGCCAGCGACATCAGGCGGTACGGGTCGCAGCCGCCGACGACCACGTGCGCGCCGACCTCCTCGCCGGACTCCAGCGCGACGCCGGTCACGGCGCCGCCGGAGACGACGACGGACGCGACGGGGGAGCCGGTGCGGATCACCGCGCCTGCTGCGCGCGCAGCATCGGCGAGCAGGCCGGTCACCGTGCCCATGCCGCCGCGCACGATCATCCAGGTGCCGTCCGCGCCGGGGAGGCGGCACATGTTGTGCACGAGGAAGTTGTGGCCTGACCCCGGGGTGTCAGGACCTGCGGCGAGTCCTGACAGGCCGTCGGTGACGGCGTACATCGCGACGACCAGGTCGGAGTCGAACTCGAAGCGCGCGAGGTAGTCCGCGACCGACCCGCGACACAGCGAGACGAACGCGTCGCGCAGCGACGAGCGGACGTACCGCTCCGCTGTCTCCTCGACGGTCCCCGGCTCGGCCAGCCAGGCCGGCGCGAGATCCTCGCGCAGTGCAGCCAGCTCGGCCTGCAGCGCCTCGTCGGCCTTCCAGTCGGCGGGGGAGAAGAACTCCTCGAACTGCCGCCGTACGGCGTCCCGGTCCGACCCCATCAGCAGGTACGACGAGCCGGTCGTCGGCAGGAAGTAGTGCGGGTCGCGGCGCAGCAGCGGCAGGTCGATGCCGAGGGTCCGTACGAGCTCCGGCGGCATCAGCCCGAGGAGGTACGCGCCCGTCGACTGCCGCAGTCCTGGGACGTTCGGGAACGGCGCCTCGGTGCGCGCCGCGCCGCCGACGACCGGTGCCGCTTCGAGGACGGCGACGGACAGGCCGACGCGGGCGAGCAGCGTGGCGGCGACGAGTGCGTTGTGACCTGCGCCGATGACGGCGACGTCGGGCATGGGGCCTCCTCGGTGGCGCGAGGCTACGGGACGCGGCGTTCGCGCCGCCAGACCAGCCGCAGACCCGACCAGACATCGGTGACGGCGCAGACCTTGTTGTCGACCAGGCCGAGCGGGAGGGCGACGTCGCGGATCGAGTCCTCGGTGATGTCGGTCGCGACACCGGAGGACTTCTTCGGCCAGGCGACCCAGAGCGAGGCGCCGGGGAACACGGCCTGCCCCAGCTCGGGGACGCGGCGTCGCAGCTCCGCGAACGACGCCGTGAACAGCACGACGACGTCGGCCCGCAGCGGGCCGCGAGCGCGCACCGTGACGCCCTCGGGCAGCGGGACGAGGTACTCGTCGGCGAACCCGTCGGGCGCGCCGAGGAGGCGCACGTCGGACCCGGCCTTGACGCCGAGCTTCGCGGGCAGGGGCGTCCCCGAGTACCCGGCGGCTACGGGAGCCTCGTCACCGCGGGCACGGCGTCGGGCCGAAGACCTTCTGCCACGCCTTGGTGCTGACGACGGTGCAGAGGGCGGTGCAGGGCGCGCCGACGCAGGCGTTCGCGGCGGGCGCCACGGTGCCGAACGACGCGAACGCGACGGCCGTCGCGGCCAGGACGAGGCGGGTGCGCTTCACGAGGGGACCTCCGGTGTAGGGGGGAGAAACCGGGGCGCAACGTACGGCTGCCGCGAAGCCGCGGTCAATGCCCCGGCAGCAGCCGCGCCGCCCGCTCGACGTGCGCGCCCCACCAGGCCAGCTCGTCCGGCTGCCCCGCCTTCGACCAGCCGAGCTGGAGGAACGCCCCCAGCAACGCGAGCGTCACCTGTCGGTCCCACCACGGCGCGGTGTCGACGCCGTGCGCGTCCAGCGCCACGCGGTAGGTGGCGAGGGTCGCGTCCTTCGACTCGGGGAGGCGCTCGCAGTTGACGGCGACGTACCACGCGAGGTCCGCCGTCGCGGGGCCCGGTCCCGGCCGGTCCCAGTCGAGCAGGATCACCCGGCCGTCGTCGGAGCGGCGGCCGAGGTTGCCGAGCTTCCAGTCGCCGTGCAGCAGCGTCGCCGGCGTCCCCGCCAGCGCCGCGCAGAGCGGCCACGGGTCGTCGAGCAGCGGCAGGACGACGTCCGCGAGGCCGGATGCGTTGCGGCGCAACGCCTCCCACCCCGGCGCGACGTAACGCGGCACGTCCGCGTCCGGCTCGGCGGCGGTGATGCCGGGCGCGAACATCGCGTACCGCGACGCCATCGGCATCAACGCGTCGAGCCCGGACCGTTCCCAGAACGCCGCGTGCATCGCCGCCATCGCCGCCAGGAACGCGCGGTGGTCGTCCATCGAGACCGGCGCGTCCTCCGGCACCAGCCACGGCGACACGTCGCGCATCAGCAGCGCGGCGGGGTACGCCGCCCCGGCACCCCGCGCCGCGCCGACGACGGTGTGGTCGATCGCCGCCGGGACGGCGTCGTAGAGACCGCGCTCCCAGAGCGCGACGGCGCGGCACCCGGCGTCGCCGCTCGCGCGGAGCAGCCAGTCGGAGCCGACGTCGAACGTCTTGAGGACGTACGCCTCCCCGCCGATCACGACCGACTCCATCGCCGCGCCGCTCTTGCCGTCGGCGCTGCGCAACGGCGCCCGCGCCGTCGCCCCGGCCACCAGCGCGTCGGCCGAGGGCGCGACGGGGCGCAGCAGGTAGAGGACGTGCGGCAGGCCGGCGTGGACGACGTCGCCGGCGTACGTCATGCCGAGGCGTTCCATCACGGCCCGCGAGCGGGCGTTGCCCGGCAGTGTGACGGCGGCGATCTCGGAGTCGTTGCGCCCCAGCGTGTTCGCGGCGTACGCGATCGCTCCGCGCGCGGCCTCGGTGGCGTAGCCGCGGCCCCAGGCGTCGGGGTGCAGCCGCCAGCCGAGGTCGACGTAGGGCCGGTCGGCGAACGGCTTCAGCACCTGCACGCCGACCAGCCGGCCGGTGTCGCGCTCGACGATCGCGAAGAAGCCGTAGCCGGGCGGGTGGCCGCGGCCGCGCCACTCCGCGAGGCGTGCCCGCTCCTCGGCGGGCCCGGCCGACGGCGGCGACGCCAGCCAGTCCGTGACGGCCGCGTGGCGGTGCAGCTCGTACAGCGCGTCCGCGTCGTCGTCGGTCAGGTCGCGGACGGCGAGTCGCGGGGTCTCGTACAGCACGGCCACGCGCGGGAGGCTACGCGCATGATCCCCGACCAGGTCCAGGCGGTCATCGACGCGTCGCCGCTCGGCCACCTCGTCACGCTCAACCCCGACGGCTCGCCGCAGGTGAGCGTCGTCTGGGTCGGCGTCGAGGACGGCGAGCTGGTCGTCGCGTCGATCGGGCCACGGCAGAAGCTCCGCAACGTCGAGCGCGACCCGCGCGTCGCCGTGTCGTTCGAGGCGCAGGGGGACAACGGGATCGGCATGCGCAACTACCTCGTCGTGCACGGCCGCGGCCGGGTCACCGAGGGCGGCGCGCCGGAGCTGCTGCAGCGGCTCGCGTACGGGTACGTCGGCCCCGGGGTGACGTTCCCGCCGATGCCGGATCCGCCGCCCGGGTACGTCCTGCGCATCGCCCCCGACCGCTACGGCGGCGCCGGCCCCTGGGCCTGATCTCCGGCTTGCCGTTCGAACACCTGTTCGAATACTCTCAACGGCATGCCGTCCGCCGTCGAGGAGCTCCGCGCGCGGCTCGCGCCCGCCCCCGACCGGGAGCTGCTGCCGGTGGCGGCGCCGTTGGACGCGCTCTTCCCCGGTGGTGGCCTTGCCCGTGGCACCGTCGTCGCCGTCGAGGGGTCGGTCTGGCTGGCGCTCGCGGTCGCCGCGCGGGCGAGCGAGGCCGGGTCCTGGTGCGCGGTCGTCGGGATGCGGGACCTCGGCCCCGCCGCGGCCGCCGAGCTGGGCGTCGACCTGACCCGGATGGTGCTCGTCCCGTGCCCGGGCAGCCACTGGGCGACGGCGGTCGCGGCGCTGCTCGACGGCGTCGACATCGTTCTCGTCCGCGCCGTGCGCGACGTCCGCCCGGCGGAGGCGCGGCGGCTCGCGGCCAGGGCGCGGGAGCGGCGTTCCGTCCTGCTCGTCGTCGGCGCGCCGTGGCCGGAGGCCGTCGACCTGCGGCTGCGCGTCACCGACACCGAGTGGACCGGGCTGCACGCCGGCTACGGCCGGATCGCCGCCCGCCACTGCCGGGTCTCCGCCAGGGGGAGGGGTGCCGCCGCGCGCGAACGCCGCGTCACCACCTCCCTCCCCGAGCTGGGAGTGCCGCCCGCGGCCGTCGCCAAGGCGGCGCCCCTACCCGCGGGTGGCACTCCCGCCACACCGGCGTCGGCCTAGGACCGGCATGGCCGTCCGAACGCTCACCGCCTGGTGCCCCGACTGGCCGCTCGCCGCGGCCGGGGTCGCCCCCGACGAGCCCGCCGCCGTGCTGGCGGGGGAGGAGGTGCTGGCCTGCTCCGCCGCGGCCCGCGCGGACGGCGTACGCCGCGGCCTGCGCCGCCGCGAGGCGCAGCGCCGCAGCCCGGGACTGCTGCTGCTGCCGCGCGAGGAGCTGGACGAGGCGCGGGCGTTCGAGCCGGTGGCGGCGGCGCTGGAGAGCATCTGCCCCCGGGTCGAGGTGGTCCGGCCGGGGACGGTCGTGTTCGCGACCAAGGGGCCTTCGCGGTACTTCGGCGGCGACGCCGCGCTCGCCGGGCTGGTCGCCGCGCAGGTCGACGACGCCGTGGCCGGCGCGCCCGGCGTGGTCGCGGCGGCGCCGTGCCAGGTCGGCGTCGCGGACGGCGTGTTCGCCTCGCGGCTGGCGGCGCGGCAGTCGGCGGTCGTGGCGGCGGGCGGCAGCGCGGCGTTCCTCGCGCCGTACCCCGTCGCGGCCCTGGACCGCCCGGACCTGGCCGACCTGCTGGTCCGGCTCGGGCTGCGGACGCTGGGGTCGTTCGGGGGGCTGCCCGCGGCGCGGGTGGCGTCGCGGTTCGGCGCCGACGGGCTGCTCGCGCACCGCCTCGCCCGCGGCCTCGACGAACGCCCCCTGGCCCTGCGCGTCCACGCGCCCGACCTCGCGGTGCAGACCGAGATCGACCCGCCGGCCGACCAGGTCGAGCCGCTGGCGTTCCTCGCCAAGACGCTGGCGGACACGTTGCGCGAGGTCCTGGAGCAGCGCGGCCTGGTCTGCACCCGCCTCCTGGTCGAGGCCGTCACCGAGCACGGCGAGCACCGCGCCCGGCTCTGGCGGCACGACGGCGCGCTGACCGCGACCGCTGTGGCGCAACGCGTCCGCTGGCAGCTCGCCGGCTGGCTCACCGGGTCCGAGAGCCCGTCGTCGGGGATCGTGCTGCTGCGCCTCGTTCCCGACGAGGTGCACCGCGACACCGGGCAGCAGCTCGCGCTCTGGGGCGGCGACACCGACAACGACACCCGCGCGGCCGGCGCCCTCGCCCGGCTGCAGGGGCTGCTCGGCTTCGAGGCCGTCACGATCGCCGTCCCGTCCGGCGGCCGCGCGCCCGCGAACGTCGTCCGGCTGGTGCCGTGGGGCGAGCCGCGCGGCGCGGAGTTCACCGGGACCCCGCCGTGGCCGGGCCGGCTGCCCGCGCCGTCGCCGTCGCTGGTGTTCCGCGACCCGCTGCCGGTCCTCGTCGTCGGCGCCGACGGCAAGGACGTCGCGATCGACGACCGCGGCGCGCTGTCGGCGCCGCCGGTGCTGGTGACCCAGACCCCGCGGCGGGGGGTGGGCGTCGTCGACTGGGCCGGCCCCTGGCCGGTAGACGAACGCTGGTGGGAGCAGCGCGACGACCCGACCGTCGGCCGCGTCCAGGTCGTCACCGACGACGGCGCCGCCCGGCTGCTGGCCAGGACGTACGACGGCTGGTGGGTCGAGGCGGCGTACGACTGATGCCGGGCCCGACTCGTTCTGTGAAGATCACCACGCTCAAGAGGGGCGGCAGAACTGCACAGAACGCGGAAACGTGAGCTTCAACAACCCCGCCATGCCATGGCACGAGCTGGAGCGCCGCCTCTCCGACGGCCGGCCCGGCCACGACCGGCCCCCCGGCGCGGACGGCAACGACAGCCCGGCCTGGTCGCGCAAGCGGGCGCCGTACGAGCCGCCCTTGTCCCGGACACCCGGCCGGACGCCCTACGCCGAGCTGCACGCGCACTCGAACTTCTCCTTCCTCGACGGCGCCTCGCACCCCGAGGAGCTGGCCGAGGAGGCGGCGCGGCTCGGGCTCGAGGCGCTGGCGCTGACCGACCACGACGGGTTCTACGGCGTCGTCCGCTTCGCCGAGGCGGCCCGGGCTGTGGGGCTGCCGACGGTGTTCGGCGCGGAGCTCTCGCTCGGTCTCGCCAAGCCGCAGAACGGCGTCGCCGACCCGGAGGGCACCCACCTCCTCGTCCTCGCCCGCGGCGCCGGCGGGTACGCGAGCCTGGCCCGCGCGATCAGCGAGGCGCAGCTCGCCGGCAACGAGAAGGGCCGCCCGGTCTACGACATGGCCCGCCTCGCCGGGACGCACGGCGGCGACTGGGTCGTGCTGACCGGCTGCCGCAAGGGCGCGGTGCGGAAAGCGCTGGCGCGCAACGGGTTCGACGCAGCCAGCGACGCACTGCGCAACCTGGTGGAGGCGTTCGGCCGCGACTCGGTCGTCGTCGAGCTGACCGAACGCGGCGACCCGCTCGACACCGAGCGCAACGACGCCCTGGTCCGCCTCGCGCAGCGGCACCGGCTGCCGTTCGCCGCCACCAACAACGTCCACCACGCGACCCCCGCCGGGCACCGGCTCGCGACCGTCGTCGCGGCGGTGCGGGCGCGCAGGAGCCTGGACGAGGCCGACGGCTGGCTGCCCGCGAGCGGCGCGGCCCACCTGCGTTCGGGGGAGGAGCAGGCGCACCGGTTCCGCCGGTGGCCCGGCGCGGTCGCGACGGCCGCCGAGATCGGCGTTGCGTGCGCGTTCGACCTCGCGCTGGTCGCGCCGAGACTGCCTGACTGCCCGGTCCCCGACGGCCACACCGAGATGTCGTGGCTGCGCGAGCTGACGATGCGCGGCGCCGTGCGGCCGTACGGCACCCGCGGTGCCGAGGCCGCGCCCGGCGCGTACGTGATGCTCGACAAGGAGCTCGCGATCATCGAGCAGATGGAGTTCCCCGGGTACTTCCTGATCGTCCACGACATCGTGGAGTTCTGCCGCCGCCGGAACATCTTCTGCCAGGGCCGCGGCTCGGCCGCCAACAGCGCCGTCTGCTACGCCATCGGCATCACCGCCGTCGACGCCGTCCGGCTGAACCTCCTCTTCGAACGCTTCCTCTCACCCCACCGCGACGGCCCGCCGGACATCGACCTCGACATCGAGAACGGCCGCCGAGAGGAGGTCATCCAGTACGTCTACGAGAAGTACGGCCGCGACCGCGCCGCCCAGGTCGCGAACGTCGTCACCTACCGCCCGCGCTCCGCGATCCGCGAGGTGGGCCGGGCGTTCGGCTTCCCCGAGGGGCGGCTCGACGCCTGGTCGAAGCAGGTCGAGCACTGGGGCCCGCTGGCCCAGGCCGCGGAGTCCGGCGAGATCCCCGCGAACGTCATGGACCAGGCCGAGGCACTGCAACGCGCGCCGCGCCACCTCGGCATCCACTCCGGCGGCATGGTGATCTGCGACCGGCCGGTGGTCGAGGTCTGCCCGGTCGAGTGGGCGCGGATGCCCGGCCGGACCGTGCTCCAGTGGGACAAGGACGACTGCGCCGCAACGGGTCTGGTGAAGTTCGACCTGCTCGGGCTCGGGATGCTGACGGCGCTGCACACGACGTTCGACCTGATGCGCCGCCACCACGGCGTCGACCACGACCTCGCGTCGATCCCGCAGGAGGACCCCGAGGTCTACGACATGCTCTGCGCCGCCGACTCGGTCGGCGTGTTCCAGGTCGAGTCGCGGGCGCAGATGGCGACGTTGCCGCGGCTGCGGCCCAGGACGTTCTTCGACCTGGTCATCGAGGTGGCGATCATCCGGCCGGGGCCGATCCAGGGCGGCTCCGTGCACCCGTACATCCGCCGCCGCCACGGTCAGGAGCCGGTCACCTACCTGCACCCGCTGCTGAAGCCCGCGCTGGAGAAGACGCTGGGGGTGCCGCTGTTCCAGGAGCAGCTGATGCAGATCGCGGTCGACGTCGCCGGGTTCACGCCCGCCGACGCCGACGAGCTGCGGATCGCCATGGGGGCGAAGCGCTCGCACGAACGCATGGCCCGGCTGCGGTCCCGCCTGATGGACGGCATGGCCGCGCGCGACGTGCCGTGCGGGGTGGCGGAGGAGATCTACGAGAAGCTCGTGGCGTTCGCCAACTTCGGGTTCCCCGAGTCGCACTCGGTGTCGTTCGCCTACCTGGTCTACGCCAGCGCCTGGGTGAAGCTCCGCTACCCGGCGGCGTTCCTCGCCGGGCTGCTCAACGCGCAGCCGATGGGGTTCTACTCGCCCGCCTCGCTGGTCGAGGACGCGCGGCGGCACGGCGTCGTCGTCCGCGGGGTGGACGTCAACGTCTCGTCCGCCGTCGCCGGCCTGGAGCCGGACGGCGCGGTCCGGCTGGGGCTGTCCTACGTCCGTTCGCTCTCCGACGCCGTCGCCGAACAGATCGCGGAGGGGCGGCCGTACGCCTCGATGGCCGACCTGGTCCGGCGGGTGCCGTTGACCGAACGCCGGGTCGAGGCGCTCGCGACGGCCGGGGCGTTCGGCTGCTTCGGCCTCGACCGGCGCTCCGCGCTCTGGGCCGCGGGCGCGGTCGCGGCGGGCACCGCCGACCGGCTCGACGGCGTCGTCGTCGGCGCGACCGCTCCGCCGCTGCCGGCGATGACGGCGCTGGAGGAGACCGTTGCCGACGTCTGGGCGACGGGGGTGCCCGAACGCCACATCGTGGCGTTCGCCCGCGACCGGCTCGACGCGGTCGGCGCGGTGACGGCCGAGGCGGTGCTCGCGCTGCCGGACCGGACCCGGGTCTGGGTCGGCGGGGCGGTGATCCACCGGCAGCGGCCGGCGACGGCAGGGGGGACGACGTTCGTGAACCTCGAGGACGAGACCGGCCACATCAACGTCATCTGCTCGCCCGGCGTCTGGCGGCGCTACCGGCGGGTCGCGATGGGCGCGCGCGGGCTGCTGGTGCGCGGGCTGCTGGAGAGCGCCGAGGGCGTCGCGAACGTCGTCGCCGACCTGATCGAGCCGCTCGGCATCGAGGCCAGCGTGCCGTCGCGCGACTTCCACTGAAACCGCCCGGCCCGCCCCGCACCGCCACATACTCGAAGAACGGCGGAACGAGGGGCGGGGACGATGACGGACCGGGCGCGCTGGTGGACCGCAGTCGCCGTCGCGATCGGCCTGGCCCTGGTCGGCGGCAGTGCCGTCGGCTTCGCGGCGGCCCGCAGCGGCCGCCCGCCGGTAAGCACCCTCGTGCCCCTCGCCGAGGACCCGACCACCCCGCCGCCCACCTCCGCCGCCCCGACCCGGTCCGCGACGCCGTCGCCGAGGCCCGCCGCCACCCGGTCCCGTACGCCGTCGCCCACACCCACGCCGACCCCGAAGCCCACACCGACACCGTCGCGGACCCCGAGCCCCAGCCCGACGCCGAGCCCTACGCCGATCCCGCGCACCGATGTCGCGTACGTCACCGTCCAGAACACGTTCACCGAGACGGTCGAGGTCCAGATCAACGGCGTCCGGTGGACGCTGCTGCGGGGGCGTTCGGTCGACGTCGAGGTCGTTCCCGCGCCGAACCTCAACGACGGCGTCAGCGTCACCTGGGTCGCGTACCCGGCCTGCGGCCAGGGCGACGCCGACCACTACTTCGACGCCGGCAAGCACTACCGCGTCCTCGTCCGCCCGGAGGCCGGCTGCCAGCGGGACAACCAGACGGTCGCGGGACCGCAGTTCACGGTCCAGCCGGCCTGATCCGGCGCCCCCGCGCCAACGGCGCGGACAGGCGGGAAAAAAGAAGTCGGCCCAGAAGTGTCCCGGTCCGGTGTCCTCGCCCGTATTTCACCCGTCAGCGCCGACAGGGGCGGGCGTCAGGCCACGGCACGTGGCGACGACGACCGGGAAGCCGGGCTCGCGGCTCTCCCGAGACTCGTCCCCTACCGCCACGCGTGGCCGGCGATCGTGCCTGTCGGACCCTGGATCCGCTTCGGCCCCCCTACAGCCGGATCGGTGTGGCAGTGCCGCCCGGATTTCCTCGAACTCCGGGCGGCACTGCCATGGGGGATCGCGCGGCGGCGGACCCGCCCACGCCCGGCCCGCCGCCGACCCGCGCGCGGACGTCGCCGATGTCCCGATCCGGGCCCCTCAGCCGTATCTAGGTACGGCGGCTGCTCGTTCCCAGCGACAGAGGTGGCCAGATGATCATGCGTTCCCTGATTCTTGTCGGTGCCGTCGGCGCCGCGTCGATGCTGCTCTCCGCTCCCGCGGAGGCGACGACGTTCTGCCAGCGTGCCTCGGTGACCGGAGTCGTCACGCAGTCCTTCGGCCCCGCGTGCAGCCCGTGGAGCGGCCCGACGATGTGCGACACCCCGGCCGCGGGCGTGGGCAGCATCGTCACCGTGTCGGTCACTGTCTGCGTGCCGCAGATCCTGAGCCAGCAGCAGCCCGGGACGCCCTGACGGCCGCCCGGAGCGTTCGGCTACGGCTTCCGGACGGCACGTCGTCGGAGTTGCGTGCCCGCGACTCGTTCTCGCAGAGCCCTGCTAGTCGCAGTCGATCTCGGGGCGGGAGCAGACGATGCCCTCGCTGGGACGCGTGACCAGCTCGTTCTCGACGAACACCGGGCCGACCACGGGGACGTACACCGTGTACCGGACCTTGGTCCGCTGCCCGGGGCTGAGCGGGGTCCGCGGTACGCGCACGACCGCCCCGCTCTGCGTACCCGGGCGGGCGACCGCGACCGCGCGCGCGCCGGTCCCGCGAGTGGCCCGGGCGGCGGCGACCCGCGCGGTGACGGAGCCGGCAGTGCCGTGGCCGGTCTCCGTGGTCGCCGACGCGACCGGCTCGGCGAGGTGCGGGCGGACGACGTGCGGCGCCGCGTCGACGGTCACCGACAGCACGAGCGACCCGGCGAACGCGCAGAGCGCGGTCGACGCCGTCAGCGCGGACACCCCGCGCGGCCGGCGGCGCAACGCCGCACGCAGGCCCCACACGATCGCGCTCGCGCCGCCGCCGAGCGCCTGGACCTCGGCCGCGAACGACCGGCGGGCGCGCTGGAGAGCCTTGCGCACGGCGTACTCGGTGGAGCCGACGAGCTGGGCGATGGTGGGGCAGTTCAGCTCGTCCACCTCGTAGAGCACGAGGATGCGGCGCTGGCTCGGGGGGAGGGCCTTCAGCGCCCGGCGGACCAGGCCGCGGCGCTCGTTGAGCAGCACGGCGGGCTCGGGCTGGGCGGTCTCCTCGATCGGCGTGTCGTGGAGAACCGCGTCGTCGTCCGTCGCCTCGCAGAAGCGGCGGGAGCGGGCGACGTCGCAGGCGATGTTCCGCGCGACGCGGACCAGCCAGGCCCACGTCTCCCCGTCGCTACGGCGCCGGTCCAGCGCGCGCAGGGCCCGGGTGAGCGCCTCCTGGGCGATCTCGTCCGCGTCCCGCGGCCCGAAGTGGCAGGTCACGTAGCGGAGGAGCTGCGGGTGGTACCGCCGGTACAGGTCCGTGAAGTCGTCGTCCGGGTAGTGCGACGGCTCGTCGGGGAGCGGCTCTACGAGGGCAGTGCTCACGCCTGGGGGGCCTCTAACGGGGAAAGTGGTCGCGCGGGAACCGCGCCTGGGGTCCCCCAGATGATGAGGGGGGAGTGGCCCGTTGGCAAGGGTTCGCCAGGGACGAATGTCCCGGGGGTTATAGCCGAATGTTGCCGGACGGCCTGGCCCGATGTCCCGATCGGCATGGCTCGTCCGTACTACCGAGGGAGATTCGGAACGAGAGGTGGGAGGAACGTGGCGGCACCCGGCATCAGCACGGCGGTCGCGGCCGCGCGCCCCGCCGAAACGGACGGCACGGCACACTCCGCCCGAACCGCGCAGAACGACGCGCTCCTCGGGCGCGTCTGCCGGTTGGTGCGCGATGCCCTGGGCGTCAGCCGGGCCACCGTGTTCGTCTACGACGACCCGGACCGGCTCGTCCCCGTCGTCTCGGTCGCCCGCGATGACCACGAGGACCTCTGGCAGCGTTACGGAGCCCCGCGCCCGGTCGAGCTCGACCTCAGCCCGGCCGCCGCCGCGGCGCTGCGGCTGGACTCCGTCGTCGTCGTACCGGACGCCGCCCGCTCGCTGTTCGTGCCGGAGGAGTGGCGCACGGCGTTCGCGCTCGTCTCGCTCGCCATCGCCCCCCTGCACGTCGACGGCCGCCCCTGGGGTGCCTTGGTGGTCGACGACGCGGACCACACGTTCTCCGATGCCGACGTCAGGACGCTCGCGGGGGTCGCCGCGGTCGCCGCCACGGCGCTGGCCGCCAGCGAGCGCGCCGCCGCGGCCGACGCCGAGGCCGCCCTGCGGCTCGCGCTGCGTACCGCCCTAGGCCGCCTGCGCGAGACGCGCGACCTGGCCCAGGCCGTCGATGCGGTGGCGCCGTACCTCCTCGACGCCACGGGCTACGAGCTGCTCAGCGCGTCCGTCCGCGAGGCGCGGCTGGCCAAGGCGTTGAACGTCGCCCCCACCACCCGGCACGAGGCGGAGGCGCTGCGCCTGCTCCGCGACGGCGGCGAGGAGGCGATCGGCTCCGACCGGCGGCTGGTCCTCCCCCTCCAGGTGGCGCGCAACAACCTCGGGCTGCTCGTGCTGCGTTCGCGCGGCGGCGTCCGGCGCCGTGACCTGCTGCACGAGGCGGCCGACCTGTTCGCCGTCGCCGTCGAGAGCATCGCCGCCACCGACCGCGCCGCCGGCGCGACCGCCGAGGCCGAGCAGGCCACTGCCCGCCTCGACTTCGCGCGCAGGGCCATCGGCCAGACGCTGCGCGCGTTCCGCGGCGCGGGCTACGCCTCGCGCGGCGGCGCCACGCTGTTCTCCGTCGCCTCCGGCAACCAGGCCCGCCGCGCTGTCGACGACCTCGACGAGGTCCGCCAGGTGCTCGCCGTCCACGCCGCCGGCACCTCCGTCGCGGGCGCCCTCCGCGCGTTGCTCGACGGCGGCGACGGGGCGCCGTACGAGGTCCACGTCACCGTCCACGGCACGCCGCGCCCGGTCGCGCCGGAGTCCGAGATCGCCTGCCTGCGTTCGGCGGCGCGGTTCCTGACGCTGGCCCGGCAGGCCCGCGGTCGCATCGTTGCCGCCCGTGTCTCGTTTACCGGGGCAGGGCTCGAGTGCCATCTCTCCACCAACGGCCTGCTCCCGGACCTCGCCGACGAAGGCGAGCCGGTCAGGACCTGGGTTCGAGCCGTGGGGGGCGACGTGGCGCTGGAGTCCACGGACGCGCTGTTCGGCGTCCGGCTCACCGTCCCGTACGACCCGCCCGAGCGGGTGTCGGCCCGCCACCCCGCGGCCCGCGCCCGTGCCCGTTAGCCCCGGCCGCCCAGCCGCCGAGAACCGAGGAACTCAGATGCGAACCAGAAGCCTCATCGCAGTCGCCGCCATCGCCCCGCTGCTCGCCGGCGCGGGCACGGCCCACGCCGCCAAGAAGCCCCCGCCGAAGAAGCCGACGTGCAAGCTCGTCCAGGACGCGACGGCCGACGGCACGGGAACGGGCCTCGGCGTGGACGGTCCCAACGACCCCAACTTCGACATCACCTACGCGGACCTAGCCACGAACACCAAGACGCTGACGGCGGTCATCGGCCTCGCCACCGTCGACGGCTCGGGCAGCACGTCACCCACGGGCCGGACGTACGACGTCGTGTTCAACCGGGGCACCACCGCGGTCACCATCCGGGCCATGCTCGAACCGACAGGCAACGTGTGGGCCGGCGGGAAGGGCACGGGCTACATCGACGCGGCGAAGAAGGAGATCCGGATCAACGTCCCGCTGAGCGCGCTCGCCGTCGTGATCAAGCCGGGCGACAAGCTCACCGACCTGAAGGCGGCCACGTGGCGCTGGGCCGGGCCTGACGTCTCGCTCGGCAAGGTCGACTCCGCGATCGGCGTCGTGCCGTACGTCGCCGGCTGGCCGTCGTGCGTGAAGGTCGGCCTTTGATGCGTTCCCGTACCTTCCTCGTCTGCATCACGGCGCTGGCCCTCGCCGGCGGCGTCGGCTGCTCGTCGCGGCACGGGGTGACGCCGCAGGCCGGCTCGACCGGCGCGCCCGAGACGACGAGGCCGACGACAGCCGCCTCCGGGTCCGCGGCTCCTTCGGCAGCGGCGACCCGGCCGGCCGCGGGTTCGTCCGCGTCCGCGTCTTCGGCAACGGCGCCCAAGACGTCCGACGCCGCCTCGACGCCCGGCGCCGGGACCTCGCCGTCGCCGTCGGCCCACACGTTCTCGGCGACGCCTCAAGAGGTCCCGATCGACGCCAAGGTGACGCCCGCGTGCGTGCTCGTGGGCGGCAAGGCGACGCTGCACGTCCACTCGGTGTCGAAGGCCGCGATCGCGTTCGTCGCCGTGTACGCGGGGGAGAAGAGCGGGGCCGCACCGCCCTGGGGCGAAGGGTACGGCGGCAACGAGAAGGGCACCGCGGACGGCAAGGGGAACTGGTCCTCGAGCTGGACCGTGGCGCTCAACGCGCCCAAGGGACCGGCGCACGTGATCCTCGTGGTCGGGTCCAAGGGCAAGCACCGGCAGATCGACGTGCCGTTCTCCGTCGGCGGGAGGGAGGCCGGCGGCTGCGGTACGTGACATGAGCGGGGGACCTGGACCGGCACAGAGTCGGACCAGTCGCGGCGGAACCCGTCCGGGCTGCAGACCGGGACAGCACCCGCCGTACATAGCGGATCGAAGCCTCGATCCGTACATCTCGATGAGGAGAGTGCATTGAAGAACATCCTGCGTAGTGCGGTCCTCGCGGCCAGCGTGGCCGCGACCGTCGCCGGGGGCATGACCCCGGCGTCCGCCGCAGTGGGTGACGCGGTTGCGTTCGTAGGCACCGCGCACATCAACTGCTTCGGCTGTGGCGACTCGACCGGCACCGCGTCCCTCACGGGCGTCGGCGTCGCCGGCGGCGCCGTCGTCAACGGCGCGGCCCACGCGTCGTACTCGGTCAACGAGTCCGCCGCCAGCCCGGGCTGCGTCATCTCCGGCACGGCGAGCGGCTCGGTCACCGGCGCGATCGCCGTGCAGTTCAACTGGTCGCGCGTGGGTGCGGTCGCGGTCATTTCGACCACGGGCGACATCGACGGCACCGGTGTGGCGGCGTTCGCTGTCACGTCCCCGGCCGGCAATCCGTGCGGCGGCGCTGTTGACGCGGTCGTGGCGGGCGCCATCGTCGGCACCCCCTGATCGTCGCACTTCCTGAAGACGGGCGCCGTGGCGCGGGTCGGGGGCATCGACCCGCGCCACGGTTGTCCCCTACATTGGAGACCCAGCCGATGAACGTTCGCCGACGCCTTCGCCGCGTCACCGCCACGGCGGCACTCTTAGCGCTCGCCGTGCCTCTGCTCGCCTCGCTGGCGCCGCAGGCGGGCGCGTCGGGTGCGGAGTCCGGTCAGTCGACCGGCGTGCTCCGCGTCATCGGCAAGCTGCCGGACCCGATCGGGGCGCCGAAGCATCCCCAGCGCTCCGGTTCCGTGATCGCCGTCGACGACGCGAGCCGGCGGATGTTCTACAAGTACACGGACACCAACCTGGTCAGCCACGTCATCACGTACGACATGCGCCCGCGCATCCCGAAGCAGGTCGCCACCGGTGTCCTCGGGCCAGAGGGTGACTTCGTCCTGGCGACGAGCTTCACCGTCGCGTACGACTCGAAGCGCCGCCAGCTCGCGTTGATCACGCCGACCCTTGACGCCGGCGGCAAGTCCGCGCCGACCGGCACGGCGTCGATCGTGGTGTTCAGCGACGTCTCGCACAAGGTCGTCGCGAAGTGGAATGTCGCCCAGTCGCTGCCCGGCTACTACACGCTCGGCATCACGTACTCGGCCGCCGACGACAGGTACTACGCGGCGGGTGAGTTCTCCAGCCAGCAGTTCATCGCGGAGGGCGGCTACGTCGGCGGCGGCAAGGCCGTCGGCCCGGGCAGCGCGATCGTCGCGCTCAACCCGACGAACGGCGCCCTGAAGTGGCTCCGGTCCGTGCCAGAGTGCCAGCAGGTCCTGTACTCCAAGGGCATCGGCTCGTTGATAGCCCGCAGCCGCGCGCAGAACGCGCTCTACTTCGCGTGCGTGAGCGGCGGCACGCCGGGCGGGCAGACCTACCCCGGCCAGGCCGGACTGATCCGCCTGCACATCGACCCCGCCGCCGCCGACTCGGCCGCCGCCGCGAAGCTCCCGCTCGAGCTGTTCGCGATCTCGGGCAACTACTACTCCGGTGGTCAGGGCAGCGGTGTCACGGCGTTCGACCCGACCACCGACCGGTTCTTCCTGCAGAGCTTGTCGTTCCAGACCCCTGGCACGTACGTGTTCGACGGCCGGCTCACCGCGTGGGTCGGTTTCACGCCCGCGGCCAGCAACGCCGACTACTACATCGGCCTCAACTCGGGCCTCGGCCACCTCTACATCGGCATGCGGCGGGGGTCGACGCCGACGGAGAAGACCGACGGCATCGTCGTCGCGAACATGCGGTACGCCGTCGAGGCGGGTGAGTTCGACCCGCTCATCTCGAGCACGCTGATCACGGCCGACGCCGGGTCCAACCGACTGTACGTCCGGCCCAACGACACGAACGCGCCGTACCTCGTCGTCGAGGACCTCAAGCCGCGGCAGTCGCGCCGGACCCCCGAGGACTACGACGCCCAGACGACCGACACGGCGGACACCGCGACCGCGAACATCACGTTCGCGGGCTCCGCGTTCGGCTTCGGTGCCGAGTCGGTCCAGGTCGGCGGGACCGGCGCGCCGCTCACCGGCGTGTCGCAGAACCCGGCCGACATCCCGGGGGTCGCGCCCGGCACGCGGGCCGTGATGGGCGCGCGCGGGGCACTCGACCTCAGAGACGGTGGGGCCGCCGCCGGCGCCGACGCCGCGCAGGCCGACATCAACACGATGCAGGAGTACGAGCGGCAGGACCCGGACGGCGACGGTCACGGTGAGGTGTGGCCCTACCCGGCCGGCACCTGCCTTGACGCCGGCGGGCGCGCGACCACGAACTCGTTCCGCGACAACGGCCCCTCGGGCCCGGCCAACGGCGGGACGTTCAAGGTCAGCTGCGACCTCGGGAAGTACCTCGCTGACACGACGTCGACGATGGGCGCGTCGGGGTCCGGCGCGACCACGGCCAATCGGTCCGCCTACGAAGCGCACGCGTTCCGCAACCGCAAGGACGGCGCAGTCGTCTCGACGATCGCGACGTCGGAGGGCGTGACGTTCGACGTCGCGGGCGGCCTCACCGTCCGGCTCGGCCGGGTCGTGTCGACCACGCTGACGACAGCGCACGGCCGTCCCGGCACCGCCCATGCGCTGTGGACGCGCGACGTCGAGGGCGTCCGCGTCTCCAACGCGACCGGACCGATCTACACCGGTTCCGGGTGCACGTCGAAGGTCGAGGCCGGTCCCGACCAGGGCAAGCGGGCCTCAACCGACACCTGCTCGGCGCTGGCCGACGCGGTGAACAAGGTCCTGCCCACCCGGTTCCGGATCCAGTTCCCGATGCCGTACGTCGTGGCGACGCCGATGGGTGCGTTCGCTGCCGTCGAGCAGAGCGAGGCCGACTACCTCCAGCAGACCACGGTCAACGACCAGGGCGTCATCTACCGCGGTGACTCCGTCGGCGTGAAGCCGGTCCCCGCAGTCGTCACCGAGACGTACACCGACACGGCTGAGCGGTCGCGCACGGTCACGGTCCTCGCGGCGACGCAGTCGAGCGTGAACTTCGACGCGCAGCCGCCGTACGACCAGGGCTCGTTCGGCGGGGGCGGCGGGACCGGCGGCGGTGGCGGTGGCGGCACCTCGGGCGGCACCACGCCGGGCGTTCCCGGGACCTCCGGGACCACGCCGGGCGGCACCGTGACGCCGGGGACCTCGGTCACCGGCCCGGCCCCGCAGGCTGGCATCCCCGTCCGCGACCTCGGCGGCTACCTCCTCATGCGGCGCAGCCTGCGCGACGCCGCCCTGCTCGTCCTCCTCGCCGGACTCGTGCTCGGCGGCTGCGGCACCGCGTGGCGGCGTCGCAGGCTCGTCCAGGTACTCGTCACCGTCACCGGGAAGGAAGCGCTTTGATCCGCCTCTCCGGCGAACGCGGCTCGGCCTCGTTGCCGACCGTGATCGCCGTATTCGTCGCCGGTGCCCTCGTGGGCGTCCTCGCCACGGTCGAGGTCGTGCCCGCCAACCGGGTCCCGACCGCGAACGCCGGCCCTGCCACCGGCGAGCAGGTGAGCGGCGGACCCGTCGTTCCCGGCGCCACCACGGGACCGAGCGCCGGACCCGGGGCAACGAACGGGCCGGCCGTCCCCGGCCAGCCTGGGAGCACGAAGAGCGGCAGCAACGGGGGGACCGTCGCGCTCCCGCCGTCGCGGTTCGAGTGCCGCGCGGGTGCGAACGGCGGCGCGACCGACCGCGGCGTCACCGCGACCTCGATCAACCTCTCGACGACGATCGTCGCGTCCGGCCCGGGCGCGTCGTTCCTCGCCGAGATGAAGTACGCGATGGAGGCCGTCCAGAAGCAGGTCAACAACGCGGGAGGCATCTGCGGGCGTCGCCTCAACATCGAGACCCGCGACGACGGCTGGAACGCGCAGACCGGCAGCCAGTACTTGCGCAACTACATCGCCGACCGGAGCAAGTTCGGGATCCCCGTCGGTGCGTCGTCCGAGGGCCTCCAGGTCGTCATCAAGGGCAACCCAGTCGGCGATCTCGAGCTCGCGCACTTTCCCGCGGTCGGCACCGACGGCCTCGCCATCGACCAGTACGCCAAGCCCGACGGCAGCGCGCAGCCGTGGGTCTGGCCGGTCGCGACGGCGACCGTCTCGTCGGCACGGATCATGGCCGACGACGCGTTCAAGCGCGGCGCCAGGAACATGGGCGTCGTCTTCGACAACAACTACAAGTTCGGCAAGGAGGCCGCCCTCGCGTTCAGCAACGAGGTGAAGCGGCTCACCGGCAAGGGCGTCCTCGGCCAGAACCCGAACAACAACTGCGACCAGCGGTACTGCGGCATCAAGGCCGCCGAGCCGAGCTACAGCGGCGAGGCCGCGCGGTTCTACGGCGCCAAGCCCGACTTCGTCGCGCTGTTCGTCGAGCCCGAGACCGCGCTCACCTGGATGCGCGACCCGAACACCCCCGCGGCGACGAGCAAGGACATCCCCTACGGGTACGGCGCCGCCCAGCCGTTGTTCACCAAGCAGTTCGAGGCGCAATGCCGCCAGAAGTGCGACCAGATGGTCGTGTGGAGCGGGTTCAAGCCCAACGTCGAGAAGTACGCCAACGACCCGGCGGTCGTCGACTACGTCCGCGCGCTGCAGGCGACCAACCGGCAGGCGGACCCGTACAACCAGTTCACCGAGAGTGCGTACGTAGGCATGCAGTTCCTCGTGCAGGCGCTCAAGGCGGTGGGCGCGGACCTCACGCGGGACCGGCTGAAGGCCGTTCTGGACCAGATGAGCTACCCGAACGCGCTCACGTTGCAGGGCACGTTGAAGTTCACGCCGGGCAACCGGTTCTCGAACGTCACCATGCAGGCGTTCACCATGCAGTACAAGGGCACCCCGGGCGGGTGGCGCCTCGGCGTTATCGCCCGTGATCCCAGGCCGCAGGTCGATTGACGTATGCACAAGCTGCTCGTCTTCACGTTCCTCTCCATCCCGCTCATCGGCGCGTACACCATGTTCGCGCTGGGGATCGTCGTCATCTACCGCTCGTCGCGGGTCCTCAACCTCGCGCACGGCGCCATGGCGATGGCTCCGGCGTACGTCTTCTACTCGTTGACGGAGGCCGGGATCCCGGTCGTGCTCTCGCTCGCGCTCGGCGTCGCCGCCGGCGCGCTGCTCGGCGTTCTTGTCGAGGCGGTGTTCGTCCGGCGGCTGCGATCTCAGGGGCCGACAGCGCAGACCGTGGGAACGGTCGCGGTCACCGGCCTGCTGATCGCGGTGATCGGCAAGGTGTACGGCACCGGCGCGCTCCAGCCGCCCAACGTGTTCCCCGACGGACAGTTCGGGTTCGCCGGCGCGCTCGTGCGTTGGACCGACCTCGGCATCCTCGTCACTGGTCTCGTCGTCGCCGGTCTGACGCTGGCGTTCTTCAAGTTCACGCAGTTCGGCCTCGCGCTGCGCGGCGCCGCCCAGAACCGCACCGCGGCGACGCTCGTCGGCGTCAACCCGCAGGTCGCCGCCTCGAGCGCCTGGGCGCTCGGCGGCGGTCTGGCGGCACTTGCGGGCATCCTGCTCGCCGCCGCGACGAACCTGAACCCGTACACGCTGTCGCTCCAGGTGCTCCCGGCGTTCGTCGCTGCGCTCCTCGGTGGCCTCGAGAGCCTCGCGGGCGCGATCCTCGGCGCTGTTATCGCGGGTCTCGCGTTCGGCCTCGTCCCGCTTGCGGCCGACTGGCCGGTCGTCGGCCGCGTGCTGAGCCTCCCGGGCGCGTCCCAGCTCGCCCTGACCGTCCTCACGCTCGCCGTCCTCGCGCTGCGCGGCAACCGGATCGCCGGCGCCGATCGCGACGACGGTTCGCTCGCCGTCGCGGGCACGTCCGGCTATCGCAAGCGGAAGCTCCGCCCGTCCGCGGTCCTCGTGTTCGCGCTGTTGCTGATCTGGCCGTTCGTCGTGAAGTTCTCGACGCTCGGTGCGTCGCTGCTCGCGCTCGAGTACGCCGTCATCGCGTTCTCGCTCGTGATCCTTACCGGCTGGGTCGGGCAGATCTCGCTGGCTCAGGCGACGTTCGTCGGCGTCGGGTCACTCGTCACCGCGATGATCGCCCGCTCGACCGGTCTGGGTTTCCCGCTCGACGTTGTCGCGGGTGCGTTGATGGCCGGCGTCGCGGCGGTCGCTCTGGGCGCGGTCGCCCTACGGGTCCGCGGACTCTACCTCGCCGTCGCGACGTTGATCTTTGCGTGGATGGGTGACGCGTTCCTGTTCACGTCGCCGTACCTCGGACTCGGTCAGGGCAGCTCGACGCTACCCAACCAGCGCATCGGCCGCGAGGGCGGGTTCCCGTCGTTCGACCTGACGAACCGGCGCGTGTTGTTCATCGTGTTCCTCGTCATCGTGATGACGACCGCGGTCTGCCTGTCCAACCTGCGCGACGCCAGGACCGGCCGCGCGCTCGCCGCGATCCGCGGCTCCGAGACCGCGGCGGCGTCGCTCGGCATTGACGTCGTGCGGTACAAGCTCGTCGCGTTCGCGGTCAGTGGCGTCCTCGCCGGCCTCGGCGGCGGCATGCTCATGGTCGAGCAGCGGACCGTCGTCCCGTCGCAGTTCTTCTACACGGTGTCGTTGCAGTTCCTCGCGATCGCCGTCGTCGGTGGCCTCGCGAGTCTGTCCGGCGCGGTCGCGGCAGGCGTCCTCTTCGCCGCCCTGACCGAGTTCTTCTTCCAGGTCAACCTCAGCGGCTGGCTCGACATCGTCTCCGCCGCGTTGCTGGCCGGCGTCCTCCTGCTCTACCCGTCGGGGCTCGCCGGGCTGCTCGCGCGGTTCAACGTCCTGCTCGAATGGGTGGGGAACCACGCCGACAGGTACCTCGCCCCCGTCACGGAGTGGGTGCGCGCGGAGACCGAGAAGGTCCGCAGCCGTCGCCCGGCGGGCGAGGCTGAGCCCGAGGTCGAGGGCAAGGGGTTCGAGGACTGGATGGCGGCGCGACGCGCCGAGGCGGCGACGCCGGTGGCATCCGTGGAGCCCGAGGACGAGGCCGCGCCCGCCGAGGCGCCGGCCGCGACCGAGGCGAAGCCGAAGCCCGTCCAGACGTACCGGCGGGAGCGCGACCTCACCGCGCCGATCCGGCTGGAAGCGCGCGACGTCACCGTCCGCTTCGGCGGCCTGACCGCTGTCAACCGCGCCAGCATCGAGGTGCGCGAGGCGGAGGTCGTCGGCCTGATCGGCCCGAACGGCGCCGGCAAGACGACGCTGTTCAACGCCGTCCTCGGACTGAACGACCCGCAGGAGGGCCGCGTCCTCCTGTACGGCACCGATGCGACGACGGCGAAGGCGCACGTGCGCGCGCAGATGGGCGTCGCGCGGACGTTCCAGGTGCTCCAGCTCTTCCGCGGCCTGACGGTGTTCGACAACCTGCTCGTCGCCACGCACCAGCACAACGCGAGCACCCCGCTCGGCAACCTCGTCGCCAGCGCCACAACGGTTCGCGACGAGGCGGCCTGCCGCGACCGGGTGCGCGAGGTGCTCCGGCTGCTGGAGCTGGAGGAGTTCGCCGACCGCTCGGTGAGCGGGCTGCCGTTCGGCATCCTGCGGATGGTCGAGCTCGGCCGCGCGCTGGTCACCGGTGCCAACCTGCTGCTCCTCGACGAGGCCGCGTCCGGCCTCAACGACCACGAGACGGACCGGCTGATCGACGTGATCGGCCTGGTCCGCGAGCTCGGCGTCTCGGTGCTGCTCATCGAGCACGACATCCGGATGGTCAACGCCGCGTGCGACTACGTCTACGTCCTCGACCGCGGCGAGATGATCTCCGAGGGCACGCCGGCGGAGATCTCCGCCGACCCGGCCGTCCTGGCGGCATACCTCGGGACGACGACAGAGGACGCCGCCGACACCGAGCTGGTGGGTACCTGATGCTGGCCATCGACGACATCGACGTGTACTACGGCCCGGTCCAGGCGCTGCGCGGTCTCAGCCTGACCGTCGGCGACGGCGAGATGGTCGCCCTGCTCGGCTCGAACGGCGCGGGCAAGACGACGACGCTGCGCGCGATCAGCGGCCTGCTGCCGTACCGCAGCGGGTCCATCCAGATCGCGGGCGTCGAGGTCAGGACGCTGCCCGCGCACAAGGTGGTCACGGCCGGCGTCGCGCACCTCGCGCAGGGCCGCGAGCTGTTCAGCGAGCTGACCGTCACCGAGAACCTCCGCCTCGGCCACTGGTCGCGGCGGCGGCACAGGGGCGAGTTCGACGACCGGTGCGCGCAGGTGTTCGACCTGTTCCCGCGGCTCAAGGAGCGGGTGCACCAGGCCGCGGGAACGATGTCCGGTGGCGAGCAGCAGATGCTCGCGGTCGGCCGCGCCCTGATGAGCGACCCGACGCTGCTGCTCGTCGACGAGGCGTCGATGGGCCTCGCCCCGAACCTTGTGGAGCAGCTGTTCGACGCCCTCGCCGCCGTCAACGAGGCCGGGACGTCGATCCTCGTGGTCGAGCAGTTCATCGGCATGGCGTTGCGCTACACCCAGCGGGCCTACGTCCTCGCGAAAGGCACCGTCGTCCTGGAAGGACTCAGCAGCGAGCTGGCGAACTCCGAGGACGTCGTGGGCGCGTACCTCGGCCACGACAGCCCCAGCGAGCCAGCGTCCGCGTAACACCCCTACCCCCCGCGAACGGAGCCCCTCATGACCCGCAAGCTGACCCTGCGCGCCGAGCGCCTCACCGAGCTCACGACCGCCGAGCTCGGTGCCGTCGCCGGCGCGTCCGGCCTGCCCTGCCAGCCGACGACGATCATCGTCAACCCGAGCGACCTGATCCCGACCAACCGCTGCACCGGCTACTACCCGAGCCTCAACGCCCCCTGCACGACTGCGTAACCGGCCCCCCGACCGGGGCCTATAACGCATACTGGACAGTTTCCGCAAACTGTGGCAATCTGCACCACGCCGTTCCCCCGCACTTCGACGGCAGCCCCGCACCGGAGCCTCTCCGAGGCCGAGGACGTTTCCCCTACAGCACCACATCCGTCCCGCGTGGTCCCCAGCCACCCGCGCCCCGGCCCTGTCCGCTGCCGCGTCCGCGATGCGCTGGCTCGTTACGGCTGTCCGCCAGAGCCCTGGCCAGCACCTTTTGTTCGGAGGGAGTCCCCTTGTCCAGCAAGATCGCTCGCGCACTCGGCACCGTCGTCATGGCAGCGGCGCCGTTCATCATGCTCACCGCGCCGGCCGCCACGGCGACCGGCGGCTGTGCCGTCGACAACACCAGCGGCTCGTCGACCACCACGGTCACCGTGTCGTACCCGCCGTTGTCGATCGTGTTCAGCTCGACGTCGCGGAACTGCTCCTACGTCTCCGGCGGCGGCACCGTCAACTGGAGCTGCACGCTGACCGCGGGTGAGTGCGAGCTCACCCAGTCCGGCAACACGTCCGGCACGGTCGGCACCTGCATCACCGCCGCCGGCGGCACCTGCCGTGGCCACTTCGAGGTCGCGCCCGGCGCCACCGTCACCCTGACGGTGACGGGTGGCCGCGGCGTCGTCGCGGACGCGGTCTAAGCAGCACGTACGGCGCGAGGGCGTCGCTCCCACCGGAGCGGCGCCCTCGTCGCGCCGGGCAGGTGTCCACCGCTGCCCGGCGAACCTGCTCGCCCGAGCCGCCGACCGGCGGCCCGGCACTTGGGAGCGGCCCCCTACCCGCGCCCGACCCCGGCCCGTTCCTGGTGCCGGGGCCGTCGTCGTTACGCGGGCCGCCGAAAGGGAGTGTCCGTGTCACGAAAGCGACGCCCGGCGGCCACGTGGACCGCGCTCGGCAGCTTCATCACCGCGATCGCCGCGGTGCCCCTCCTGGCGACCCCGGCCCACGCGTTCGCCGCGTCGGGCACGATCACGCACCCGCTCCCCGCCGGCAACGGCAGCACCGACCTCGAGTTCTCCCTCACCTGCCCGACCGCGCCGACGACGCAGGGCGTCAACGGCTGGGTGTTCGCGATCCCCGCCGCGGAGCAGGTCGCGGGCAACCTCGTCGGTGTCACCGGTAGCGACTCGCAGAACCTGCACGACCTCGTCGCCTACGTCTACAAGGCCGACTGCTCCTACAGCCGTGTCGTCAGCGACCCGTCGAAGGACCTGTACGTCACCCTCGAGGCCGGCGACGCGTTCCTCTCGGTGTTCACGGCGAACGGCGTGAACGTCGACGTCAACCTCACCGTCCCGGCGACCGCCCCGACCGGCTTCCCGAACGACCCGCTGTACCGGCAGAACGGCGAGGACGACCTCTTCTACTCCGGCCAGTGGAACATGCGGAAGGTCAACGCCGTCCCGGCGTGGAGCACCGCCACCGGCAGCGGGATCAAGGTCGCGATCCTCGACACCGGCCTCGACATCGGTCACCCGGACTTCGACTGCCCGAACAAGGTCCTGCTCGTTCCCGGCGCCGACCCGGACCCGGACAGCAGCACGATCCCCGAGGACGACGAGGGCCACGGCACGCACGTCGCCGGCATCATCGGCGCCTGCGCGAACAACGGCATCGGCGTCGTCGGCATCGCGCCCGACTCCACGCTGATGCCGATCCAGGTGCTCTCGCCCACGAGCAGCAACGCCGCGACGCTCGCGACGGCCATCCGTACCGCGGCCGACGAGGGTGCGCACGTCATCAACATGTCGGTCGGCTTCGGCGTCCACGACCCGGTGCTCGGCCTCACCGTTCCCGGCAGCGGGACGGCGTCGTCGCTGATCGGCTCGTTCGCGGTCATCGACAGCGCGATCTCGTACGCCACCTCGCTCGGTGTCGTCGTCGTCGCCGCCGCGGGCAACGAGTCCACCGCGCTCTGCGGCTACCCGGCGATCGCGGCGAAGGTCATCTGCGTCGGATCGAGCGACCCGCACGACCTGAACTCCTGGTACGGCAACTTCCCGGTCAAGCGCGACCCGATCAGCGTCGTCGGCCTCGGCCTGCTGGCCCCCGGCGGCACCGGCGTCATCGCGTGCGACCTCAGCGCGACGGAGATCATCTCCACGTACGACCGCTCGGCCGACGCGGCCGAGGGCGACTGCGACACCCTCCCCGGGTACGCGTCCATCCAGGGCACGTCGATGGCCTCGCCGCTCGTCGCGGGCGCGGCCGCGCTGGTCTACCAGCACCTCGGCGGGACGCGGAGCACGGCGAACGCCGCGAAGATCGCCGAGGCGATCCAGCACTCCGCGAAGGACGTGTACACGCCGGGCTACGACCCGATGTCCGGGTGGGGGCGCCTCGACGCCCAGGCGGCCGTGAACTACTGGCCGTAGGAACGCAGCAGCCGGTGCCCGGTCCGCGGTGGGTGTGTACCCCGCGGGCCGGGCACCGGCCTGTCCGCCCCGCACGATTCGGGGGTGGACATGCGTGAATTGCGAAGTTCGGGACTTCCGAGGCCTCCAGAACCGGTCCGACCCACCCGATCCTCCATAGGTGGTAGACGTCGAGACCGCAGCGCCCGTGACAGTCCGGCGACCGCGGAGCGCCCCGCGCCGGCCACCCCGGCTCGGCCGCTTCGGCCGCCCGCTCGCGGCCGCCACCGTGCTCGCGTTGATCGGCCTCTACCTGGTCGAGCCCGACGGCCGGGCACACGACGTCACGTACCTCGTGGTGACGTTCGGCGCGGCGGTGCTGGCCTGGATGGGCAGCCGGGGGCACTCCGGTACGGCCCGCCACGCGTGGCGCTGGATCGCGGTCGGGATCGGCGCCTCGGCGACCGGCGACCTCGTCAGCACGGTCTACCAGTGGCAGCGCGGCGCGGTCCCCGACACCTCCGTCGCCGACGTGTTCTGGCTCGCGTCCTACGTCGCTGTCGTCATCGGCCTGTTCCGGCTGCTCGCGTCTCAGCGCGACGGCAGCGACCGCGAGGGCGCGCTCGACATGGGCGCCGTCGGCGTCCTCGCCCTGCTCGTCGTCTGGCAGTTCTCGGTGCAGGCGATCGTGACCGACGCCTCGACCGCGGGCTGGATCCGCGCGGTCTGGGCGGCGTACCCGATCCTCGACGCCGTGCTACTGGCGGTCGTCGTCCGCACCGTCGTCGCGCGGCGCGCCGGCTGGACGGCCGGAGCCGCGCTCGTGGGCGGCGCGGCCTGCTGGCTCGTCTCCGACTTCGTGTACGTGTTCATCGCGGCGAACGCCTCCTACGAGGGCTGGAGCCAGTGGCTCGACGTCGGCTGGATGCTCGGCGCGGCGCTGCTGGCCGCGGCGAGCTGGACGCGAGGCCGCACGTCTGCCGCCCCGCGCAAGGCACGCAGCCCCGGCCTGAGCCGCATCGCGCTGTCGGTGGTCCCGCTGCTCACGCCCGCGGCCATTGAGGTGTGGACGTTCCTCCGGGGCAAGGACACCAACGCGATCCCGCTGTTCCTTGCGATGGCCGCGCTCGTCGGGATCACCTACGTCCGCGTCGTCGGGCTGATGCGTGCCGCGGCACAGGCCCACGCGCTGGTCCAGTCGAGCGAACGCCACTTCCGCGCGCTCGCCGCGAACTCCGCCGATGCCGTCGTCGTCGTCGACGCCGCTGGTCTGATCATCGAGGACTCGCCCAGCACCGCGGTGCTGGTGGGCGACGCCGCGCCGGCCCGGCGTGGCGCGAACCTGCTCGACCTCGTGCTGAAGGTCGACGCGGCCGGCGCCCGCGCGATGGTCGAGCGGGCGCTGGCCGAGCCGGGTGAGGTCATCGAGGACGAGCTGCGCGTCCGGCACGCCGACGGGACCGAGCTCTGGCTCTCCGTCCGGGTCGTCAACATGACCGGCGACCCCGACGTCGCCGGCCTGGTCGTCAACCTGCAGGACATCACGGCCCGCAAGAACGTCGAGGAGGAGCTCGCGCACCGCGCGTTCCACGACTCGCTGACCGGCCTCGCGAACCGCGCGCTGTTCCACAACCGCGTGCAGCACGCGATCGACCGCGCGGCCCGGTCCGGCAGCGACCCGGCCGTGATCTACCTCGACCTCGACGGGTTCAAGCGGGTCAACGACAGCCTCGGGCACAGCGCGGGCGACATCCTGCTCCGCGAGGTCTCGAACCGGCTGCGCGACGCGGTCCGTCCCGGCGACACCGTAGGCCGCCTCGGGGGCGACGAGTTCGCGGTGCTGATCGAGGAGAGCGCCCGGCCGACGGCCGACGCCGAGGTCGTCGCCGAACGCATCATCCGGATGATCGCGACTCCCATCGACGTCGGCAGCGGCGAGGTCACCGTCTCGGCCAGCATCGGCATCGCGACCGGCGACGCCGACCGTTCGTGCACCGCCCTGCTGCGCAACGCCGACATCGCGATGTACAAGGCGAAGGCGGCCGGCAAGAGCCGGGTCGTGCTGTTCGAGCCGGAGATGCGGATCGAGGCCGTCGAACGGGTGCGGCTCGAGACCGACCTGGGCAACGCTCTGGAACGCGACGAGCTGTTCCTCGTCTACCAACCGGTCGTCGACCTGCAGACCAGCGGGATCGTCGGGTTCGAGGCGCTGCTCCGCTGGCAGCACCCGAGCCTCGGTCTCATCGGGCCCGACCGGTTCATCCCCATCGCCGAGGAGACCGGGCTCATCGTGCCGATCGGCGCCTGGGTCCTCGCCGAGGCCTGCCGTACCGGCGCCCGCTGGCAGCGCCGCGCGGGCGCGCCGAGGCTGAACATGTCGGTGAACGTCTCGGGCCGCCAGCTCGCGTCGAGCGAGCTGGTCGACCACGTCGCCGAGGCGCTGCGCCGCTCGGGGCTGGACGCCGGATCGCTCGTGCTCGAGATCACGGAGACGTCGCTCGTCCAGGACCCGGCGACCGCCGCGGCCCGGCTGCGGAACCTGCGGACGCTCGGTGTGCGGCTGGCCGTCGACGACTTCGGCACCGGCTACTCGTCGCTGTCCTACCTGCGGCAGTTCCCCGTCGACATCCTCAAGATCGACCGTTCCTTCATCAACACCATCAGCGAGCCCGACCAGGTGCCGGCCATCATCCGGGCGCTGCTCGACCTCAGCCGCACCCTCGGCCTGGAGACGGTCGCCGAGGGCATCGAGCTGGAGCTGCAGCGCGACCAGCTCCGCGACGAGCAGTGCGAGCTCGGCCAGGGCTTCCTCTTCGCCAAGCCGCTCACGGCCGACGAGGCCGAGGCGCTGCTGGGCGGCGTGGACACGACCCTGCCCGCCGTCTGAGGCCCGCGCGCGTTTCGGCGCGCGCCGCCCGGGCACCGTCTCCGACGATCGTTCCGCGGTCCGAGACGAGGTCCCACGGTGGGCTGTTCCGCCGGCTGCGCAGCCGCGTTGAGCGCGCTGCTCCTCGTGGGCTGTACGCCGACCGCGCGAACCCGCGGACCGTACGAGGCGAAGGCCGTCCGCGCCGCGGAGTCGGTCCGCTCGTCGGTGGCCTCGGACCTGCTCGTCCTCGCCGCTGTCGCGCGGCGGAACACGACCGCGGCGTACGTCTCCGTCGCGACCAGCCGGGCGGAGGACGACGCGGCGGCCGCGGCCTCGACGTTCGCGTCCATCCAGCCGCCGGACGACGTGACCACCCGGCTGCGCGGCGGCCTGACCGACCTCCTCGACGAGGCCGTCTCGGCGCTGGGTGAGACGCGGATCGCCGGCCGCAGGGGCGACCATGCCGCGCTGCTCGCGTCGCGGGACGGGCTCGCCGACGCCGCGCGGCGACTCGACGCGTTCCTGCGGTCGCACCGGTGAAGAAGCTGCTCCAGGTATTCCTGGGCGTGCTCACCGCGATCGGTGGCTTCGTCGACATCGGCGAGCTGGTCACGGGCGCTGCCGTGGGCGCGCGGTTCGGCATGGCGCTGGCCTGGGCGACCGTCCTCGGGCTGTTCGTCATCATGCTGTTCGCCGAGATGGCCGGCCGGGTCGCGGCCGTGTCCGGGCGCGCCGTCTTCGACCTGGTGAGGGAACGCCTCGGGCCGCGGCTCGGCCTCGCCAACCTCGTCGCGTCGTTCCTCATCACGCTCGCGACGGTCGCCGCGGAGATCGGCGGCGTCGCGCTCACGCTGGAGCTCGCGACGAGCATCAACTACCTGCTCTGGGTGCCGGTCGTCGCGGCCCTCGTCTGGATCGTCGTGTGGAAGGTCAACTTCGACGTCATGGAGAACGTCTTCGGCCTGCTCGGCCTCGCGCTGATCGTGACGGCGGTCGCGGTCTGGCGGATCGGCCCGGACTGGGGCGGCGTCCTGCACGACATGGCGCACCCGGCGAAGCCCGCGAGCGAGAGCCTGCCGACGTACTGGTACTACGCCATCGCGATGTTCGGTGCGGGGGTCATGCCGTACGAGGTGTTCTTCTTCTCGTCCGGCGCGATCGAGGAGCGGTGGACGCCGAAGGACCTCGCGATCGAGCGGACCAACGTCTTCCTCGGCTTCCCGCTCGGCTCGCTCGTGACGTTGTCCATCATGCTCGCCGCCGCGCTGGTCCTCGCGCCCCGGCAGATCAGCGTCGACGCGCTGTACCAGACCGCGCTGCCCGCCACGCTGACCCTCGGCAAGTGGGCGTTGATCCTCAGCCTGCTCGGCTTCTTCGCGTGCACGTTCGGCGCCGCGCTGGAGACGACCCTGTCCTGCGGGTACACGGTCGCGCAGTACTTCGGCTGGTCGTGGGGCAAGTCGGTGCAGCCGAAGGACGACGCGCGGTTCCACGTCACGATCATGCTGAGCATCGTCGCCGCGACCGCGCTGGTGCTGACGACGTTCGACCCGGTGAAGATCACGGAGTTCGTCGTGGTGCTCTCCGCGGCGGCGCTGCCGCTCACCTACCTGCCGGTGCTGATCGTCGCGAACGATCCCGAGTACATGGGCGACAAGACCAACTCCCGGCTCTCGAACGCGCTCGGGTTCGCGTTCCTCGTCGTCCTCACGCTCGCCTCGCTCGCGACGCTGCCGCTGATGATCGTGACGAAGGCGGGTGGGTGATGGCCGAGGCCGGGCGCTCGCTCTGGGCGGCGTTGCACCTGCTCGACCGCCAGGTCGTGGACCGCGACGGCGTGCCGTGCGCGAAGGTCGACGACCTCGACTTCGTCGAGGCCGAGGAGCCGGGCGGGCTGCCGATCCTCACCGACATCCTCTGCGGCCAGGCCGCCCTCGCGCACCGCCTGGACCGGCGCCGGTCGCGCGCCGTCGAGCTGCTCCGCCGGGTGATCCGGCCGGTCCCCGAGCCGGGGCCGGCGCGGATCAGCTTCGGCACGGTCACCGAGATCGGGACCGACGTCACCGTCAGCCTGCGAAGGACCGACCTCGAGGTCTCGGTGGTCGAGGAGTGGCTCGGCCGGCACGTGCTCTCGCACGTCCCCGGGTCCGGCATCCGGCGGGAGCGGCGATGAGGCTCAGCGACCTGCTCGAACGCCCCGTCGTCGACCAGCACGGCCGGTGCTGGGGCCAGGTCCACGACGCGTACGTCGTGGAGGACGGGCCGTTGCTCGCGTCCGGCCTCGCGGCGTTCCGCCTGCACGGGCTGGTCGCGGGGCGCGGCTCGTTCGCGACCAGGCTCGGGTACGCCGGGCGGCACGGGTACCGCCGGTCGGCCGAGACCCGCGGCCCGCTGCCGATCAGGGCGTTCGTCCGCTGGCTGCACCGCAACGCCGTCTACGTGCCGTGGCCCGACGTCCGCGCGGTCGAGGTCGACCGGGTCGTCGTGCACGCGCCGCCCGAGGGGTTCAGCGGCTCGTCGTCACCGGCGTCGCGGCCCTGACCGTCTGCAGCACGACGCAGTACCGCTCGGTCAGCTCGAGCAGCTTCGCCACCGTCGCGTCGTCCGCGCCGGTGTCCAGGTCGAACGCCACCCGTACCTCGCGGAAGCCGACCGGGGCGTCCCTGCTGACGCCGAGCGTCCCGCGGAAGTCGATCTCGCCTTCGGCGTGCACGGTCGCCGACCGCAGCTCGACGCCGAGCGCCGTGGCGACCGCGGCCAACGTCACCCCCGCGCAGGCGACCAGCGCCTCGAGCAGCATGTCGCCGGAGCAGAGCGACGACCCGTCGCCGCCGGTCGCCGGGTGCAGCCCCGCCGCCGCGATCGCGCGGCCGGTGTCCACCGTGCAGGTCAGGCCCGCGCCGACCGCGCCGGACGCCCGCAACGTCACGACCGCGGTCGCCGGGTCCTCGCGGTACGCGTCCTTCAGCGGCCGCTGCACCGCGCGCAGCGTGTCGGCGTCCATGCGTTCTCCTGTCGTCACCGCGGGTCGGGCCGGTCGATGTTCCAGTGCCGTGCCACCGACGCGAGCCACCCGCCGTCGGTGTGGGGGAGCAGCACGAAGCGGCTGACGGTCCGCTGGCCGCCCTCGTGGTCGCCGTAGAGCAGGTCGACCGTCAACGGGCGCCGCGCGTCGATCGCCTCGCGGGCGTCGGCGAAGAGCGGGTCGGCCCTGTCGCGCAACGCCCCCTGCCAGAACCCGAGCCCGCCCGCGGGCACGTAGATGTCGCGCGTCAGCCGCCGGTACCCGTCCGGCGAGGGCCGCGACACGTCACCGGTGAGGCGTTCGCCGTGCAGGTCCCAGCGGTCGAGGACCGCGAGCCCGCTGCCGACGTTGCGCAGCGCGATGGCCAGGTAGATCGCGTCGTCCGTGACCTCGGCGACCGCGCGGCCGCCCGGCACCTTGACCCAGTGGTCGTCGACGAAGCCGATCTTCTCCGGCGGGTCCTGCAGCGCCGAGGGCACCAGCACCGGCCGGATGCCCGCGAGCAGCGCGCGTTCGGTCACGCGGGCGGAACGGTTCGCGGACCGCACCGCCGCGAACGTCGCGACCGCGAGCACCAGCGTGCCGCCCGCGGTCGCGAGCGACGCGATCGTCGTCCACTCCATCCGGCGATCGTACGGACGTGCGGTCCGCAGGGCGATGATGGGGCCGGCGCCGCGCGGAAGGCGGCCGACCCACGACCAAGTGAAGGGGACGCTCCGATGTCAGAAGCCCTGCTGTACGAGTTCAACGGCGTGACCGTCGAGCAGTACAACGCCGTCAACGCGGCGCTCGGGCTCGACCCGACGACAGGTGCGGGGGACTGGCCCGCAGGACTGCTGAGCCACACCGGCGCCGGCAACGATGCCGGGGGCGTCGTGGTGTTCGAGGTGTGGGACGCGCGGGCGTCCTACGACGCGTTCATGACCGACCGCCTGGGACCGGCGCTCGGCCAGGCGGGCGTGCCGGAGCCGGCCAGGGTCGAGTGGTTCTCCGTGTGGGGCCAGTACACCCGCTGACCCTGGGCTCGCCGCGAGCCCGGTGCGGTGATCTTCACACAACGCATCGGGGCGGCGGGTGGCGAGCACGAAGCGCTCGGAGTGTGCCCCCGGCAGGATTCGAACCTGCGCCACCGCCTCCGGAGGGCGGTGCTCTATCCCCTGAGCTACGGGGGCCCGGGTCGGGGCGATGCTACCCGACCGTTGGTACGGTGCGCCTGGGGGCGAAGGAGGCACGGTGGCGGGCGAACGGGTCCTGATCGTCGACGACGACGCCGTGATCCGGCAGCTGATCTGCGTCAACCTCGAGCTCGAGGGCTTCGAGGTGCACACCGCCGAGGACGGCGAGGACGCGCTGGCGAAGGTCCGTTCCGTCGACCCGGCCGTCATCACGCTGGACATCATGATGCCGCGCCTGGACGGCTGGGAGACCGCCGCCAGGCTGCGCAACGACGCCGACACGGCCCACATCAAGGTGATCCTGCTCAGCGCCCGGGCGCAGGAGGCGGACCTGCGCCGGGGGCAGGGGATCGGCGTCGACGCGTACCTCACCAAGCCGTTCGACCCGGACGACCTGGTGGCGGCCGTGCAACGCCTCGCGGCCGAGGCGTCGGCCCAGGCCTGAGCGGGGCGCAGGCAGGAACGGGCCCGCCTCGCGACGAAGGGGACAAAAGGCACGTCCCGAACCGTCGGAGGCACCGAACCATGACCCGCCGCTTGTCCCTGCGCACCCGCGCGTTCGTCGCGTCGCTCGCGCTCGTCCCCGCCGGCCTGGCCGGCGCGTTCGGTGGCAACGCCACCGCGACGGCGCCGCACCCGCCCAAGCGCGGCCCCGAGGTGTTCGGCGACCTGTTCCCCGCCAACCCGGCGCGGCAGCTGCTCAAGCAGCCGGACGGGACGACGTTCGGGGCGACGCTGACCAACGGCGAGATCGGCGGCGCGTTCGAGACCGAGGCCGGCTACACCGTCGTCCGCGGCAACGACCGGGTCTGGCGCTACGCGAGCGGCCGCGACAAGAAGGGCGCGCTCATCGCGTCGCCGATCGCGGTGAAGCCCGGCCTGACGCCGAAGGGGATCAGGAAGAACGCCGGCCGCACCCGCAACGTGTGGGACGACGGCATGGGCGGTGACGTGCGGGCGCAGACGTTCCGCGCGCTGCAGATCGCGTCGCGCAAGGCGCAGGAGAAGGCGCTCGCGGCGGGCGAGCCGCGGGTCTTCCGCTTCCCCGCGCTGATGCTCGCGACCTGGTTCGACGAGTCGAAGGGCCAGACCGAGCCGACGTTCCAGGACGGCACCGACACCCCCGACTACTTCAAGAAGATCCTCGACGGCTTCGGCGGCAACCCCGAGGGGACGCTGACGGAGTTCTACTTCGAGGACTCGTTCGGCCAGTTCCTCGTGCAGGTCGACGTCTTCGGCCCGTTCACGTCACAGCGGTCGCGCGAGGACCCTTGCTACTACGGCGGCATCGGCCAGTCGGAGGACGACGGCGACCTCGACCTGCTCGACACGCAGCTCGGCGTCGGCGGCGGCGGCGCGATCGGCATGGCGCTCGAGTCGGTCCCGCAGGCCGACCCGACGGTGAACTTCGGCGTGTACGACAACGACCTCGACGGCGAGGTCGACTTCACCGCGATCATCCACTCCGGCGCGGACATGGCCGTAACCGGCAACCCGTGCAACACCTGGTCGCACGCGACGACGGTCGGCCTCGCGGGGCCGATCCTCGAAGGCCTGGTCGGGCTCGACCACGGCAGCATCCACGCCGGGTTGCAGACCACCGACGTCAACGCCGACAACATGCCGGTCCAGATCAACCGCGTCTTCACGATGCCGGAGTTCGCCAGCCCGACCGGCCCGCTCACGATCGGCGTCGCGACGCACGAGATGAGCCACGCGCTCGGCGAGCCCGACTACTACGACGTCACCGGCGCGTCCCAGGGCAACGGCGACTGGGACATCATGGCCGGCGGCTCGTACCTCGGTAACCCGGCCGGCAGCAACCCGTCGCTGCACAACCCGACGACCCGCGTGTTCCAGGGCTTCGTGCAGCCGACGATCGTCCACGACACCCGCAAGGCCGTCACGCTGAAGCCGCGCAACCAGCTCCCGTTCGACGGGTACACGGCCGAGGCGCCGGACCCGAACCTGCTCCTGGTCCCGACGTACGAGATCGGCGTAGGGGAGACCGACTCGGCCGGCCACAAGTGGTCCGAGGAGGACGTCTACGGGCTCGCGCTCGACACGACGACAGACAAGTACGTCATCGAGGGCTACTACATCGAGAACATCAACCGGATGTGGCACACCGCGGCGCCGTACGAGCACTTCTCGCGCGGCGGCTACTTCGACCGCAAGGTCCACCAGTCAGGACTGATGGTCTGGCACTTCGACTACTGGCTGCGCTCCAACGTCTACTTCAACGCCAACAACGCGCAGAGCTTCGCGAACCGGCCGCAGATGGACCCGATGGAGTTCGACCGCAACGACAACACGCAGGAGCTGCAGCTCAACTTCAGCCGCGGCAACGTCGGCGACCTGCTTTCCGGCGCCGCGGCGGGCATCTCCTCGGGCACCAGGAAGGTCCAGCCGAACCTCGTCGTCCTCAGCGGCACGCCGCAGGCCGAGATCGCGTTCGACGGCGTCACCCTTGTCGACGGCCCCGAGAACAAGTTCACCGTCGACCCGAACCCGAACAACTACCGGATGACGGTCAGCGCGGTGAGCAAGACGACGCCCGGCGACTGCACGTTGCAGCTGTTCTACAACGGCCAGCCGTTCAGCAAGGTGTCCGACTCCGGCAGCATCGGCGACCCGGAGACCATCGTCGTCAGCAAGCCCAAGGCGGGCGAGTGGAACGCCAAGGTCGGCGACTTCGCCGGCTGCATCGACTACGAGGGCACGGTGACGTTCAGCAACGGCTCCGACGAGCTGGCGACGAAGGGCGCGGCCGACACCTGGTCGAACTGGAGCAAGGCGCCGACCGGCTGGGCGTTCACCAACGTCGGCCCGAAGTACACCGACGGCATCGCGACCAGCATCGACTCGAACGGCACCGAGGACATCACCCTCGACCTGATGCACTACACGACCGCTGATGTCGACGCGGCGCCCGGCTTCGCGGCCGGCGCGCCGAACTCCCGCGGCGGCGCCGGCGCCGTCAACGCGGGCCGGAGCAACGCGTTCTCCGTCCCGGTCTTCAACCACGGAGGCAAGTCCGCCGGACCGGTCACCGTCGAGGTGCGCGCCGGCTCGGCGAGCGGTCCTGTCGTGGCCACGAAGTCGGTCACGCTCGGGTCGTACGCCCGCAAGGACGTCACGTTCTCCTACCAGCCGGCGCAGGAGGGGTGGTTCGACCTCTACGTCAGCACCCGCGCGACCGGTGACCAGAACGCAGCCAACGACGTGCAGAAGTCGTCGCTGTGGGCCGGCCCCGCGAACCCGAAGGTGCTGGTCGTCGACGACGACGGCGAGCTGAACTCCGAGCAGGCGACGTTGGGCGCGCTCGCGGCACTCGGCGTGCCGTACGCCGTCATCACCGAGCACCCGACCGCGGCCGAGCTGAAGCAGTACGAGGCAGTCGTCTGGGAGTCCGGCGTCGAGCGCCTCCAGGGCCAGTTCGACGCGGGCGACCGCACGGCGATCGCGTCGTACCTGGACGCGGGCGGCAACCTGCTGATCCAGAGCAACCGCGTTGCGTCCGCGCTCGGCACCGCGCAGACCGGCAACGAGGACAGCGTCACGTTCTTCAAGAACTACCTGGGCGGCACGTACGGCGGTCCTGACGACACCGTCTCCCGCGAGATCAACTCGGAGATCGAGGGTGCGGGCCACGTGCTGGGCACGGTGAAGGGCGACATCGTGCCGTTCGCCGCGCGCCAGTTCGTGGAGACGATCGTGCCCGCGAGCGCCGACGTGTTCGGCACGGTCAGCCCCGAGCTGAAGGTCAACGGCGTCGCCGAGGGCCACTTCATCGGCGTCTCCGTCGACGGCGACGCGGCGCACCACTCGTTCAAGACGATCACCCTCGGCTACAACTTCACGCAGCACGCGACGGCCGACACGAGCGTCGCGATCATGCGGTCGGCGCTGACGCACTTCGGCGTCCCGCTGGCGACGTACACCGTCGACACGGCGCAGCCGATCGTCTACTACGGCCCGGTCCGCGACCAGGTCGCCGGGCGGGCGACGCCGATCACGGCGACGGTGCTCGGCGGCACGCCGGGTGCGCCGGTCACGCTGAACTACCGCCGCCACAACCTCGGCGGCTTCTACGTGCAGAAGATGACCGGTGGGAACGAGCCGGGCACCTACGAGGGCAAGATCCCGTCGTACGCGGTCACGCCCGACGGCGTCGACTACTACCTCAAGGCGGGTACGGCGTCGACGTACGCGCCGCGCGGCGCGGGGCTCGGGCGGCTGACGTTCGGCATCGGCGTCCAGCTCCCCGAGGTGCCCGGCCAGATCGGCATCCTGCCGGGCGGCCTGGTGCCGGTGCCGGAGAAGCCGCCGGTGGTGGTCAGGCCGCCGACGAGGCCGACCGACCTGCCGGCGACCGGCCTCCCGGCCGCGCTCTCGCTCGGTGCGCTCGTCCTGCTCGGAACGGCGCTGGTCGTGCGGCGCAGGACGCGTGCCGGGTAACGCAGAGGGCTCCGCGGGCCCGGGACGATAGCCTCTGCCCGTGACCCCGGCAGAGCTCTCCGACCTCGTCGTCCGTGCCGTGAGGCAGGCCGTCGAGGCGGGCGAGCTGTCCGTCGAGGTGCCCGCCTCGGCCGTGGTCGAGCGGCCGAGGCAGCGCGACCACGGCGACTACGCGACCAACGTCGCGCTGCAGCTCGCCAAGCCCGCCGGTCGCCCGCCGCGCGACGTCGCGGAGGTCGTCGCGCGTCACCTGACGGCGTTCGACGGCGTCGAGCGGGTCGACGTCGCGGGCCCCGGGTTCCTCAACATCACCCTCGCCGACGACGCGCTCGGCCGCCTCGCCGGCACCGTCGTCGAGGCGGGGGAGGCGTACGGGCGCAGCGACGTCGGCGGCAAGCGCAAGGTCAACCTGGAGTTCGTCAGCGCCAACCCGACCGGCCCGATGCACGTCGGCCACGCGCGCTGGG
>JAVEEC010000010.1 GCA_030840645.1 Frankiaceae bacterium
CGTTGCGCTCGCCGGAGTCCTTCTTCCGGGCCGCCATCACCATCATCGCGTGCGCGGCCTCGACCTTGGTCGCCATCTCGGCCAGCCGGAACTGCACGGCCTGGTGCTGGGCGATCGGCTTGCCGAACGTCTCGCGCTGCTGCGCATACGCGATCGCCAGCTCGAAGGCGCGCAGCGCGACACCGCAGCCGCGCGCGGCGACGTTGACGCGGCCGACCTCGACGCCGTCCATCATCTGGTAAAAGCCGCGCCCCCTGCCCTCGTCGCCGCCGAGGACGGCGGACGTCGGGACGCGGTGGTCGGTGAAGACCAGCTCGGTCGTCTCGACGCCCTTGTAGCCCATCTTCTCGATCTTCGGCGGGATCGTGACGCCCTTCGCCGTCTCGCCGAAGCCGGGCTCCTTCTCGACCAGGATCGTCGTCATGTTCTTGTAGACCGAGTCCGCGCCCTCGTCGGTCTTGACCAGGGTCGCGACGATGCCCGCGCGGGCGCCGTTCGTGAGCCACATCTTCTGGCCGTTGATGACGTACTCGTCGCCGTCGCGCTCGGCGCGCGTCTTGATCGCGGAGACGTCCGAGCCGCAGCCCGGCTCGCTCATCGAGAACGCGCCGCGCACCTCGCCGGTCGCCATCCTCGGCAGCAGCCGTTCGCGCTGCTCGTCGGAGCCGTGCTGCTTGAGGAGGTACGCGACGATGAAGTGCGTGTTGATGATCCCGCTGACGCTCATCCAGCCGCGGGACAGCTCCTCGACGACCAGGGCGTACGTCAGCAGCGACTCGCCGAGGCCGCCGTACGCCTCGGGGATCATCAGGCCGAACAGCCCCATCTCCCGCATCCCCTCGACGATCGCCTCGGGGAACTCGTCCTTGTGCTCGAGGTCGGTGGCGTACGGGAGGATCTCCCTGTCCACGAACGTGCGGACGGTGCTCAGGATCTCCTGCTGGATGTCGGTGAGCCCGTCGGTCTGCGCGAGTCGGCCCATGGCGCGTGCGGGGTCCCTTCGTACGGCGGTCCGGCGCGCGGGCGCTGCCGGCTGCGGTGTCGCCCGAGTATCGCAGCCCGACGCGGGTACGCCGCCCCCGACGGAGTCCCGGCAACGGAGGAGAGGCCATGAGCAGCGACCTGCGCACCACCCCGCACATGAACGACACGGCCGTCTCGCGCGGATCGAGCACGGCCAGGACGCTGACCATCATCGGGTTCGTCTGCGCTGCCGTCGCGGTGTTCTTCGCCCCGGTGGTGTTCGGCGTCGGCGCGATCGTCCTGGGCATCGTGGCGTACCGGAAGGGCGACCACCTCGGCATGTGGGCCGCCATCGCCGGTGTCGTCGGCATGGTCGCCGGTATCGCGTTGGTCGCCGCGATCCTCAACTCGCGCACCTGACGCACGAGGAGTCACGTACCGAGCTAGTCCCGCGCCCAGCGGGCCAACTGGTCCACAAGTCCCTGGAGCCGGCGGCCGCGCGGTGAGAGCCGCAGGTCGCCGGTCTCGGGAACGTCCTCGACCGCGCCGATCCGCCGCAGGTCCGCCACGCGCTGCGTGACGACGCTCGGAGCGAACGAGCGCAGCCGCGCAGGGAGCGCGCGTTCGGGGACCGTGCCGCCGGTCAGCGCCGCGAACACCTCCAGCGCCCCGCGCCGCGCCAGCACGTCCACCACGACGAACGCCTCCGTACCCGGCTCGGCCACGCCCCCCACTACCTCACGGCTCCCGGCCGGCCGCAACCGGCAGGACCCTGGGCATGCGGCGTCGAACATCCCTCGCAGCCGCACCCACCACGGAGGACCACCATGCGTCTCGTCGCCGGCCTCGCCGCCGCCGTCACCCTCGCCGCGATCGGCGCCGTCCCGGCGAGCGCCGCAGCGCCCAAGCCGGCCTGCAACCTCGTCACCGACGGCAAGGGCGACTCGATCTACAACCACGTGCCCGGCGACTCGTCCGTCGACCTGGTCGGCGGCGACTTCGCGAGCAACGCGAAGACGATCACCGCGGTCATCCGCGTGGACAAGCTGGTCAAGACGAACCCGCAGGCGCCGCTCGGGCAGCAGTACTTCGTGCTGTTCAACGTGAAGGGCGTACCAGACCTGCTCACGCTGTCGGTCGGCATCTACCCGACCGGCGACGAGTACAAGTTCGGCTACCAGGCGGAAGACCCGAACACCGGCGTCAACACGTCGTACACGGTCGGCGACGCGAAGGGCAGCTACAGCGAAGCCAAGGGAGAGCTCCGGATCTCCGCGGACATCGCCAAGTTCCCGCAGGGCAAGAAGATCAAGCTTGGCGCGCAGGTCACCAACCTGAAGGTCGAGGCGCGGCGCGTCGTCGGCCAGCGCAAGGTGCCGTCGCAGGACACACCGGCGGGCGTGCGGGCCCCGCTGGGCGGGCTGACGCTCGTGTTCGACGACGCCACCGGCAAGAACTACACGCTCGGCGCGAAGTCCTGCGTGGCGATCGGCAAGTAACGTCCCGGGCTCCCGGCGGCGCTACGCCGCCGGGGGCTCGAACTTGCTGGTCCGCGCCATCCCGCCGGCCCGGCCCTTGCCCGCGATGACGAGCGCCATCTTCCGCGACGCCTCGTCGATCATCTCGTCGCCGAGCATCGCCGCGCCGCGCTTCCCACCCGCCTCGGATGTGAAGAAGTCGTACGCGTCGAGGATCAGCTCGGCGTGGTCGTACTGCTCCTGGCTGGGCGAGTAGACCTCGTTCGCCGCGTCGAGCTGGCCCGGGTGCAGCACCCACTTGCCGTCGAAGCCGAGGGCCGCCGAACGCTTCGCGACCTCGGTGAACCCTTCGACGTCCTTGATCTGGAGGTACGGGCCGTCGATGGCCTGGAGGTCGTAGGTCCGCGCGGCCATCAGGATCCGCATCAGGATGTAGTGGTACGGGTCGCCGTTGTAGTCCGGGTGCGGGGCGCCCACGACGAGCGACTTCATGTTGATGCTGGCCATGAAGTCGGCGGGCCCGAAGATGATCGTCTCGAGCCGCTCCGACGCGCCGGCGATGGCGTCGACGTTGACCAGGCCCTTGGCGTTCTCGATCTGCGCCTCGATGCCGATGCGCCGGTCGAACCCCATGACCTGCTCGATCTGGGTCAGCAGCAGGTCCAGCCAGACGACCTGCTCGGCGGTCTGCACCTTCGGCAGCATGATCGCGTCGAGGTTCTGGCCGGCGCCCTCGACGACGGTGATGACGTCGCGGTACGTCCACTTCGTCGTGAGGTCGTTGACCCGAACGGTGCGGACCTTGCCGCCCCAGTCGCCGTCGTTCAGCGCGGCGACGACGTTGGCCCGGGCCTCCTCCTTGGCGAGCGGCGCGACCGAGTCCTCCAGGTCGAGGAACACCTGGTCGGCGGCGAGGCCCTGAGCCTTGCCGAGCATCTTCGGTGACGAGCCGGGGACGGCGAGGTTGGAACGGCGGGGGCGCGGCGTCGACATGCCGCCGATGCTAGTAGGTAGGTGCCGGCCTACTCGACCGCGGGCACGCCCGCGATCTCCGGCCGCCGCTCCCCCGCGCGGATCACGAGAACGACGCCGGCCACGATGAGGACCGCGGCGGGCAGCGCGAGCAACCGCGGCGTCTCGTCCAGGAACAACGCCGCCAGCACCGTCGCCCCCACGATCTCGAAGAGGATCGCGATCGACACGACCGTCGGGCTGGTCGTCTTGAGGACGCGGTTGAAGACGCTGTGCCCCAGCAGTTGCGCACCGATCGTGAGCCCGGCGATGCAGAGCCAGGTCGTCGCGGAGAAGCCCACCACGCGGGTGTGCGTCACGGCGACCAGCACGAGCAGCAGGAGCGACGTCGTGGCGTAGCAGACGGTCGTGTAGACGGTGGTCGAGACGCTGCGGCGGACCTCGGCGCCGACGGTGACATACGCCGCCGCGAAGAAGCCGCCCACCAGCGCGAGCACGTCGCCGGTCAGCGCCCGCGCGGAGAAGTGCAGGTCGATCCCGGTCAGCAGGGCCGCCCCGAGTACCGAGAGCCAGATGCCGGCCCAGCCGAGGGCGGGGACGTCGTCACCCCGGTACCGCGCGATCAGCGCCGCCCAGACCGGCTGGGTCGCGACCAGCGCGGTGGACGACGCGACCGAGGTGAACGACAGCGACGGGATCCACGTCGCGAAGTGCAGCGCGAGCAGGACGCCACTCGCCAGCGCGAGGCGGCGTTCGCGGGAGGTCAGCCCGGCCAGCTCGGCCCGGGCGCGCGCCAGCGCGTACGGCACCAGCAGGCCGCTGGCGAACGCGTTGCGCCAGAACGCGATCGCGAACGCCGGGGCCGCCGCCGCGCGGATCAACGGCGCGGACGTCGAGACGGCGGAGACGCCGAGGACGATCAGCCAGACGTCGGTACGGGGTGGCCGCGCGAGCGCGCCGACGCGGGGTGACGCGGTGGCGGGGGCGCGCGGCGTCGAGCCAGCAGGCACCGCCCGACTATAGTTTCGGCACTGCCAGGACCGCCTTTCCGACGGAGCACCCGTGTCACGAGCCCGCCTGCGCTACGCGATCGCGATCGACGAGCAGCTGTTCAAGGACGGCTCCGGCGACCCGGTCATCCACGCGTTCGGCGACCGCGGCGGCCGCACCCAGCCGTTCGTCGTCCGCCGCGGCTGGTCCGGGCCGCAGGGCGCGTACGTCGAGGAGTTCCGCATCGTCCGTGCCGCGGACCGGCTGACGATGTACCGCTCGGACCCGCGGATCGTCCAGCTCGCCGGCGAGTTCTACACGAACGACGTCGAGGACCGGGTCGACGGCGTCGCGCTCGCCATCGGCGAGTACGAGCTGGTGTTCACCATCGACGACGAGGCCGTTCCCGGCGTCCCGGTGTTCGTTGAGCCGGGGCCCGGCGCGGTCGGCGGGTCGCCGGTCGCGGTGCACCCGCTGATCGAGGAGGCGACGAAGAAGTCGGACCTCGTCTGGCTCTCCTACGCGGGCCTCGACGGCCAGTCGACGCGGCCCGCGTGGTTCGTCTGGCACAAGGGGGCCGCCTACCTCGTGTTCGACGGCTCCGAGCAGCAGATGCCGGGGCTGGCCGAGGCCGACTCGGCCGTCGTGACGGTCCGGTCGAAGGACAAGGGCGGGCTGCTCGTCGCCTGGCGCGCGGCCGTCGAGCCGGTCCCCCCGGGCTCGCCCGCGTGGAACGAGGTCACCCCCCTGCTGGTCGGCAAGCGGCTGAACAACCGCGACGGCGACGCCGCCGCCGAACGGTGGGCGCGCGAGTGCAAGGTCGCTCGGCTCGTCCCGACCGGCGAGCTGGTCGAGGACCCGGAGCACTTCGACTCGAGCAACCGCGCGGAGCCGCCCGCGCCCACGACCGCCACGACCGAGACGCGGGTGCCGATCACGTTGCACGGCAAGTCCCGCCGCCCCGCCGACAAGACCCCGGCCCGCCCGTTCCGCGGCTGACGTCCTACGGCACCCGGATCGTGCCCGACGCGACGGGCGCGACGCGGCCCGACACCCGGCACTCGACCGCCACGCCGCCGCGCGTCACGACCGTCCCGCCCAGCCGGCTCGGCCGGCCGATCTCGACACCCTGTCTGACGACGTACGGCGTCTCGGCATCGCCCGGCACGTAGCCGTTCGCTGCCAGCCACGCGCCGAGACCCGTTGCGGCAGAGCCGGTCGCGGGGTCCTCGACGGTGCCGGCGCTGCCCGCGAACACCCGCGCGTGCGACGTGCGCGACGCCGCGTCCCACGCGAACGCGACGACGTCACCGGCCCCGCCCGACGCCGTTCGCAGGGCCGCGAAGCTCGGCACCGCGCGCCGTACCGCCTCCGACGACGCGAGCTCGACGAACACCTGCGCCAGCCCGGTCGAGCACTCGCGCACCGGCGACCCGGCCGCGTCGGCGGCGGCCAGCCCCAGCGCGTCGAGGAACGGCGCGGCGTCCAGCGGCAGGCCCGCGGACGGCGTACCGCCGGTCAGCTCCACCGGGCCGCCGTCCGGCGCGACGGTCAACGGCAGCAGGCCGGCGCCGCAGCGTTGCACGACCCGGCCAGGCGCGAGCCGGCCGAGCGACGCGAGCAGCCACGCGGTCCCGACCGACGGGTGCCCGGCGAACGGCAGCTCGCGCTCGGGCGTGAAGATGCGCAGCGTGTAGTCCGCGTCGTCCGAGGCGAGCGGGAAAGCCGTCTCGGACAGGTTGAACTCGCGCGCCAGCGCCGCGAGCTGCGTGGTCGAGAGGCCGTCAGCGCCGAGCACCACCGCGAGCGGGTTGCCCGCGTACGCGCGGTCGGTGAACACGTCGACGACGTGGTACGTCAGGTTGCTCACGTCGCGAGCGTAGAGCGAACACGGCGGTAGCCTGCCGCCATGACGACGGCAGCGACCCGCGTGTTCTGCGCGCGACTGGCGGGCCTCGTCGTCTTCGACCCCAACGGCGACCAGGTCGGCCGGGTCCGCGACGTCGTGGCGACGCTGCGGATGGGCGGCCAGCCGCCGCGCGTCCTCGGCCTCGTGGTCGACGTGCAGCGCCGGCGGATCTTCGTGCCGATCCTGCGCGTGAAGTCGTTCGACGCCAGCCAGGTCGTGCTCACGAGCGGCACGGTCAGCCTCCGGCGGTTCGAGCGCCGCGAGCAGGAGACGCTGGTGCTCCAGGACCTGGTGGACCGCAAGGTGCACGTGCTGGAGACCGGCGCGCAGGTCGTCGTGTACGACTGCGCGATGGAGCCGACGCGGACCGGCGACTGGCAGCTCACCCGCGTCGCGGTCCGCAGCGGGGGCGTCCGCAGGCGCGGCCACCAGCAGGAGCTGCGGTGGGACGAGGTGAGCGGGTTCGCGCTGGACGAGCGGGACCAGGGCACCACCAACCTGCTCGCGATGTACGAGGGCCTGCGCCCCGCCGACCTCGCGAACGAGCTGCACAACCTCACCGGCAAGCGCCGGTTGGAGGTCGCCGCGGCCCTGGACGACGAACGCCTCGCCGACGTGCTGGAGGAGATGCCCGAGGACGAGCAGGTCGAGATCCTCGAGACGCTCGCCTCGGACCGCGCGGCCGACGTCTTGGAGGCGATGGGCCCCGACGACGCGGCCGACGTGCTGTCGGAGATGACCCCCGCCGACGCGCAACGGCTCCTGGAGCTGATGGAGCCGGACGAGGCGGAGCCCGTACGCCGCCTGCTCCGCTACGGCGAGAACACCGCGGGCGGGCTGATGACGACCGAGCCGATCATCCTGCTGCCGAACGCCACCGTCGCCGAGGCGCTCGCCCACGTCCGCAACGCCGACCTCTCCCCCGCGGTCGCGAGCCAGGTCTACGTCTGCCGCCCGCCGACCGAGACGCCGACCGGCCGGTTCCTCGGCATCTGCCACATCCAGCGGCTGCTGCGCGAGCCGCCGAGCGCGATCGTCGCGTCGGTCGCCGACACCGACCTGGACCCGCTCGGCCCCGACGCGTCGTTGCGCGAGGTCACCCAGCACCTCGCGACGTACAACCTCACCGCCGTGCCGATCGTCGACCAGGGCCACCACCTGCTCGGCGCGGTCACCGTCGACGACGTGCTCGACCACCTCCTGCCCGAGAACTGGCGCGAGGAGGAGGTCGGCGGTGGCGCGCTCTAGGGAGCGGCTCGACCAGCCGCGCGTGATGCGCCGCGGGCTGCCGCGGCCGCACTACGACCCGGAGGCGTTCGGCCGGTTCTCGGAGACGATCGCGCGGTTCATCGGCACGGCCCGGTTCCTCGTCATCCAGACGGTCATCGTCATCGTCTGGATCGCGTACAACGGCTGGGCGGGGCTGCACTACCACCAGCAGAACGTCGCCTGCCGGCACCGCATCGAGCAGGCCCAGGCGGCGCGCGCGCCGCGCCCGGCCTGCAACCCCAACCACGACGTCTTCGACCCGTACCCGTTCATCCTGCTGACACTCGCGCTGTCGTTGCAGGCCGCGTACGCCGCCCCCCTGATCCTGCTCGCGCAGAACCGCCAGGCCGACCGCGACCGGGTCAGCCTCGAAGAGGACCGGGCGCAGTACGCGCGGGCGCTCGCCGACGCCGAGTACCTCACCCGCGAGGTGGCGGCCGTGCGCATCGCCCTCGGCGACGTCGCCACCCGCGACTTCCTCCGCTCCGAGCTGCAGCACCTCGCCGAGGACCTGCGCGAGGACGCGCCCGAGAGCTGAGACAGCGAAGCGCCCCCCGACCAACGAGGTCGGAGGGCGCTCGCGGAGAGTGTTGTGCGACGCGCTAGGCGATCTTCCAGACCGCGGTCCCGGACCCGCTGTCCACGACGGCCTTCCCGTTGGTGGGGTCCGTCGGCAGGTTCAGCAGCGCGCTCGCGCCGTCACCCGTGCCGATCAGCCCGGTCAACGGGTCGGCGGCGTCGGTGTACGCGCGGAAGCCGCTGATGACGGAGCCGACCTTGACCTGCTTGGGCAGCGACTTGAGCGAGAACTCCCAGGTGAGAGCGTTGCCCTTGATCTTCGGCGTGACGTCGAGGAGCGTGCCGCCGCTGAGCGGGTCGGAGGCGTCGCCCTCGGGGCAGTCCAGCCAGAGCGAGCCGACCGGGCCGTCGGCGCCGTTGGCGTAGATCAGGTCGAGCGAGCCGCAGCCGTCGATCTCGGCCTGGATGCGGTAGCGCGTCGGCGCCTGGGTCGACGGCGCCGCGGCGAGGGTCTCGGTCACGACCAGCTTGGTGGGCGTGTAGACGGTGATCTTCTTCTTGCCCTTCTTGATGACCGTCGTCGTGCCGGTGGTGCTGAACTTCACGGAGACGATGTCGAGCGAGCTCTGGGTCCCGACCGCGTCGCCGCTCGGGTCGACGATCTGCGGCGCGGGGGCGGGAGCCGCGCCCGCGAGGACCGGCGTGGCGAGCACGGCGGCCGCGGCGAGAGCGGTGACGAGAAGGCGGGGCATGTCTCTCCTCTGATTGCTGGGGGTGACGTCTTCGCCCTCGCAACGAGCGATCCCTGCCGGGGATACGCCGCCCGGTGTCCGTTCTGCCCCCTGTTGGCCGAGATTGATGGCAACGAAGACGCTGCTCCGAATGGGTCAAGGGCGCGGCAGATCGAGACGATGAGAAGAGGGTGACCCTGGACACAGCGGCGCGACACTCCGCCGAGCCCCCCGAGGAACGCGGCCCGCGCGAGTCCGGCGTGAAGCGCCGCAGGCTCGGCGAGGTCCTCGTCTCGAGCGGGGTCATCACCGAGGCCGACCTGAACGACTGCCTCGCCGCGCAGGCCATGCAGCCGCGCGACGAGCGGCAGCGGCTCGGCGCGCTCGTCGTGACCCGTCACCTCGCGACCGAGAACGACATCGCGAGTGGCCTGGCCCGCGCGCTCGGCCTCGAGATGGTCGACATCTCGCGCATCCCGATCGCGCCGAACGCCGCCCGCCTCGTTCCCCGCGCGGTCGCCGAGCGGCACTCCGTGCTCGGCCTCGACTACACCGACGGCCGGCTCACCCTCGCCATGTCCGACCCGACCGACGTCGTCGCGCTCGACGACGTCCGCCTCTACACCAAGGCCCGCGCCATCGTCCCCGTCGTCGCGACCGAGGCGAGCATCAGGGAGAACCTCAACCGCGCGTGGAGCCTCGAAGAGGACGCGTCCGACGTCGCCGTGATGTTCGACCTGGTCGGCGAGGACGGCGGCGGCGACGACGGCGCCGACACGTCGGAGATCGACGCGACGCCGGTCGTCCGGATGGTCAACGTCATCCTCTCCGACGCGGTCCGCGCCCGCGCCAGCGACATCCACCTCCAGCCCGAGCTGGACGGCCTCCGCGTCCGGTACCGCGTCGACGGCCTGCTCCGCGACGTCATGACCGTGCCGAAGAGCGCGGCGCTCGCGATGGTGAGCCGCGTCAAGATCATCTCCGGCATCGACATCGCCGAACGCCGCCGCCCGCAGGACGGCCGCGCGCGGCTCACCGTCGACGGCGACGGCGTCGACGCCCGCGTGTCGACGCTGCCGTCGATGCACGGCGAGAAGGTCGTCATCCGCCTCCTCGCCCGCGGCGAGGGCGTGCTGCCGCTGTCCCGCGTCGGCTTCACCGAACGCCAGCTCGACGCGATCCTCGAGACGCTCGTCACGCCGCAGGGCCTGGTGCTGATCACCGGCCCGACCGGCTCGGGCAAGACGTCCACGCTGTACTCCGCCGTCAGCCAGATGCGGACGCCGGACCGGAACATCGTCACGCTGGAGGACCCGGTCGAGGTCCAGCTCCGCGGCATCACCCAGGTGCAGACCAACGAGCGCGCGGGCCTGACGTTCGCCGCCGGCCTGCGGTCGATCCTGCGGCAGGACCCGGACGTGATCCTGGTCGGCGAGATCCGCGACACCGAGACCGCGGAGCTGGCGCTGCGCGCGTCGCTGACCGGCCACATGGTGTTCTCGACCCTGCACACCAACGACGCCTCTGCGGCCGTCACCCGCCTCGTCGACATGGGCGTGGAGCCGTTCCTCATCGCCTCGTCGCTCACGCTCGTCGTCGCGCAACGCCTGGTGCGCGTGCCGTGCGAGCACTGCGCGGCGCCGTACCAGCCGAGCCCCAGGACGTTGCAGCTGCTCGGCCTCAGCGTCGAGGACATCGAGCACGCGCACGTCGTCCGCGGCCGCGGCTGCGAGCAGTGCGGCCAGACCGGCTATCTCGGCCGGACCGCGATCTTCGAGGTGCTCCCCATCGACACCGGCCTGCGCGCCGTCCTCACCGCGCGCCCGACCGAGTCGGCCATCCGCGCGGCGGCCCGGGCGACCGGCGTCGCGTCGATGCGTTCCGACGGTGTCGCGCGCGCGCTGCGCGGCGAGACGACGTTGGAGGAGGTGCTCCGGGTCACCCAGGTCGACTCCGCGAGCGGGCCGCGCTGCCACAGCTGCCACCGTTCGCTCGAGGACGACATGGCGTTCTGCCCGTGGTGCGCCGCCTCCGTCGAACGCCAGGCCTGCCCCGGCTGCGCCCGGCGGATGGACCCGGAGTGGCGGGTCTGCCCGTGGTGCCGCCACGGCAGGGAGTCGAGCCCGGTGCAGCCCGTCGCGGCCGAGACACAGCACGTGCCCAGGCGGCCGAAGGTGCTCGTCGTCGACGACGACCGGTCGATCCTCGACTTCGTGGAGGCGGCGCTGGTCGACCTCTGCGACGTCGTCCGCGCGGAGACCGCGGAGGAGGCGTTGCGGATCAGCGCCGTCGACGACGTCGACGCGATGATCCTCGACCTGATCCTGCCCGACCTCTCCGGCATCGAGCTGACCCGGCTGCTGCGCGCCGACACGCGGACCGCGCTGCTGCCGCTGCTCCTGCTGACCGGCAGCGACGACGCGCTCCTGCGGACGGAGGCGTACCACGCGGGCGCCGACCTGTTCCTCGGCAAGCCGATCGAGCCGGCGGCCCTGGAGGAGCACGTACGGCAGCTCCTCGAACGCTCCGCCATCCCCGCCGAGGTCTAGGTCGGGCCGCACTCCGCGCCGGCGCCGGGCAACGGCCCGGCGATCCGGCCGAACGCCGTCGCGAGGACCGCGATCTCGTCCTCACCCAGCAGGTCCAGCAGGTGCTCCCGTACCCCCCGCAGGTGAACGGGCGCCGCGGCCCGCAGGCGTTGGTACCCCTCGTCGGTCAGCACGGCGTTGGTGCCGCGCGCGTCGCTCGGACAGGACTCGCGCCGGATCAGCCCGTCCCGCTCCAGCCGGTCGACCAGGCGGGTGAGACCGCTGCGGGACAGCACGACCCGGTCGGCCAGGTCGGTCATCCGCAGGCGGCGGTCGGCGCTCTCGTTGAGGTGCAGCAGCACCTCGTACGAGCCGAGGGGGAGGTCGCACTCCTCCGCCAGCTCGGCGTCGAGGACGCGGGTCACCTGGGCGTGCGCCCGGAGGAACGAGCGCCACGCGTCGAGCTCGACGTGTGTGAGGCCGCGGGCGCGGGTAGGCATACAGGTGATGATAGTTGCGCGTGCAATAAAAGTCGAGTACGTTGCGTTCACAACAGTTGCAGACGCAACCACCTGAGCCCACGGGAGACCGCATGAGCACCCCCACGACCACGACCGACCTCGAGCAGCTCACCGGCACGTACGACATCGACCCGGCCCACTCCAGCCTCGAGTTCGCCGCCAAGCACGCGATGGTCACCACCGTCCGCGGCCGCTTCAGCGACTTCACCGGCGTCATCCACATCGACGGCCGCAACCCGGAGAACTCCAGCGCCGAGGTCCACGTCAAGCTCGCGAGCATCGACAGCCGCAGCGAGCAGCGCGACGAGCACCTGCGCAGCGCCGACTTCTTCGACGTCGAGAAGTACCCGGAGATGACGTTCAAGAGCACCCGCGCGGGCGCCGGCAAGCGCGAGAACGAGTGGAAGCTCTGGGGCGACCTGACCATCAAGGACGTCACCAAGGAGATCGAGCTGGACCTCGAGTACACCGGCTCCGCGGTCGACCCCTGGGGCGGCTCGCGCGTCGGGTTCGAGGGCCACGCGACCCTCAACCGCAAGGACTGGGGCCTCGTCTGGAACGTCGCCCTCGAGGCCGGCGGCCTGCTCGTCAGCGAGAAGGTCAAGCTCAACCTCGACATCGCCGCGGTCAAGCGCGCCGAGTAGCCCGCAGCACGTCCGTCCGAGCCCGCCCCTGCCCCGGGGCGGGCTCGGACGCGTTCTGGGGCCCGTACACTGGGATGTACCGCGCCACTCGTAGAGGACTCCCTTGATGCCGACTGTCGAACAGGTCACCGCTGCCCTGGCCACCGTCCAGGACCCGGAGATCCACCGGCCGATCACCGAGCTGAACATGGTGTCCTCGGTCGACGTCGCGCCGGACGGCACCGTGTCCGTCCGCGTGCTGCTCACGGTCGCCGGGTGCCCGTTGAAGGACAAGATCACCAAGGACGTCACCGAGGCCGTGATGGGCGTCGAGGGCGTCACCGACGTGCGCCTCGACCTCGGCGTGATGAACGACGAGCAGCGCGCCGCGCTCCAGACTCAGATCCGGGGCGACAACCCGGTGCGGGAGGTGCCGTTCGCGCAGCCGGGGTCGCTCACCCGGGTGTACGCCGTGGCATCGGGCAAGGGCGGCGTCGGCAAGTCCAGCGTCACCGCCAACCTCGCCGTCGCGATGGCCGCCAACGGTCTCAAGGTCGGCGTCGTCGACGCGGACATCTACGGCTTCTCGATCCCCCGGATGCTCGGCGTCGAGGCGAAGCCGACGCAGGTGGAGGCGATGATCATGCCGCCGACCGCGTACGGCGTGAAGGTCATCTCGATCGGCATGTTCGTCCAGGGCAACCAGCCGGTCGTGTGGCGCGGGCCGATGCTGCACCGGGCGTTGCAGCAGTTCCTCTCCGACGTGTTCTGGGGCGACCTCGACGTCCTGCTCTGCGACCTGCCGCCGGGCACCGGCGACATCGCCATCTCCATCGCGCAGCTCATCCCGAGCGCGGAGATCCTCGTCGTCACGACGCCGCAGCTCGCCGCCCGCGAGGTGGCCGAGCGGGCCGGCTCCATCGCCGTGCAGACCCGCCAGCGGCTCGCCGGCGTCGTGGAGAACATGTCCGACCTGGCCTGCCCGCACTGCGGCGAGCACGTCGAGGTGTTCGGCTCCGGCGGCGGCCAGGCGGTCGCCGACGCGCTGACCCGGACGATCGGCGCGCCGGTACCGCTGCTCGGCCAGGTGCCGAACGACGTCCGGCTGCGCGAGGGCGGCGACAACGGCGTGCCGCTCGTCCTCTCCGACCCCGACTCGGCCGCCGCGAAGGAGCTGCGCCGGGTCGCCGAGCAGCTCGGCACCCGGACCCGCGGCCTGGCCGGCCGCTCGCTGGGTCTCTCCCCCGCGTAGCCGCCCGCCCCTCGGGCCGAGGCCTACTTCAGGGTGTACGTCGCGGTGCCGGCCTGGGAGTTGTCCAGCGTGCCGGCGCCGAGGCCGCAGGAGCCGCCGTACGTCGGCACCGGGGCCGGGAAGCAGACGCCCGACGGGAAGTTCTCGATCTCGCGCGTCTCGAACCACAGCCCGGTCAGCGTGGTGCCGGCCTTCACCTTGGTGTCCGCCGGGACGACCGACAGCGGCACGGTCCAGGTGATGGTGTTGCCGGCGATGACCGGCAGCGCGATCGGCGTGAGGCGGGTGGCGCCGGTGCAGTTGTCGCGCAGCGCGGACTGCGGGTTGACGCCGTTCGCGTCGGGCTGCGTGTAGTACACGACGCCGAAGAACGCGCTGGTGCCGCCACCCGGGCAGGGCGGCGTGCCGAGCGCGCGGTACACGACCTCGGTGCCGGTGGGCGCGGTCGGCGGGCCGGACAGGGTGAGCGTGACGGTGAAGCCGGTGACCGTGGTGACGGTCTTCTTCTTCACCTTGCTGGTCTTGGTCGTCGTCTTCCAGAGGATCGACGTGACGTCGGCGTAGGCCTGGTTGCCGACGGGCGCGGACTCGTCGTAGACGGCGTTGGCGGAGCCGTTCGCGTCGCCGGCCGGGTCGACGACCTGCGGCGCCGGCGGGGTCGCGGCGAACGACGGCAGCGCGAACGACAGCGCGGCGAGGGCGGGCAGGACGAGCAGACGACGACGCATGAGGACTCCCGACGAGGTACGCCGCTGGGTGCGGTTCCCGAACGGAGTTCGCCGGAGGCGCCCGGACTCCTTCCGGCCGACGCGTGCGTCAGGTGGCGTCCGGGTCGTACGGGGGCGGCTCGCCGGTCGCGAGCACCGGCCGCCGCGGCGGCTCGGGGAGGTCCGGCTCGTCGTCGAACATCCGGCGCGGGTCGAGCTTCCGCAGCTCGTCGAGGTCGACGCCGAGCTCGCTGCGGATGTCGGTCGTCACGCCACGCGCCATCTTGCGGAGCTCGCGGATGAGCCGGCCGGCGTCGGCGGCGACCTTCGGCAGCCGTTCCGGGCCGAAGATGAGCAGCCCGAGCAGCGCGAGCACCGCGATCTCCGGCCAGCCCAGGTTGTTGAACATCTCGCCCGTTCGTTCGTCGCCGACGGCGTTGCGGTTGCCAGGCTACCCGGCGGGTTTCTGCTG